>NZ_CP073078.1:3417904-3722985 GCF_018135625.1 Phenylobacterium montanum
GGAGGAGGCTGAAGCCGCCAACCGCGCCAAGAGCGCGTTCCTGGCCACCATGAGCCACGAGATCCGCACGCCGCTCAACGGCGTGCTGGGCATGGCCCAGGCGATGGCTGCAGGGCCGATGGAGCCGGAACAGCGCGATCGGCTGGAGGTCATCCGCCAATCCGGGGAGACCCTGCTCGGCGTCCTGAACGACGTGCTGGACCTCTCCAAGATCGAGGCCGGCCGACTGGAGCTGGAGGAGGCGGAGTTCGACATCGCCGCCGTCGCAGCGAGCGCCCATGCCGCCTTCGCTGCGGTGGCCGCCCAGAAGGGCCTCACCTTCGACCTGACCGTGACCCGCGCCGCCGCCGGCCCCTATCTCGGCGATGCGACCAGGGTTCGCCAGCTGCTCAACAATCTGATCTCGAACGCCCTGAAGTTCACCGAGGCGGGCGGCGTCACGGTGACCGTCGGCCGCCGCGGCGGCGCGCTCGCCCTGACCGTCGCCGACACCGGCATCGGAATGACGCCTGCGCAGCAGGCGGCGCTGTTCGAAAAGTTCGCCCAGGCGGACGCCTCGACCACCCGCAGGTTCGGCGGGACGGGCCTGGGCCTGGCCATCTGCCGCGAACTCGCCGAACTGATGGGCGGCCGGATCGAGGCCAGAAGCGTCGAGGGGCGGGGCTCGACCTTCGAGGTCGTTCTGCCGCTCCGCCGCCTTGAACGCCGCAAGGACGGCGCCGCATCGGCCGCGCCCGCGCAAGCCCGATCGGAGCAGGCCGGCCAGGCCGACTTGCGGCTGCTCGCCGCCGAGGACAATCCCGTCAATCAGCTGGTCCTGAAAACCCTGCTCTCGCAGCTCGGGGTCGAGGTGGTGATGGTGGGCGATGGCGTCGACGCCGTGGCGGCCTGGGAATCGGGTGACTGGGACATCATCCTGATGGATGTGCAGATGCCGCGCATGGACGGCCCTACCGCCACGCGGTTCATCCGCGAGCGCGAGCGTGCGCAGGGCCGCCGCAGAACGCCGATCGTGGCCCTCACCGCCAACGCCATGACCCATCAGGTAAGCGAATACCTGGCCGCAGGCATGGACGACTTCGTGCCCAAGCCGATCGAGATCCCTCGCCTGGTGGCCGCGCTGGAAGCGGCTCTGGCCGGCCCTGCGCCCCTGGCGACGAACGCGAGCTGAGGCTGAAGGGATCGGAACCCCTCCCCTTGCCAGACCAGGCGGGACGCGGAACAACGGCGGCCGGACCCAAGGTTTCAAGTGGAGCGACGAGAATGGCCCTGATGCTCGAGCCGGGCGCGCGCCTGGTGGCCGCGACCCACAATCCGGGCAAGGCGCGCGAGCTGGCGGCGCTGATGGACGGGCTGTTCGAGATCGTGGCGGCGGGCGAGCTGGGCCTGGCCGAGCCGGACGAGACCGAAACCACCTTCACCGGCAATGCGCTGCTCAAGGCCCGCGCCGCGGCCGAAGCCAGCGGCCTGATCGCCCTGGCCGACGATTCAGGCCTGTCGGTGCGGGCGCTCGGTGGGGCCCCCGGCATCTATTCGGCGCGCTGGGCCGGGCCGGACAAGGATTTCTCCGTCGCCATGGCCAAGGTCGAGCAGCGGCTGGCGGAAATCGACGGCGACGACAGCTTCGCCTGGTTCACCAGCGCCCTGGCCGTCGCCTGGCCGGGCGGGCCAGCGGTGGTGGTGGAGGGGCGGGTCGACGGCCACATCAGCTTTCCGCCACGGGGCGAGAACGGGTTCGGCTACGACCCGATCTTCACCCCGATCGGCTACCGGCAGACCTTCGGCGAGATGACCCACGCCGCCAAGGACGCCCTCAGCCACCGCACCCGCGCTTTCGAGAAGCTGAAGGCGGCGCTATTTGACTGAGCCGGCGCCGCTCGCGGTCTATGTTCATTGGCCCTATTGCGCCAAGGTCTGCCCCTATTGCGATTTCAACGTGCTGCGCGACCGCGGCCAGGCCGAGCAGGCGGCCCTGGCCGAGGCGATCGTCGCCGACCTCGCCGGCCAGGCGGCGCTGACCGGCCCGCGGCGGTTGATCTCGGTCTTCTTCGGCGGCGGCACGCCTTCGTTGATGCACCCTGCCTGGGCGGCGGCGATCCTGGATGCGGCCAAGCGGCTCTGGGCGCCGGCGGAGGACCTCGAGGTCTCGATGGAGGCCAATCCCACGGACGCCGAGGCTGAGCGCTTCGCAGCCTTCGCCGCGGCGGGGGTGAACCGGCTGTCGCTCGGCCTGCAGTCGCTGGACGACGACGCCCTGCGCTTCCTGGGCCGCAACCACGACGCCGCCGAGGCTCGCCGGGCGGCGGCCCTGGCGGCGCGGGCCTTTCCGCGCCTGTCGCTGGACCTGATTTACGCCCGACCCGGCCAGGCCGCGGACGCCTGGGCCGATGAACTGCGCGCGGCCCTGGACCTGGGGCCCGAGCACGTCTCCCCCTACCAGCTGACCATAGAGCCCGGCACCGCCTTCGACCGGGCGGTGGGGCGCGGGCGTATCGTCCCGCCGGGCCACGACCTCGCCGCCAGCCTCTACGAAACCACCCAGGCGGTGCTGGAGGGCGCCGGGTTCGAGGCCTACGAGGTCTCCAACCACGCCCGGGGGCCGGCCGCCCGGTCGCGCCACAACCTCGCCTACTGGACCGGGCTCGACTATGTGGGCGCAGGCCCCGGCGCGCACGGGCGCCTGACCGCGGAGGGCGATCGTCTCGCGACTGAGGCGGAGCGGCGGGTCGGTGACTACATCGCCAAAGTAAGGACGACTGGCGTGGGGTTCGCCGAGCGCGAGACGCTTTCGCCGCGGGAGGCTGCGATCGAGCGGCTGCTGATGGGGCTTCGCATCGACGCCGGCGTCGCCTGGCCGGAGATCGCCGCCCTGGGCCTCGATGCCGAAACGCCAGCCGTCCGCGAGTTGGCGGGCGAGGGCCTGCTGGCGCCGGCCTCGGATCGGCTGGCCCTGACGCGGCGGGGCCGCGCGGTTCTGGATAGCGTGGTGAGGCTTCTGGTCGAGGCCTAGACAGAAACCCTGAGCGAGCCAGGCCGGCCGGCGTTGGCCGGCCTGGCCGCCAAGATCAATACCGGTAGTGGTCCGGCTTAAACGGCCCGGCTTGCGGCACGTTGATATAGGCGGCCTGCTCGGTCGACAGCTGGGTCAGCTTGGCGCCAAGCTTGCCCAGGTGCAGCATCGCGACCTTTTCATCCAGGTGCTTGGGCAGGGTGTAGACCTGCTTGGCGTAGGACTTGGCGTTGGTCCAAAGCTCGATCTGGGCCAGGGTCTGGTTGGTGAAGCTGGCGCTCATCACGAAGCTCGGGTGGCCGGTGGCGTTGCCCAGGTTCACCAGGCGGCCTTCCGACAGCACGATGATCTTCTTGCCGTCCGGGAACTCGACGTGGTGCACCTGCGGCTTGATCTCGTCCCACTTGAAGTTGCGCAGGCCGGCGATCTGAATTTCCGAGTCGAAGTGGCCGATGTTGCAGACGATGGCGTTGTTCTTCATCCCGCGCATGTGATCGACGGTGATGACGTCCTTGTTGCCGGTCGCGGTGACGTAGATGTCGGCGGTCTTCAGGGTGTCCTCGATGGTCAGGACCTCATAGCCCTCCATCGCCGCCTGCAGGGCGCAGATCGGGTCAACCTCGGTGACGATCACCCGGGCGCCGCCCTGGCGCAGCGAGGCGGCCGAACCCTTGCCCACGTCGCCGTAGCCGCAGACCACCGCCACCTTGCCGGCCAGCATCACGTCGGTGCCGCGGCGGATGGCGTCCACCAGGCTCTCGCGGCAGCCATAGAGGTTGTCGAACTTGGACTTGGTCACGCTGTCGTTGACGTTGATCGCCGGGAACGGCAGCTCGCCGCGCTCGGCCATCTGGTAGAGGCGATGTACGCCCGTGGTGGTTTCTTCCGAAACCCCGCCGATGGCGGCGCGGATCGCCGAATAGAAGCCGGGCTTCTCCTTCAGGTACCGCTTCATCACCGCGTAGAGGGCTTCTTCTTCCTCGTTCTTGGGATCGTTCAGGATCGAGGGATCCTTCTCGGCCTTGGGGCCCAGAACGCAGAGCAGGGTGGCGTCGCCGCCGTCGTCCAGGATCAGGTTCGGATAGCCGCCGTCGGCCCACTCGAAGATCTTGTGGGCGTAGTCCCAGTACTCGACCAGGTTCTCGCCCTTGAAGGCGAACACCGGGGTGCCCTTGGCGGCGATGGCGGCCGCGGCGTGGTCCTGGGTCGAGAAGATGTTGCACGAGGCCCAGCGCACGTCGGCGCCCAGGGCTTGCAGGGTCTCGATCAGGACCGCCGTCTGGATGGTCATGTGCAGCGAGCCGGCGATGCGGGCGCCCTTCAGCGGCTGGTCCTTGCCGAATTCGGCGCGGACGGCCATCAGGCCCGGCATTTCGGTTTCGGCGATCTCGATCTCCTTGCGGCCCCAGTCGGCCAGGGAGAGATCTTTCACGATGTAGTCGGCCACGCGCGCAGCTCCGCAAGAATGGATTTGACCCGCTCTATAGCGGGCGAGGGCGGGGCTTAGCAAGAATGATATAAAGATATCTTTATATCTGTAAGTGACCGTCGTCCCTCCCCCGCAAGGGGGAAGGGAAAATCACCAGAACGGCTCGGCCTTCTCCAGGCGGCGCACCGCCTTCTTCGCGCGTTTCAGCTTGGCCGGCTCGCCGGCGCTGACGTGGCCGGCGACGTAGCCGGCGGCGTAGACGATATCGGGGTCCAGCGCCGCCTCCGTTTGGGCCAGGTCGGCGCAGATGCTGCGGGCGGCGACAATGTCCGTCAGGGCCCCCAACGCGTCCTGGGCCGCAGCAGCGGCTTCGTTGAGCGCCCTGACCTCGCGCGGCTTCGCCTCCTCGAACACCGTCGCGAAATTGGCGATCCCGTAGCGCAGCACCTTGTCGCTCACACGAAGACGGTGGCGGGCCAGGTCGTCCTCGCCCTTCAGCGCCCTGGCGCGCTTGATCACCCGATGCAGGGCCTTGTTCAGCGCGTCGGCGGCGAAGTCGCCCAGCCGCTCCTCGCGGGCCTCGGCCAGGGCCGCGTCGGTGGTCCAGTCTCCGGCCTCGATCCAGGCGGCGGCCTCGAGCAGCAGGGCGCGGAAGCGGTCGCCCAGCACGGCCCGGCGCGCCCGGTCGTGGGCCTGAGTGCGCCGCCGCTCCAGGGCCAGGGCGAAACCGGCCAGCATCTCGGGATCGTCGGCCTGCTTGACCACCGGCGCGAAGGCGCCCTCGGCGAAGACATCGAGGTTGCGCGCGGCGTCGCACTCGCCGGCGAGCCAACGCAGCTCGGCCGCCACTGGGCCGTCGCTGGCCGCACGCCCGAGCATCGGGCGGAATAGCAGGATGGCGCTGCGCAGGCGCCGGGCGCCGACCCGAAGCTGGTGCACCGCCTCGCCATCGCGGCGCTCGCGCAGCACCTCGGCGTTGGCGGCGATCTGGGCGAGGCACGCAGCGGCGATGTCGTGGAAGCCCTGCTGGGCGGTCTGGCCGGGCTTCAGGGCCGGCCCGGCAAGCGCCGCCGCGCAGGTTTCCTTGTCCCGCGCCAGGGCGAAACCGCGCGAGGATTTGGTGCGGAAAGATAGCGTGGCGGCGCTGGAGACCAGGGTGCGGGCCAGGGCGAACAGGGCCGCGGGCGATCCGGAGATCAGCTCCAGCTCCAATTCGCGGATCGCTTCGCGCCGGCCGACCGTGCGCACTTCGCCCTCGTCCAGGGCCACCTCGATCTCAGCGCCTTGGAATTCCAGGGTGCGCTTGGCCCGGCGCACGTCGACCTCGAAGGTCGGCGCCAGGGCCTCGCGCCGCTTCTTGCCCAGCCGTTCCCCCAGCGGGGTCTCGTCCAGGGCGTCGAAATCGAGCCCCTCCCCCTCGATCGGCTTTTCCCACTCGTGGCGGGTGAAGGCGCCGCCCTTGATGCTCTGCTTGACCCCCTGGATGCGCTGGTCGCCCGCTTCGCGCACGCGCAGCACAAAGCCGTCGGCCTTCAGGTCCATGTCTGGGGTGTCGAAATAGACGCTCCTCAGCCGCTCTCCGTCTCCGGGCAGCTTAAGATCCGCGCGCAGGCGCTCTGCGCCCTGGGCGTCGACGACGAACTTGAGCTCAGTTTCCAAAGCCCATTCCCTTGGGGCAGCCGGCTTGCTCGACACTAGCCCTGCCGTGTAACCCCCGTGTGACCCAGATCAACACCATGGCGTTTTTATTTCGCCGATGGCAAGCCCCGCCCCTGTCAGCCGCTTTCGAGGCCCCGATGATCCAGACCGATTCCGCCCTGCCGCGCCACGACTGGACCCGCTCCGAAATCGAGGCCCTGTTCGAAATTCCCTTCACCGAACTGGTGTTCCGCGCGGCCGTGGTTCATCGCCGGTGGTTCGATCCGGCCGAGCTGCAGATGTCCCAGCTTCTGTCGGTCAAGACGGGCGGCTGCGCCGAGAACTGCGGCTATTGCAGCCAGTCGCAGCATTTCGAGACCGGGGTCCCCGCCTCCAAGCTGATGGAGGTCCGGGCGGTGGTGGCCGCCGCCGAGCAGGCCAAGGCCGGCGGCGCCCAGCGCTTCTGCATGGGCGCGGCCTGGCGGGACCTGAAGGATCGCGACCTGCCCAAGGTCGCGGCGATGATCTCCGGGGTGAAGGCCCTGGGCCTCGAGACCTGCGCCACCCTGGGCATGTTGAAGCCCGAACAGGCCGCGGCGTTGAAGTCGGCCGGCCTCGACTACTACAATCACAACCTCGACACCTCGCCGGACTACTACCCGTCCGTGGTCACCACCCGCACCTACCAGGACCGACTGGACACCCTGGCGGCGGTGCGCGCCGCGGACATCTCGGTCTGTTGCGGCGGCATCGTCGGCATGGGCGAGACGAGGGCCGACCGCGCGGGCCTGCTGCACGCCTTGGCGACCTTGCCCGAGCATCCCGACAGCCTGCCGATCAACGACCTGATGCCGATCAAGGGCACGCCCCTCGGCGGCAGCGAGCCGGTCGACGGGCTGGAGTTCGTGCGCACCGTGGCGGTGGCCCGCATCGTCTGCCCCAAGGCGGTGGTGCGCCTGTCGGCCGGCCGCGAGCACATGAGCCGCGAACTGCAGGCCCTGTGTTTCCTGGCCGGCGCCAATTCGATCTTCATCGGCGGCAAGCTGCTCACCACCAGCAACCCCGACCAGGACACGGACGCCAGGCTGCTGGCCGATCTCGGCATGCGGCCGATGGGAAGCGGGAAACTGGCCGAGGCGGTCGCTTAGCCGGGCCTCAAGCCTTCTTCTTCAGGCCCTGGCGGACGATCTGCAGCCGGGTCTGGATCGGCTTGAACAGCTGGAAGAAGTACTTGTTCCAGTAGGCGAACAGGTTGAGGTGCCGGATCACCGCCAGCCGGCGGCTCTCGCTCATCGGCGCGAAGGCGTCCTTCGGTCCCAGGCTGACGAAGTCGCCGTCGACGCCGAAGGCGATATTGGCCTCGATCGGGATCATCTCCATCGCCCACTGCTTCTGCGGCCGGTTGCATTCCCGGGTCGAGACGAGGTGAGGGCGGGTCAAGGCCGAACTGGGCTTCAGTCCCATCAGGTCGACATCGAACTCGATCCCTTCCAGCCAGGGGCAGAGCCGTCGGAGGGCTTCGGGCCGCAGTTCATAGAACACGTCGTAGAGCGTCGCGCTGTCCTGCAGCCGCTTCAGGCTCCAGTTGCGGGGCCCCATGTCCAGGGGCACCTGGTAGAGGTTGACCGGCCGCTTGGTGTGGGTGCCCGGCTTGGCGGTGTTGGTCGACAGGGCGACGTTCGGATAGACGAAGAAGCGATCGGTCACCGCCAGGTACTTGATGTAGTACTTCTTCCAGCTGCTTTCCTTCCAGGCCTCGAGCTGTTCCGGCACGGCGTCCGCGGCCTGCGAGATCGGATCGGACTTGTGCTCGTCATACCAGGCGCGGAAGGCGCGCCACTGGCCGGCGGTCCAGGCCTGGCCCCAGGAGGCGGCCACCTGCAGGAAGTGCACGTCCGAGCCGTCGCTCAACGGCACGAAGTTCAGATTGTTGAATTCGTTGAGCTTGTAGCTGTAGAGCCCGATCCCGCCGACCTGCGGTTCGTCGGCGTAGAACTCGGCGGAACGGCGCACCCAGTCATAGAAATAGGGCGCGGCCAGAAGGTCGTCCTCGAAGACCGCCACCGCGCCGTATTCCAGCGCCAGGTCGCCGCAGGACAGGACGTGCTCTCTCAGGCCCAGATTGGCCGTGTGCGCGATGATCCGCTTCTCCCCGTGCGGCCAGTCGAACTGCTCGGCCAGGCGCGCGGTGTCGGCATGCGGCGCGTGGTCGATGCTGATCACCAGCGGAACCTCGACGTCCGCCGGATAGCGGGCGCGGGACAGCGACTCCAGCAGCCGCGCCAGGGTGTCGGTGCGGTCATAGGCGATGACCACCACGGCCGGACCACGGGTTCGCGTCACGCTCTGGCGCTCCTTCTAGGCGGCTAGGTCCGCCCTCAGCCGGTCGCCGAGGCGCAGGCTGAGGGCCAGGATGGTCAGGGTCGGGTTCGCCTGGCTGGAGGTCGGCAACACCGACCCGCTGGCGACGAAGAGGTTGTTCACCCCATGCACGCGCAGATCGGGGTCGACAACCCCGTCTTCGGGCCGCGCCGACATGCGCGTGGTCCCCAGGTGATGGCCGCCATAGGCGCCCTCGGCCAGGGCCCGTTCGGCGACCTCGTCCGGCGAATAGTCCAGCCGGCCGACGCCAGTGCGCTCGAGTTCGGCCGCCAGCACCGCATAGGCTCGCTTCAGGGCTTCCAGGTCGGCGGCGTTGACCCGCCAGTCGACTCTGAGGCGCGGCATACCGTAGGCGTCGCGGTCCCCGGTCAGGGTCAGGCGGCTGTCGGGATTGGGCGACTGTTCGGCGTGGAACTCGATCGGATAGCGGTTCTGGGGCGAGCCGAGCACCACCGAGGGCATCTTGCGTTCAGCCAGGTTGCGGTCGCGCACCCAGTTCACGGCGAACCGGGCCAGGCGGATCGGGTGGGCGAGGATATTGCCGAGGTGGCGAAGTCGCCCGCCCCAGCCTGGGCCAGCCTCGCGCATCTTTCGGCTGTATTCGTAGAGCACCAGGTCCTTGACCAGATACATGGCCGACAGGATCGGATCGCCGTGCGCCGGGTCCGCCGGGTCCGGCAGATGGGTCCGGAAAATCACGTTCAGGCCCCTGATTTCCCGCTGGGCCTTTTCCGTCAGCCACAGGCGGCGGCGCACATAGGCCCCGCTGGCGTCCTTCTCGTAGTCGTAGTTGATCCGCGCCGGATCGCCGTTGAAGGTCACCACCCCCGAAGTGGCCGCCAGGTGGCTCATATAGTAGCGGCCCAGGTGGTCGTGGTCGTTGCCGATCCCCGCCGGGCGCACATCGCTGGACGCCAACAGCAGGCGCGTCGTCTCCAGCCCGCCCATGGCGATCACATAGCGGCGAGCCCGAACCTTGGCCCGCCCCCCATCGGCGGCGGCCACCTCGATATGGTCGACCGAGGCTGCATCGGGCCTCAGGCGCACGCCGGTGACCGCGGCGTGCAGCAGCACCAGGACATTGGCCGCGGCGGTCAGCGCCGCGCCGTAGCGCTTCCAGAAGTCGGTCGGCTTGCTGAACCGCTCCAGGGTGGTCCGGACCAGGGCGCCGTCCAGGCCGGGCGCGAACTCGGCCGGCCGGCCCGGCAGGGCGGTCGCGGGGTCGTAGTCGAAGGGACCGGCCTCGGCCGCCTCCTGGGCGGCGATGTAGTAGGGTTCCAGGGCCTGCCAGCCGATCGGCCAGCCGGGGCCGGGGACCCAGGGGCGCTCGGCGAGGTCGGCGTCGTCATAGGGAATGCAGCGCCCGCCCCAGATTCGGCTGGCCCCGCCGATGGCGCGAACGCGGAAATGATGCAGGAAAGGGTGGGCCTTGGCGTCGGCCACCTCGCCCTTGTAGGCGTCCAGGCCCTTGGCGTCCGGCTTGCGGCCGCCGGCCTCGAGCACGACCACCGAAAGCCCGCTGTCGATCAGCGAGGCGGCCAGGGTCAGACCCGCCGCGCCGCCGCCGACGATGCAGATATCGAACTCCAGCGAGGAGCCGGCAGCGGCCGTAAACTCGGCGATCATTCGCAGCGAGATCCCCGCCGAGCTCCCATCGACACCATCGTCATCCCCTGCCCGGCCACCGCAGCTTCACCCGGACCATAGGTCAAGTCCGTTGCAGCGGCAGCAATCTCCACAAGGAGCGTTGAAAAAATCTGCATCACGCCGCTTTCACGGTCGCTCCCGCGCCGCACGCCTCAGCCGCCGACCGTCGGGCCGCGGTGCTGGCGGAACGGCTTGCCGAAATAGACCGGCTTTTGTGGCGCCGCCGAGGCCGGCGGCGTGATGACGGCCGGCGGCGGCGCGATCGCCAGCGGCGCCGGGTCGGTCAGGGGCGCGGCCTGGGCCTCCCGCACCGCCTCGCGGGTGGCGGCAGGGGTGTCGATCTCGGCGATCTGGGCCAGGGCGGCCGGCTTGTCGGCGCGGGCGATCATCACCGTGGTCTGGCCGGTGTCGAAGCCCGGGATCGGCGGCGGCGGCGGCTCGAAGCCCGCGTACTTGCCGCCGAAGTCAGCCGGCAGGCCCATGCCGCCGGGCCAGCGGTAAAAGATGTGGGCGCCGATCTGGGTCTCCTTGACCAGGGTCGGGCGCCAATAGGGCACCACCCACTGGGTATGATAGTGCGTGGCCTCGCCCACCGACTTCAGCACGTAACCGTCCAAGGCCCGCTGCGCGATCTTCTGCGCCCGCGCCCAGCCGGCCTGGCTGGGCCGCCGGTTCAGCGAGCCGTCGCAGGTGAAGGTGAACTGGCAGCCGGTCGGCAGGGTCGAGCCCTGGAACACCACGCCGCACACCGACTTGGGGAAGATCGGGTGGCGAACGCGGTTCAGCACCACCTGGGCCACCGCCGCCTGGCCGGCGTCGCTTTCCGAGGCGGCCTCGTAATAGACCGCCATGGTCAGGCAGGTCAGGGCGCGGGCGCGGTCGTTGGCCGCGCTGGACGGCAGGCGGAACGGCTTGGCGGCCTGGATCGGCAACTGAGAGAACGGAATCTGGGCGTTGACCAGGGCCGCCTGCTGCGGGGTCAGGTCCTCGAAGGTCTGGGCCGGCGGAGCGGGCGCGCCGGCGGCAGGCGCCTGGGCGTGCGCGGCGTCCGGCAGGCCCGCGCGGGCGATCCGGGCCAGGGGGTCATAGCGCTGCGCGATAGGCGGACCTTGGGGATCCAGCCGGAGGAAGGCCGCCAGCGTAAAGCCGCCGCCGGCGATCGGGTGGCGCCGCGGGCCAGACGCCTGTGCGCCAAGCGGCGCATGGCTCGCCCAGACCAGAGATGCGGCCGCGGCCACCATGGCGAATCCGGCCACTGCGCCTGAAGCATAGCGCCAAGTCGGCCCCGAATTCTGAACGAGCGCCGCGCGCAATTGCGACGCATCCGTCCTGAATTGGCTCAACACAGCCTGAGAAATCGGAGCAAGCTTGGCCGAGATCGTCTGAATCTGATCTTGCAGTCGCATCAAACTGACCCATCCATGCCAAGCCGCGGGCTCATAGCACGATGTGGGCCAAGTTCAATCGCCCGCCAGGATTCTGGCCGGCGGCCCGTGCGCCCTGGTCGTACCGCCAGCCCGCCAACGTTCCGCCGGCGCTCAGGTTCCCCTATTTCGGGTCAGGCCGTCAGGGATGTGGCAGTCGGCACAGGGCCAAGCCGACGATCCCCGCCCAGGCCGCGAGATTGATGATCAGCGCCGCGAGCCGCTCCCAATTGATCCGCTGGAAGGGGGTGAGCGGCGCGCCGGGGCGCCGACCATGGGCGATGTGGCCGCGGGCCGGCTGGAAACTCCAACGACCCTGATCGGGCCGGTATGGCGTCAGAACTTGCGCCGGATGGACATACTGCAAGCCGTATATGAACAAGATTCCACCGAAGCGCTTGAAGCCGCGCTTCGCCCCTGGCGGCCCGCCCGCCTCCCGACCTGGACGTGACCAGGCGCCACGCCGGGAGCTGGCAAGGTCAGACAACATTAACCATAATTATAAACAAATATGGCGTTTCAGCGTTGCGCGATTTTCGTTCACAAACCCTTGTTCAGTATAGCTTTGCCTTAAGCTGTCATCAGCCGCGGACAGGCCGGCGACTTAAACTGTCGCACCCCCGTTAGACATCGCCATTTACAATAAATTATCCGAGCGCTCGCTAGACCTACGGGCAGGTATTGCGCCATGGGCCAGGCTGGCCGGCGCGCAGCGAGGATAGGGTTCGCATGGCTGCTTCGTCGCCGCTCTCCGGCGTGGCCGCGCCGCTCCGGAAGGCGATCGCCGCCTGTCGTCCGCACTTCATGGCGGCGGCGGTGTTCAGCGCCCTGGTCAATGTCCTCTATCTCGCGCCGACCCTCTACATGCTGCTGGTCTATGACCGGGTGATGCCGACCAACGGCGTCGAGACCCTGGCCCTGGTCAGCGTGGTCGGCCTGACCGCCGTCTCCACCCTCGCCTTCCTGGAATGGATCCGCTCGCGCCTTCTGGTGCGCTCGAGCGCCCGGCTGGAGCGCGACCTGGCCGGGCCGGTGATGACCGAGGTGCTGGGCCAGGCGAGCCTCAGCCGCACCGACCGCTCCCAGGCCATGCGCCAGTTCGACACCTTCCGCCAGGCCGTGGCCGGCCAGGCGATCCTGGCGGCGTTCGACACCCCCTGGGCGCCGATCTACGTGCTGGCCGCCTTTCTGCTGCACCCGGTGATCGGCGGCATGTGCGTCGGCGCCGGCGCCCTGATGCTAGGCCTGGCCTGGCTGAACGAGAAGGCGACCCACAGCCCCCTGACCGCCGCCAACACCGCCGCCGGCGTCGCCTACGCCAAGCAGGACCACGCCTCGGCCTGGGCGTCCGAGGTCCGCGCCCTGGGCATGAGCCGCGCCCTGGTGGCCAAGCAGCTGCAGGAACGGCAGGAGGTCGTGCAACTGCAGACCCAGGCCAGTTTCGCAGCGGCCCACTATGGCGGCCTGATCCGCTTCGCCCGTCTGGTGCTGCAGTCGGCCGCCCTCGGCGTGGGGGCCTGGCTCGCCATTGAGCGGCAGATCTCGGCCGGCTCGGTGATCGCCGCCTCGCTGCTGATGACCCGGGCCCTGGCGCCGGTCGAGCAGGTGGTGGGATCGTGGAAGAGCATCATCCAGGCCCGCACCGCCTTCGAGGCCCTGAACCGCCTGTTCGCCGGCGCCAAGCCCGAGGACGCGCACATCCGCCTGCCAGCGCCGGTCGGCCAGGTGACCCTGGAGAGCGTCACGGTGCAGACCCCGACCCTCGACCGCGTCGCCCTGAACGACATCCGCCTGGAGATCGAGGCCGGCCATTTCGTCGGCGTGATCGGCCCCAGCGGCGCCGGCAAGTCGACCCTGCTGCGCGTCCTCGCCGGCGCGGTGGCGCCCAAGAGCGGGGTGGTGCGCATCGACGGCGCAGCCATGACCGATTGGGAGCCCGAGCGCCTGGCCCAGCACGTCGGCTTCCTGCCGCAGGACTTCCTGCTGTTCTCTGGCACCATCAAGGACAACATCTCGCGCTTCCGCGCCTGGCTGGGCGAGGATCCCGAGGCGCTTGACGCCGAGACCATCCGCGCCGCCCAGGCGGCCGGAGCGCACGAGATGATCCTGCGCCTGCCCCAGGGCTACGCCACCCGCGTCGGCCTCGGCGGGGCCGGCCTCTCAGCCGGCCAGACCCAACGCATCGCCCTGGCCCGCGCCCTGTTCGGCCGACCCAAGATCGTGATCCTGGACGAGCCCAACGCCCACCTGGACGGCGAAGGCGAGCAGCAGCTGGTCGAGACCCTGACCCAGCTGAAGAAGGACGGGGTGACCATCATCGTCGCGGCGCACCGCGGCGCGGTGCTTTCGGTGGCCGACCGCCTGGCCCTGATCCAGAACGGCCAGTTGGCCCACTATGGCCAGCTCAACGACGTCCTGTCCGCCATGCGCGCCCCGCCGGCCCATGCGCCGACGAACGTTCAAGCCATGCGAGCCTAGAGCCCCATGTCCGGTATCACCGCCAGCTCCTTCTGGACCGCCCTGTCCGCCCCCTCCCCGTCGCCGGACAATCCGCGCCGCGAAATTCTGCTCGGATCCGTCGCAGCCGCCGTCTTCTTCGTCGGCCTGTGCGGATGGGCCGCCTTCGCCCGCATGGACGCCGCCACCAACGCCTCGGGCGTGGTGGTGGTCTCCGGCCACCGCCAGAGCGTGCAGAGCCGCGACGGCGGTATCGTCTCCTCGCTGAGGGTCAAGGAGGGCGACCACGTCCAGGCCGGCCAGGTGCTGGTCGAGTTCGCCCCGGCCGAGGCCATAGCCGAGGAGCGCGCCCTGACCGAGCGCGTCATAGGGCTGAAGGCCCAGATCGCGCGCCTGGAGGCCGAGCAGATGGGCGCGGCCAGCATCACCGCTCCGGCCGAGTTCGCCAGCCTGTCGGCCGACGACAAGGTGATCGCCGAGCACGCCATGGCGCTGGAGGCCCATGCTCTGGCCTCTTCGCGCGGGGCCGACGCCGCCCGCCGCGGCACGCTGAACCAGCGCCAGGCCGAGGCCGAGCAGCAGATCATCGGCTACCAGCGTCAACTGGCGGCGAACGCCCGCCAGCAGCAGCTGAACGCCGACGAGCTGAAGGGTATGAAGGAGCTGGCCGCCCGCGGCTACGCCCCCGCCACCCGCGTGCGCGCCCTGGAGCAGTCCGCCGCCGGCCTGGAAGGCGACGCCGGCTCGCAAGCGGCCGAGATCGCCCGCCTGAACGCCGTGCGCGGCGAGGCGAGGCTGGAGAGCCTGCAGGGCGACAACGAGCGCGCCCGCCAGATCTCTGACGAGATGCACCGGGCCCAGGCCGACCTGCAGGCCAACGAGCCGCAGCTGCAGGCCGCCCGCGACCGGCTGAAGCGAACCGAGGCCGTGGCGCCAGTCTCCGGCGCCGTCACCGGCCTGACGGTCAACACCGTGGGCGCCGTGGTGGCCCAGGGCCAGCGGCTGATGGAGGTGGTGCCGGACAAGCTGCCGCTGGTGATCGAGGCCCAGGTGGCCCCGCGCGACGCCAACGACCTGAAGGTCGGCCAGGAGACCCAGGTCCGCTTCACCGCCGTGCATGGCCGCAACGTGCCGATCCTGCACGGCCAGCTGACCCGCATCTCCCCCGACAGCGTCGTCGAGGAGCGCACCGGCCGCGCCTATTTCGTGGCCGACATCACCGTGCCGCAGAGCGAGTTGGCCCTGATCGGCGACAAGGGCGAAGCCCTGCGTCCCGGCATGCCCGCGGACGTGGTGGTGCCGCTGCGCAAGCGCACCGCGTTGGAATACTGGCTTGAGCCCCTGACCCAGACCCTCTGGCGCTCGTTCCACGAGCACTGAGGCCGCCGCGCCCTACGTCCGCGCTGAGATCACAAAACGGTTCTCTTTTGCGGAGAACTCGCTTTAGGGTCGCGCGCAACGAAGTTCAGCGCAGGTTTGTCATGTCGATTTCCCGAGCGGCCAGGGCCCTGGCCTTTTTCCTGGCCCTGGCGGCCGGCCTGCCGGCTGCGGCCCAGGCGCCCGCCGCCGCTTCGCAGCGTATCGTCCTGCCCGCCGACGTCACCCCCGACCACTACGACCTCGATATCACGCCCGACGCCTCGGCCCTGACCTTCAAGGGCAAGGTGCAAATCGACCTGACCGTGCATGCGGCGACGCGCGAGATCGTGCTGAACGCCGCCGACCTGGTCATCGACCACGCCGCCCTGTCCGGCGAGGCCGGCCAGCCCAGCATCCGCTACGACGAGAAGGTGCAGACCGCGAGCTTCGGCTTCAGCCATCCGCTGAAGCCCGGCCACTACGCCCTCAGCCTCGACTATCACGGCAGGATCTTCCAGCAGGCCTCGGGTCTGTTCGCCCTGGACTATCAGGCGGGCGGCGCTTCCAAGCGGGCGCTGTTCACCCAGTTCGAAAATTCCGACGCCCGCCGCTTCCTGCCGTGCTGGGACGAGCCGGGGCGCAAGGCGAGCTTCACGGTGACCGCGACCGTGCCCAAGGACCAGATGGCGGTCTCCAACATGCCGGTCGCCGAGGCCAAGGCGGTGGACGACAAGCTGCAGACCGTACGCTTCGCCGAGACGCCGAAGATGTCGTCCTACCTCTTGTTCTTCGGCCTGGGCGACTTCGAGCGCATCCACCGCAATGTCGGCGGCGTCGACGTGGGCGTCATCGTCAAGCGCGGCGACACGGCGAACGCCGGCTTCGCCCTGGATGCGGCCGCCGAGATCCTGCCCTACTACAACGATTATTTCGGCAAAGCCTTCCCCCTGCCCAAGCTGGACCTGATCGCCGGCCCGGGCTCCAGCCAGTTCTTCGGGGCGATGGAGAACTGGGGCGCGATCTTCTATTTCGAGCGCGACCTTCTGATCGACCCCAAGGTCTCGACCGAGCAGGACCTGCAAGGGGTCTATGTCACGGTCGCCCACGAGATGGCGCACCAGTGGTTCGGCGACCTCGTCACCATGGCCTGGTGGAACGACCTGTGGCTGAACGAAGGCTTCGCCTCGTGGATGGAGAACAAGGTCACCGACCATTTCCATCCCAATTGGAAGCTGTGGCTGCAGGCCAAGTCGGGAACCGAGAGCGCCATGCAGACCGACGCCCGCGACGGTTCGCATCCGATCATAACCCCGATCAACGACGTGCTGCAGGCTGGCGGGGCCTTCGACGAGATCACCTACGAGAAGGGCGCGGCGGTGATCCGCATGATGGAGGCCTATGTCGGCGAGAGCGCCTTCCGCGACGGCGTGCGCCGCTACATGGCCGACCACGCCTATGGCAACACAGTCACCGACGATCTGTGGCGCGAGATCGACCAGGGCGGGGGTCCGCGCCCGATCACCGAGATCGCCCATGACTTCACCCTGCACGCCGGCGTGCCCCTGCTGCGCCAGGGCGAAGCCAGCTGCCAAGCCGGCAAGACCAGCCAGGCCCTGGCCCAGGGACGCTATGGCATCGACGACAGCACCCGCGGCGAGCGGGTGTGGCATGTGCCGGTGATCGCCCGGACGCTGGACTCGGCGGCCCCGGGCCATGGCGTAATCGCCGGGACCGCCGGCGGCCGGATCGAGGTTCCGGGCTGCGGCCCGGTGGTGCTGAACGCTGGCCAGACCGGCTATTTCCGAACCCTCTATTCGCCGGCCGGCGTCGCCGCCCTGACCCAGCGCTTCAGCGAGTTGTCGGCGGACGACCAGCTGGGCCTCTTGGACGACACCCGCGCCCTTGGCTTTGGCGGCCTAGAGCCGATCACCGACTATCTGAACCTGACCGTCCGCCTGGATAGCCGCAGCGATCCGGTCGTCTGGGCCAGGCTGGCCCACACCCTGAACGGCCTCGACCGGCTCTACGCCGGAACGCCCGGCCAGGCCCGCTTCCGCAGCTTCGCCCGCGGCGTCCTGGCCCGCGGCCTGGCCCGTATCGGCTGGGACCGCCAGCCGGACGAGAGCTTCAACGTGGCGATCATGCGCAGCGCGGTGATCGGCGCCCTGGGCGACATGGGCGATCCGGCCGTGACCGCCGAGGCCCATCGCCGCTTCGACCAGTTCCTGTATGATCCGACCAGCCTGGACGCCTCCGCCCGCCGCACGGTGCTGGCCATCGTCGGGCGCCAAGCCAGCGCCGCCGATTGGGAGCGGCTGCACCAGCTGGCCAAGACCGCCAAGTCGGAGCTGGAGCGCACCGAATACTACAGCCTGCTGGGCGCGGCCGACGATCCGGCCCTGGCCGCCAAGGCGCTGGACCTCGCCCTGTCCGGCGAGCCGCCGGCCACCACCGCGCCAGACATCATTGGCGCGGTCTCGGACCGCCATCCCGGCCTGGCGCTGGACTTCACCAGCGCCCATTGGGCAAAGGTCAGCGAGCTTCTGGAGCCGGACAGCCGGCCCAGCTTCGCGCCGCACCTCGTCACCGGCGAGCCCGACCGCGGCCTGGCCGACCGGCTGAACGCCTTCGCGGACCGCAATATTCCCGAGGACGCCCGCCAAGAGGTGCGCAAGGCGGTGTCGAGCATCCTCTACCAGGCCCAGGTCCGCGACGCGCGCCTGCCCGAGGTGGACCGCTGGATTGCGACGGGACGCTAAGTCCCGCTGAGGCGGACCGCCAGGAACACGGCGGCGGCGCCCAGCCCGGCCGCCGCGGCGCCCGAGACGCCCAGCTCGCCGGAGCGGGCGCGGGGCCAGAGTTCGGTCGCGCCGATATAGAGGAACAGGCCCGCGAAGGTCGCCAGCATCAGGGCGGCCGTGGCCCGAGTCGGGCTGACGGCGTGCGAGAGGGCCAGACCTGCCAGGGGGGCCAGGGCGTCGGCCGCCAGCCAGCGGCGGGCGCTGCGGGCGCCGAGATGGCGGGCGAAGCTGAGCGTGACGGTGTTGGCGCCGTCCACCAGGTCGTGAGCCACCACGCCGGCGGCGACCACCACTCCGGCGGGCGGCGAGACGGCGAAGGCGACCCCGATGGCCAGTCCATCCATCAGGCTGTGCGCGGTCAGGCTGGCGGGCCCCAGATGCGCCGCCCAGCTGCGTCCCGCACGCCCCCAGGCGGCGCTCAGGCGATCGATCAGGACGTAGGCAAAAAATCCGGTGACGACCGCTGCGCCCAGCGCGGTAGGCGGCCAAGCCTCGCGGCCGAGGGCGAAGGCCTCTGGAAGGAGGTCCACGAAAGCCACCCCCAGGATGGCGCCACAACCGAACCCGACCATCAACCGCCGCTCGGCCCCGAGCTTCAGCGCCAGGCCGCCCCCGGCCAGGGTCGCGACCGAGGTGGCGAGGCCGATGGCGAGCTGTTGGCCGGCCAGGCTGAAGGCAGGGCCTGCGCTCAAGCCGGCTGCTCCTGGGGAAGCGGCGCCACGGTGGCGGCGCCGGCGAAGCTGCGGCGGATCAGGCCCGGCGTCATCAGGGCCTGGCCGGCCGCGCGGGCGAGGAAGAACAGGTTGAAGGCGAGCCACAGGCCATTGTTGCCCATTGGCCGCGCGGCCAGCAGCAGGGCGACGAACACCGCAAGGGCGGCGGCCATGCCGATCAGCATGGCCCGGGTCCAGCTGGAGCCGATGAAGATCCCGTCGAACACGAACGAGGTCACCCCGGTCGCCGGCAGGGCGACCGCCCAGCCGATATAGAGGCCGGTGGCCGCCACCACAGCCGGGGCGGTGCTGAAGCTGGCGGCGATGCGCGCGCCGGCGAGCGCATAGGCCAGGGTCACCAGGGCCGCCGCCCCCCAGGCCCAGGCCAGGATGGCGAGAATCAGCCGCTGGAACTCGCCCCGACGCCCTCCGCCCAGCGCCTCACCGCACAGCACCTGGGCCGAGCTTTCGAAGCCGTCGAGCAGCAGGGCCGAGAGCATGAACAGCTGATAGAGGATGGCGTTGGCGGCCAGGATGGTCGGCCCCTGCTGGGCGCCGGTGCGGGTCAGGAGCACGGTCGCCGCCATCAGGAGCAGCGTGCGGGCGAAGAGGTCGCGGTTCAGCCGCAGCAGTTGGCCGATCGCGACCGGCCGCCAGGTTTCGGCGCGGCGCAGGACGGCTCCGAAGCCGCGGGCCGGCGCCTCACGCGAGACCATGGTGGCCAAGGCCAGCAGTTTGGCGGCCTCCGAACTCAGGGTCGCGAAGGCGACCCCGGCCACGCCCAGATGCAGGCCGAGCACGAAGCCTGCGTCCAGGCTGATATGCAGAAGGTTGGAGCCGACCTCGACCGCCAGCACCGCCCGAACCTGCCGCCGCCCGATCAGCCAGCCGGTCAGGACCGCGTTGATCAGCCAGGCCACGCCCCCGGCATAGCGGATCTGCACATAGGTCCGCGCCAGCGCAGCGACCTGGCCCTTGGCGCTGAACAGGGCAAGGCCCGCCGGCACGACCAGCGGCATGGCGGCCAACAGGAAGGCGCCGATGGCCGCGGCTACGGCGAGGCTGCGAGCCAAGGTCGCCGACTGCGCCGCCTCGTCCGCCCGCCCGGCCGCCTGCGCTGTCAGGGCCACGGTGCCAGAGCGCAGGAAATTGAACACGATCAGGAGGGTCATCAAAAGCTTGGCGCCGATCTCCACCGCGCCCTGGGCCGCCGGATCGCCCAGCCGCCCGATCACCCACATGTCGGCCAGGCCGAACAGGGCGGTGGCGACGTTGGTCAGCATGGACGGCAGGGCGATCGCCAGGATCGCCCGATGCATGGCCAGGCCGCGGAGGTCTTGCGTTTCGCCCATGCCGCTCAACTGAGGGCCACGGCGGACGCGGTCAAGGCTGTGATGAGCCTAGAGAGCCTTCTTAAGCACCAGCCGCACCGCCTGGCCGTCATCCACATGGTGATCGACGCGCTCGACGAAGCCGTTGGCGCGAGGGCCGGCGAAGATGGTGTCGGTGGTCTGGCGGCCGCCGCCGTAGAGGCCGTCGACCTGAAGCCGCAGGGCGAACGAGCCGGGGGCGTATTCGACGAAGCCGCCCAGGCTGTCGTCGACGCTGACCCGGCTGATCTGGCTCATCTGGTAGAGGGCCAGGTCGCCGCCGAACTGGCCCTCGAGCCCCCAGCGAGCCTTGAGCCCGGCGAGGGACTGAACCAGGGCGATCTTGGCGGTCTGGGGCGATTCCGCAGAGGCCCGGCGCATCTCGCCGGTGAAGGGGTCGCGCAGGCGCGAATTGCGCCAGGTCCCGCTACTGGTGAGGGTCAGGGAGGGCAGCCCGATCGCCGCCAGGGGCGCTGATAGGTCCAGATCGACCTGCTGCCGCTCGCCCCCCGTGACGGCCACCGGCGCCTGGGTGTCGGCGCCCACGGGGCCGAGTTCGGTCGCGCTCTCGATGCGGGCCTGGGTCACGGCCGCGGACAGCTTCATCGCCGCCAGCTTCTGGTCGAAGCTCAGCCTGTAGCGCCACTCGCGGTTTGGGCCGAAGCGGGCCGAGGCGGCGCGATCTTCGGTGGCCGCAAAGGTGGCGAAGGCCCCGGCGTCGATCGGCGAGACCGCCCGGGTCAGGCTGAGGTCGAGCTGCCCCTTGCCGGGCAGGGTCACCGCGCCGTCGACGCTGGGTTCGATGAAGGCGTAGGTCAGGCCGGCCGCGGTGGCGCCGCCGCTGGTCGAAGGCCCGCGCCACTGCGCGTCGGCCATTTCCAGCTTGCCGCCGGCATTGAGGCTTAACCAGGAGGTCAGCCGCCACTTCAGGCCGGCATGGGCGTCCTGGGTGGCGGTGGCGAACAGCCGCTGGCTCTCAGGCGCGGCCGCCTGGGCCAGGGCGGTGTCGAGGATGTTGCGCTGTTCGGCGCCGCCGCCGACGGTCAGGTCGACGGCCTTCAGCGGCGTCAGGCTGAGGTCGAGGCGGGCCGTGAGGTCATCGGTGTCGACCTGATGGCCGCCGGAAGCCAGGAAGGCCGGCGTCGCCCAGGCCTGGTCCAGCTTCTCCCCCACCTGCAGGTCCAGGCGCGCCGCGCCGGGGCCGACCCAGGCTGCGTTGAGGCCCAGGGTCTCGCGGCTGGCGCTGGCCTGCGGCGCCAGGGCGAGGGGATCGCTGCGCACCAGGTTCGGATTGGCCTCCAGCCCGAGCTGAAGGCTGGTCTGCAGGGTGGTGAACTGGGCGTTCAGGTCGGCGTTGGCTTTCAGGCCCGCGCCGTCGCCGGGGGCCACCGCCACATCGAACTGGTAGGGGCTCGCGGGCGCGCCCGCCGTCGCCGCCGGCGCAAGGGAAAGCGCGGTCGTCAAGGCGATCACAAAGGGCGAACAGGTCGGCGGCATGAGAGCGTTGACAGCTAGCATTGAACCCAAGAGATGGCCAAGCGGCCAATGCCCGCAGGCAGGACTTGCCCTGGGCTTTGCACGTCTTTAGGGCGAACCTGTGAACACAAAGGCCACTGCATGACCCGTCCCGTTCCGATCGCCATCGTCGGCCTCGGCAAGATCGCGCGCGACCAGCACCTGCCGGCCCTGGCGACGGGCGCAAATTTCCGTCTGGCAGCCACGGTCAGCCACCACGGGACCGCGCCCGGCGTTCCAAGCTTCGCAACCCTGGCCGAAGCCTTCGCCGCCCATCCGGAGATCGAGGCCGTCTCGCTCTGCACCCCGCCCCAGGTGCGCCACGCCCTGGCGCGCGAGGCGCTGCTGGCCGGACGCCACGTGTTCCTGGAAAAGCCGCCGGGCGCGACCCTGTCGGAGGTCGAGGACCTGAAGGTCCTGGCGGCGGCGCGCGACCTGACCCTGTTCGCCAGCTGGCATTCGCGCTTCGCCGACGCGGTCGAGCCAGCCCGGGCCTTTCTCGCCGGGCGTCGGCTGAAGTCGGCCGAGATCGTCTGGAAGGAGGACGTTCGCCACTGGCATCCGGGCCAGGACTGGATCTTCCAGCCGGGCGGGATGGGGGTGTTCGACCCCGGGATCAACGCCCTGTCGATCATCACCGCCATCCTGCCGCAGCCGATCCACCTGCGCCGCGCCAGCCTGGCCTTTCCCGCCAATCGTGCGGCGCCAATCGCCGCGGACCTGATTTTCGAGGACGTCAGCGGCGCGCCGGTGACGGCGACCTTCGACTTCCTGCAGACCGGCTCGCAGTCGTGGGACATCCACATCGAGGCCGAGGGCGGGCGGCTGGAGCTCTCGGGCGGCGGAAGCGCGCTGAGCCTGAACGGTCAGCCCCAGGCCCTGGAGCACGGCTCCGAGTATGGCCGCCTGTACGACCATTTCGCCGGTCTGGTGCGCCGGGGCGAGCGCGAGGTCGATTGCTGGCCGCTGATCCACGTCGCCGACGCCTTCATGCTGGGCGAGCGGCGTGAGGTCCCGGCCTTCGACTGGTGATTGATTCCAACGTTTGGGGCGGATTGCGGGCGGAAAGCCGCTTCACACTTTTCCTCAGCCCGCCCTATTTCCCGACGCTGAAGCTGTAGGTGAAGCCGAGGCTGGAGGAATACTGGTCCGGCGAGCCGGTGGCGCGCACCACCGGACTGCGGGCCACGTCGCCCGCCAGGCGCTGGTAGCCGAAGTCGGCGATCAGCCGCCAATTGCGGCTCAGGTGATAGCCGACCGCCGTCTCGACCCCGGTGTAGCGCTGGCCGCCGTCGGGGTCATAGACCGCGTGCAGCGGGCTGCGGGCGGCCTCGGCGGGGGTCACGCCGAAATAGGTCTGCATGTAGTGGTGGTCGCCCCAGCCGATGCGCGGGCCCACCGAGGCGTCCCAGCGCTTGCCGTTATAGACCAGGTCGAAGCCGGCATCCCCGACCCAGCCCACATGGCCCGTCACGCCCTTGCGGCCCTCGACCCGCAGCCTCAGCCAGTCGGTGGGCCAGATGTCTGTATAAAGGCCGGGCTCGGCGGCCCAGTCGACCTTGTCGAAGCCCTTGAGCTCGCCCGTAGGGTCCCGCTGATAGCGGAAGCGGACCACCGGCCCGACCTCGAAATACTTGTTCGAATAGAGGGCGATGGTGGTTCCGCCATCCGGCGGCGTGAACCGCTCCGGGCTGCCGCGCGGACGCAGGTCGAAGGTGGGCGCAGGCTCGAGGATGTCGCGGTTGGCCCCCTCGTAGGGCGGCCCGACCCCGACCTGGGCGCCGACGGTGAAGGTCCAGCCGCCCGCCCGCGCCCCGCCGGCGGCCAGGAGGCTCGCCGATCCGGCCAGGACCAGTATGCGGGTGGTGCGGCTCATCCACGCTCCTCGGACTTGGGCATATCCTAGCTTCGCCGGGAGCGGGACGGCAGCCCCGCTCCCGGTTGATGGTTACGCGAACTCTGATCCTGATCAGAAGTTGATCGAGATCGTCGAGCGGCGGTTCAGCGGCTCCTTGACGCCATCGGCGGTCTGGACGGCCAGGTCGGTCTTGCCCTTCCAGTCCACGGCCAGGGTTGCGGCCGGCACGTTCAACGCCACCAGGGCGTCAGCGACAGCCTTGGCGCGGCGTTCCGACAGACGCAGGTTGTATTTGGCGCTGCCAGAGGTGTCGGTGTGGCCGACCACCACGATGCGGGTCGCATGCCCGTCATTGGCGTACTGGGCCGCCTGCTGCACGACCGTCTGCGCTTCCGGGGTCAGGGCGTACTGATCGAAGGGGAAATAGACCACGAACTCCTTGGCCACGAACGCCGGCGGCGGGGGCGGAGGCGGCGGTGGGGGCGGCGGCGGAGGCGGAGGCGGGGGAGGCGGCGGCGGTGCGGGCGGGGGAGGCGGCGGCGGGGGCGGTGGAGGCGCGCTGAAGGCGTAGCGGGCGCCGATGGTCACCGAATTGTCGGTCACGTAGCCGAAGTGGATCGGGGTCGGCGGGCAGACGCCCTGGCAGACCACATCGCCGTTACCGCCATTGAAGTAGCGGTAGGTCAGGTCGATGTTCAGCTGATCGGTGGCGGCGTAGCTGACCCCGGCCAGGCCCTGCCAGGCGAAGGCGATGCGCTTGGAGCGCTCCAGCGTCTCCGGGGTGTATTCCTTGACGTGCCAGAAAGCCGCGCCGATGCCGCCGCCGATGAAGGGCTGGATCCTGGAATCCGGCATGAAGTCGTAGATCACGTTGGCCATCGCCGAGGCGGTGCGATAGTGGCCGGCGACGCCGTGATTGGTCGCGAAATCCGGGCGGTAGCCACCCTCGACCTCGACCCGCCAATTGGGGGTGAGGCGATAGCCCAGCCGGGCGAAGCCGACGATCCCGCCCTTCAGCTTGACGTCCGCGCCGGTGATCCCGTCGACCTTGATGTTGTCGCTCTTGTGGTAGCCGAGGTCGAGCGCGCCATACCAGCCATCCGGCTGATCGCTCTGGGCCATGGCCCCGCCGGCGCAGCAGAGGCCCGCGCAGACGGTTGCGAGAAGAAGCGCTTTTTTCATGATCCTACCCCTTTTCCCAGCGATCCGCCCCCCTGGTCACTGCACGCTGAGCGGGGCCTATTGACGGATCGGTCCTAAGTCGTCGCCCCTCTCAACGGCGAGTAGCGCTCGAGGTTGCATCCAGACGCCGCAAGTCTTTGCGGCCCAAGGGCGCTGTGGCTTGACGGACGCAGCCAGCCGAGGCTGGTTCACGCGATTGCGATGGGTCAAGGCCAGGGACCGGCGCGCAGGGTCAGGTGGCGGCGCAACCGGACAGCGAGACCCGCGGAGGCTGGAATGACGCACGAACAGGCCGACCCGGGCGGCGACCACGCCTGGTATCACGCGCTGCTCAAACGGGCGGCGGGGGCAGGGCCGGTGGTCACCGCCGTGGCTCATCCCTGCGACGCACACGCCCTGGGGGCGGCGGCAGAAGCGGCGGCGCGCGGCCTGATCCGGCCGATCCTGGTCGGCCCGGAAGCCAAGATTCGTCAGGCCGCCGCAGCGGGCGGCATCGACCTCGCAGGCTTCGACATCGAGCCGGCGCCGCACAGCCACGCGGCGGCGGCCCAGGCGGTGGCCCTGGTCCGCTGCGGCCGGGCCAGCCTGTTGATGAAGGGCTCTCTGCATACGGACGAACTGATGCACGAGGTGGTGGCGCACGACACCGGCCTGAGGACCGAGCGCCGCATCAGCCATGTCTACATCATGGCCCTGCCCGGCTGGCCGCGCCCGCTGCTGGTCACCGACGCGGCGATCAATGTGGCGCCGTCCCTGCTCGACAAGCGCGACATCGTCCAGAACGCCATCGACCTCGCTCAGGAGATGGGGATCGCGAACCCGCGGGTCGCCATCCTGTCGGCGGTGGAGACCGTCAATCCCGAACTGCAGTCCACCCTCGACGCCGCCGCCCTGTGCAAGATGGCCGACCGCGGACAGATCGTCGGCGGCGTACTGGACGGCCCGCTCGCCTTCGACAATGCGATCAGCGAGGAGGCGGCGCGCGACAAGGGCATCGTTTCGCCGGTGGCCGGACGGGCCGACATCCTGGTGGCCCCGGACCTCGTCTCGGGCAACATCCTGGCCAAGCAGCTGACCTTCATGGGCCACGCCGATGCGGCGGGGGTGGTGCTGGGCGCGCGGGTCCCGATCATCCTGACCAGCCGCGCCGACGCCGAGGTGACCCGCATCGCCTCCTGCGCCGTGGCGGTGCTGATGTCCGGACGGGCGATGCTCAAGGTCGGGCGGCCGCCAGCGTGAACGACGCCGTCCTGACCCTGAACGCCGGCTCCTCCAGCCTCAAGTTCAGCCTGTTCCGCAAAGACGGCGAGGATCTGATCCGCCTCGCCGACGGCCAGCTCGAAGGCCTGGGCGCCGCGCCCCACCTGGTCGCCCGGGACGGGGGCGAGGTCGTGCTCGAGCGGCGCTGGGACGCGACGACGAACCTGACCCACGAGGCGATGCTCAGTGAACTGATCGCCTGGGCCGACGGCCAGGCCGGCGGCGAGGGCGTGGCCGCGGTCGGGCACCGGATCGTGCATGGCGGCGCGGCCCACTGGCGCCCGGCCCTGATCGACGGCCCGCTGCTGGACGAGCTCGACGCCCTCTGTCCGCTCGCGCCCCTGCATCAGCCGCACAATCTGGCCGCCGTCCGGGCGGTGCTGGCGGCCCATCCCAGCTTGCCCCAGGTCGCCTGTTTCGACACCGCCTTCCACCATGGCCACGCCCCGGTCGTCGACCGCTTCGCCCTGCCGCGCGACCTGGAAGCCGAAGGCGTGCGGCGCTACGGCTTTCATGGCCTGTCCTACGAATACGTAGCCGGCCGCGTGCGCGAACTGGCGCCCGAACTCGCCGCCGGCCGCCTGATCATCGCCCACCTGGGCGCCGGCGCCAGCCTCTGCGCCGTGAAAGACGGACACAGCATCGACACCACCATGGGCTTCACGGCCCTGGACGGCCTGATGATGGGCACGCGCTGCGGGGCGCTGGACCCGGGGGTGATCCTTTATCTGCTACAGGCCAAGGGCATGTCGGCCGCGGCGATCGAGGACCTGCTCTACCGCCGCTCCGGCCTGCTTGGCGTCTCGGGCCTCAGCGGCGACATGCGCGCCCTTCTGGCCAGCGAGGCGCCAGCGGCGCGCGAGGCGGTCGAACTGTTCGTATTCCGCATCGCCCGCGAGATCGGCGCGCTCACCATGAGCCTCGGCGGCCTGGACGGGGTGGTCTTCACCGCCGGCATAGGCGAGCACGCGCCCGAGATCCGCCGGCGGGTCTGCGAGCGCCTGGCCTGGCTGGGCGCCCGCCTGGACCCCGCCGCCAACGCCTCCGGCCAGGGCCCGATACAGGCCAAGGATAGCCGCATCGCGCTCTGGGTGGTTCCCACCGACGAGGAAGCCATGATCGCGCGCCATACGGCCGATCTGGTCTTCAGGGCGGGATAGGCGGAGCGCCTGATGCGGTCGACCCTGTGGTGCCGGCTACAGGAATCGAACCCGTGACCTTCTGATTACAAATCAGCTGCTCTACCATCTGAGCTAAGCCGGCGTGGGGCGGGTTATGCCGCAAAGGGCGGGCGCGAGGCAATCGTACGTGCGAGCAGGTTGAGGGCATGGGCGCGGCAGTCACCTATCTGTGGATCGCGGTCGGCAGCGCGCTGGGCGGCATGGCGCGCTACGCCTGCTCCAGCCTGGTGGCCGGCTGGTTCGGCCAGGCCTTTCCCTGGGGCACGCTGATCATCAATGTCCTGGGCTCGTTCGTGATCGGCTTCTTCGCCACCCTGACCGGACCCGACGGCCGGGTGCTGGTGCCCGGCGACGTGCGCCAGTTCGTCATGGTCGGGCTCTGCGGCGGCTACACCACCTTTTCCTCGTTCAGCCTGCAGACCCTGACCCTGGCCCAGGACGGCGAGTTCGTGCGGGCCGGGTTCAACGTGGTCGCCTCGGTCGTGCTATGCCTTGTGTCCGTGTGGCTCGGCTACGTGGCCGGCGCCGCGCTCAACGTCCTCAAGGGGAGCTGACCCATGCAGGCCCCGCAACCCGCCGTCCTGCTCAGGATCTATACCGAGGAGGGCCGCCAGGGCGCTGGCCGGCCACTGTACGAAGAGATCGTGCTGAAGGCGCGCGAGCTGGGCCTGGCCGGCGCGACCGTGCTGCGCGGGCCGATGGGCTTCGGCAGGTCGGCCAGGCTGCACACCGCCAAGATCCTCGACCTGTCGGCCAACCTGCCGCTGGTGATCGAGATCGTCGATGCCGAGGACCGGATTCAGGCCCTGCTGGACGCCATGGACGGCATGAAGAACCTCGGCCTGGTGACCCTGGAAAAGGTCCAGGTGGTTCACTGGGGCGGCGTGGACGGCGGCTGACGCAAGGAGGAGGGCGCGACCGCGCGCATCGCCCCGCGTCATTGAATCATCTAAGCAATTTTACGGGAAAATGGCGCGCCCGGAACGATTCGAACGTCCGACCCTCAGATTCGTAGTCTGATGCTCTATCCAGCTGAGCTACGGGCGCGCACTGCCTTGCGGCGAGGGCGCGGAACCTACCCAGGAAGACGGTCGAGCGCAAGCGGCTGCGCCATAATTTCTCAGTGCGGCGGGAACAGCCCCCCAAGCCCCGGAAATCCTGGACGATTTCGCCTTTGCTCCTCGCCGCCGAAGCCGTTCGGCTGGCCCAGGAGCGCGCTGGCGGCCGAGCGATAGCGCACCTTGACCACCCAGACCGGCGGCTGAGGGCGGGCGGGGTAGCCGAAATTGGCCTCCTCGCCCCAGGCGGTCATGGAGAGCAGCCCATGCTGGGCGGCCTGGGCCACTTCGGCCGGGACCACGCAGCTGGTGGTCTGGGGGCTGAGCACGGCGCGCTCGCCCACCAGCCGCCGGGCTTCGCCGGGCGAGATGTAGTCGGGGGCGGCGAAGGCCGCCAGCTCGCGCTCGGCCGAGGTCCACATGACGACAGTCTCTCCACCGCCGCCGCCACCGCGCTGGGCGCCCATGACGGTGGCGAAATAGCCGGTGGCGGTGGGCAGGGCGTCCCAGGCCAGCTGCACCGCGCCGGAGCGCATGGGCGTGTTGCTGGTCAGCCGCAGGGGCGGCATGAAATCCTGGCCCGGCGAAAGGGTGAAGCGGATCTCGGGGCTGTAGTCGCCCTTGACCACATGTGGCCCGGCCAGGGAGCCGGCGGCGGGGACCGGGTCGCTGTTGCGCTCGTTGGGCCACTCGCCATAGCTGGGATAGCGGCCAGCGGACGGCCCATGCATGGGCGGCACGTTCAGCCCGCGCATCAGCGCAGCGAAGCGCTGCGGCGCGTCCGCGACATGGGCGAAGTCGATCACCAAGGGCTGGTTCGGCGGGGCGTGCTCGCCGCAGCCCCAATAGATCAGCATGCGGCCCTGGGGTTGGTGGTACTGGGCCGGCGGCCGGGGACCTTCCTCCTCCTGCGGCGCAGGCCCGGCCACGGGGCGCGGGGAGAGCAGCGGCAGCACCGGGCCGGCGCCCAGGCCGTCGGGCGCATCATGCTCGGCCGCTGGCGGCCCTGCGGGATGGCGCAGCGAGCCCAGTTGCAGGCGCAGGCTGTGCTGGGGCGCGTTGGGATCGGGCGGGCCGCCGTGGGCCATCATGGCCATCATCTGCTGTGGCGAAGGCCGCCCGCCGCCGGACCCCATCATCTGGGCCATCATGCCGGTGGTGGTGGAAGCGCTGACCCAGTAGACGGCCGTCGGCGGCGGCTCATTGGCCGGCGGGGCCGCATAGGCCAGGGCGCCGGCGCCCGAGGCGAGACCGGCGAACACGCACGCGGTACGAAGATGCTTCACGATCCGCCCTCCCAGCGTGAATTCGAACATCATCCCCGCCGAAAGCGTAGCATTGGCGCGCGGCCCCGGCGAGTCGAACAGACGGGGCTTTCCCGCCGCTCGCCGCGGACTATGGTGGGCTGCGACGGTTGGTGAACGGATTCAGGTTATGGCTTGCGTTGATCGGCGCCCGGTGGGGCGGTTGCTGGCGGTTTTTTTGGCCCTGGCCGCCCTGGCCGCACCCACGCCGCCTTGGGCGCAGGAGCCGCCGCCGGCCTCCGAGCCCTCGGTCAAGGCCGGCTTCGCCCGCCACGCCATGGTGGCGGCGGCCAATCCCCTGGCGGTGGCGGCCGGGGTCAAGGTGCTGAAGGCCGGCGGCTCGGCGATCGACGCGGCGGTGGCGGTGCAGGCGGTCTTGGGCCTGGTGGAGCCGCAGAGTTCGGGCGTCGGCGGCGGCTCCTATCTGGTCTACTACGACGCCAAGACGAAGAAGACGATCGCCTATGACGGGCGCGAGATCGCCCCGGCCGGGGCGGGGCCGGACCTGTTCCTGGGGGCTGACCGCAAGCCCCTGCCCTTTTTCACCGCCGTGCTGTCGGGCCGCTCGACCGGGGTGCCGGGCGCCATCGCCATGCTGTCCCTGGCGCAGAAGGAGCACGGGCGGCTGGCCTGGAAGGGCCTGTTCGCCGACGCGGAGCGCCTGGCCCGGGACGGCTTCGTGGTCAGCCCGCGGCTTTCGATGTTCATCCACAGCCGCATACCCCAGGCCAGTTCGCCGGATGCGATCGCCTATTTCAGCAAGCCCGACGGGACGCGGATGGCCGCCGGCGACGTGCTGAAGAACCCGGCCTATGCCGCGACGCTTGGCCGGATAGCCGCCGAGGGGCCGAGCGCGCTCCTTTCCGGCAAGATCGCCCAGGACATCGTCGATCGCACGCATCAGGGCGACTATCCCGGAACCCTGACCTTGGCTGACTTCAATGCCTATAGCCCGCACGAGGCGCCGGCCCTGTGCCGGCCCTACCGCGCCTATGAGGTCTGCACGCCGAACGACCCCTCGGGCGGGGCGGGGCTTTTGGAGGGTCTCGGCATACTGGCGCACACCGACATAGCCAGCCGCGGCCCCAAGGACCCGCAGGCCTGGTTCGAGTTCGCCCAGGCCAGCCGGCTGATGTACGCCGACCGCGACTATTTCATCGGCGACCCGGCCTTCGTCTCGGTGCCGACCCCCGGCCTGCTGGACCCCAAGTACGAAGCCTCGCGCGCCGCCTTGATCGGCGAGACCGCCGGCCCGACGCCCAGCCATGGCGAGCCGCACGGCGCCCTGGCCCGCGGCCCGGACGCCACGCCCGAGCCGGGTGGCACCTCGCACATGGTGATCGTCGACGCCGAGGGCGACGTGCTTTCCATGACCACCACGGTCGAGAGCATCTTCGGCTCGGGCCGGATGGTCGACGGCTTCTTCCTCAACAACCAGCTGACCGACTTTTCCTTCAATCCCAAGGCGCCGGACGGGACTGCGGCGGCCAATGCGCCGGGTCCGCACAAGCGGCCGCGCTCGTCCATGGCCCCGGTGATCGTGTTCGACCAAAAGGGGCAGTTCGTCGCCGCCCTGGGCTCCCCCGGCGGCCCGGCGATCCTGGCCTATAACCTGAAGGCCCTGGTCGGCTTCCTGGACTGGAAGCTGCCCATGCCGGAGGCCCTGGCCCTGCCCAACCTGATCGCCCATGGCGACAACTACATCGCCGAGGTCGACAAGTTCCCGGCCGGGGTGGTTCCGGCCCTGGCGGCGCGGGGCATGACGCTGAAGCACGGCTTCGGCGAGGACTCAGGCCTGCACGGGGTGGCCAGGCGGCCGAACGGGCTGGAAGGGGGCGCCGACCCGCGCCGGGAGGGCGTGGCCCAGGGATACTAGAGCTGGATGCGGAGATGAGAAGCCGGCGGTTTCTCTCGATCCCGCCCCATGGAGACACGCGCAATGATCACCGTTTTCGGCGAAGGCCGGGGCTTTCGGGTCGTCTGGCTGCTGGAGGAGATGGGGCTGCCCTACCGCCTGAGGGGCGTGGACCTCCTCGCCGGAGTCGAGAACGATCAGGAGTTCCTCGCGGTCAACCCCGCCGGGTTCATCCCTGCGATCCGCGATGGCGACGTTACGATGGTCGAGTCCATCGCGATCATGGAGTATCTAACGGCGCGCTATGGGCCCACGGCCTTGGCGCCCGGCGCGCAGGACGCGGCTTTCCCGGCCTACCAGCAGTTCCTGCACCTGGGTGAAGCCGGGCTTGCCGCCTCGATCTATTTCGTTTCCGGAGCCCGCCACATAGCGCCCGAAAGCGAGCGCGACAATTGGAGCGCGCGCCAGGCGATGGGGGTGTTCACGACCCGGCTATCGCTGGTGAGCCGGCGGCTGGAACAGGCGCCGTACCTGGCTGGGGACAGGTTCACCGCAGCCGACATTTCGGTGGGCTATGCGCTGGAGTTCGCACGCAAGAATGCGGGGGTGGCGCTCGGCGACACGGAGCAGGCCTATATGGCGCGGCTGCGCGAGCGCGGGGGCTATCAGCGGGCGCTGGAAGCCTGTCACGCTACACGGACCTGGTGGGGGAGTTCGGGGTCCGATCGATAGGCGGCGTTGCGGCGGAACCTGGAATTCAGATTTCCGAAGGTCGCCCCGAGTTCAGCGCGCCGGGCGCGGCGCGGGTGGCGGCGCGCCCGGCAGTTTCAGCTCGAACACCGATCCCTCCGGCCCGGTCCTGGCCAGGGTCAGGTCGCCGCCGTGGCCCTGGGCCAGCTCGCGCGAGATGGCGAGGCCGAGACCGGCGCCGCCGGGATTGGCGGAGGCGGCGAAGGGCTGGAACAGACGCGCCATCACCCGCTCGGGCACGCCCGGGCCGTCGTCGGCGATACGGATCAGGCTGACGCCGTTGGCCTGTTCCAGGCTGACGGCGATGGCGCCCGCGCCGACCCCACCCTCCTGCCCGGCTATGGCCTGGCGGCCGTTGCGCAGCAGATTGACCAGGATTCGGTGCAGCTGCTCGGGATCGGCGCTGACCCGGGCCTGGGGGGCGATCTTCAGGTCCAGCCGCACGCCCTCCGGCGTCAGGCCCGCGTCCTCGGCCGCAGCCTCCACCGCAGGCGCCAGCCACAGCGTGTCCAGGCTGGGCGCCGCCTCCTCGCTCTTGCCATAGGCCAGGACATTGGAGGCCAGGGTGACGGCGCGGTCCAAGGCTCGCTCCAGCCGCGGCATGGCCTGGGCCACCTTGGGGTCGCCCGACTGGGCCAGGCGTTCGGAGGCGATCTGGGCGCTGGTCAGCATGTTGCGCAGGTCGTGGTTGATCTTGGCCACGGCCTCGCCTAGCGCCGCCAGCCGCGCGCGTGAGTTCAAGGCCGCGCGCAGGTCGGCCTGCATGCGGTCCAGCTCGGCCTCGGCGCGGCCGATCTCGTCGCGGCGGCCGGAGGGGTTCAGGCCGGCGGCGAGGTCCTCGGGGTCGGCGCGGAACCGCTCCATCGACTTGGTGATGCGCTGCATGGGGCGGACGAGGAGCGCGTTCAGCGACAGATAGACCAGTCCCCCGGCCACAGCGCTGATGATGGCGGCCACGGCCAGGAGCCGCAGCAGATAGGCCTGCAGCTCATGCCGCAGCGGGCCGTCCGGGGCCACAATCTCGACGAAGTCGCCGGACCGGAAACGCGGCCGATCGACCACCCGCACCATGCGGTCGCCGCCCAGGAGGGTGCGGAACGGCGCCACCAGCGAGTCCAGCGACTCGCCGCGCCTCAGGTCCACCAGGTAGGGCGTGCGGTTCATCCGCGGGCCGGCCAGCATCAGGCGCCGCACCCCGTCGCTCTGCACCGCCACCGAGACCACCCCGGCGCCTTCCAGGAGCTGGTTTGAGAGTTTGTCGCTGACCACCTGGTTGGGGGCGGCGTCCACCGCCAGCGAGGCCAGCTCGGCGGCGCGGACCCGGTCCTCCAGCCAGCGCTCCTCGAACTGGGCCATGGAGGAGGGCAGGATCAAGAGGCCCGCCAGGGCCACGAACAGGATGGTCAGGATCAGCAGGCGCGAAGACAGGCCGCCCGGCCAGAACAGCCGGCGGGCGCGGCGCCGGAAGTCCTGGCCCGCGGTCTGGTCCGTCCGCCGCGCGGGCGCCGCCGCCTCCGGGGCGCCTTGCGGGGCGCCCGCCTCGGGGACGTTGGGCTCGATCGGCGCGGAGGCTGAAGCGTCCGCCATGTCGCAACCCGTTACTGCACCGGGCATGGGAGAGCAACGCAGCCGGGACGGCCGCGTCGCATTCCATCAGGGCAGTATAGCTGCGCCATCGTAAGGAAGCTCTACCGTCTCCGCCGCAATCGGCGCACGACGACCGGCGCCAGGGCCAAAAGGCCGAGCCCGACCAGCGGAACCACCACGGCGGGGTGCATGAGATCGTGAAGATGGGTGTGACCGCCGCGAGCGAAGACCGTGTTCAGGCTCGACCCGACCCCGGCATAGACGAACGAGACCGGCACGATGCCGACAAAGGTGGCGGCGACGAAGGTGGTGAGCGGAATGTCGACGAAGCCCAGGGCCAGGTTGGCCAGCCAGAAGGGCGCCACCGGGATCAGCCTCAGGGCCGCGACATAGGCGAAGGCGTCCTCCTCTATGCCGCGCTCGATCCGGTCCACCAGCGAGCCGGCGCGGCCCCGGAGGGCGTCGCCGATCGCCGTGCGGCAGACCAGGAAGATCACGGCAGAGCCGAGGGTGCAGCCGGTGGCCGCCGCCGCCCCGCCGACCCAGGGGCCGAACAGCAGGCCGCCGGTCAGGGTCATGATCAGGGCGGCCGGCAGGGACAGGGCCACCACCAGCACATAGACCCCCACATAGGCGCCGAGGCAGAGGACCGGGTGGGCGTGGACATAGGCCAGCAGCAGAAGGCGGTTCTGGTGCAGCGCGTGCAGCGACAAGCGCTGGGGCAGGCCCGAAGCGAAGGCCAGCACAAGGCCCAAGGCCACCACGGCCAGCGGCCCGAAGCGGCGCAGGAGGCCGAGGGGCGAACGGTCCGGGGCGAGCTGGCTCACCGCGCGCCCACGGCCTCGACCAGGCTGGAAAAGCCGTCGGCCTTCAGCCGCAGGGCCAGATCGCGGCGCACGCGCACCGCCAAGCCAGGGCCTTCGAAGACCATGGCGGAGTAGAACTGCACGGCGCTGGCCCCCGCGCGGATCTTGGCGTAGGCGTCCGCGCCGCTGGCGATCCCGCCGGCGCCGATCAGGGCGATGCGGCCGGCCGCGGCGGCATGGAAGCGGGCCAGGACCGCGGTCGAGAGCGCCATCAGCGGCGGGCCGGACAGGCCACCGGCCTCGCCCTTCAGGCTCGAGCGCAAGGTCTCGGGCCGCGACAGGGTGGTGTTGCCGGCGATGATCCCCTGCAGGCCGAAGGCGACCACGGTCTCGACGATCGCCTCGATTTCGGCGTCCTCCAGGTCGGGCGCCACTTTCAGGAAGATCGGGAAATCTGTGCCCGATCCCTTGAGCGCCGCGCGCACTTCGCCCAGGCGGCCCAGAAGCTCCTCCAGCGCCTGGCGGGTCTGCAGGGCGCGCAGGCCGGGGGTGTTGGGCGAGGAGATGTTGACAGTGAAATAGTCGGCCAGGCCCCAGAGCCGCTTCAGCCCCGTCACATAGTCGCCGATGCGGTCGGCGGCGTCCTTGTTGGCGCCGATATTGGCGCCCACCACGCCGCGCCGGGGCCGCCGGGCCAGGCGGCCGGCGAAGGCCTCCAGCCCCTCGTTGTTGAAACCCATGCGGTTGATCACCGCCCGGTCCTCGCTGAGCCGGAACAGGCGCGGGCGCGGATTGCCCGCCTGGGGCAGCGGCGTGACCGTGCCACATTCGACGAAGCCGAAGCCGGCGGCCAGCATGGCGTCCGGCACCTCGGCGTTCTTGTCGAAGCCGGCGGCGAGGCCGATAGCGTTGGGCAGCTTCAGGCCGCAGAGATCGACGGCCAGGTCGGGCGCCCCCTGCGACGCGCGTGGTCCGAGGCCCAGGGCCAGGAGGCGGATGGTCAGCCGGTGCGCATCCTCGGCGTCCAGCTGGCGCAGCGCCCCGGCCGCCAGGTCATGCAGGGCGCTCAAGGCCGCAGCGCTTCCAGCATCGGCGCGCCCTCGGCGTCCAGCTCCACCGTCAGGGTTTCCACCGCCAGGGCCGGATCCAGCGGGCCGTAGAGGTGGGGAAAGAGGTCGCCGCCGCGCGAAGGCTCCCAGCGCAGGGCCGCGCCCAGGGTCTCGGCCTCGAAACCGACCACCAGCAGGTCCTTCTGGCCGCGGAAATAGCGGCGTCCCGTCTCGGCGGCCTGGGCGGCGGTGGAGAAGTGGATGAAGCCGTCGGCGAGGTCGACCGCCGCGCCGTCGAAGCGGCCGGCCGCGACCGCCGCCTGCCAGGCCTCGCGGCTGATCAGCTTGTAGATGCGGGTCACAGGGAGCCCCCGCCGTGGTCGCGCGGGACCAGCATCCGCTGCAGCAGTGGGCGCTTGCCCGGCCGCATGTCGAACACGGCCGCGGCGGCTGTGGGGAAACTGTCCAGCCTGTCGGGCTCGGAACCCGCCAGCATCAGGGCCAGTTCGTGCAGGCCGGGGTTGTGGCCGACGATCATCAGGGCGCCGGAGTCCAGGCCGTCGCGGGCCGCCTCGGCCAGCTGCTCGCGGCTGGCGAGATAGAGGGCCCGGTCCTCCTCGACCCGAGCCGCCGGAAAGGCCGGCGCGACGCCTTCCCAGGTCTCCAGGGCCCGCCGGGCGGTCGACACCAGCACCAGGTCGGGCGCAAAGCCGGCCTGGGCCAGCACCCGCCCCATGATCGCCGCATCGCGGTGGCCACGCTCGGTCAGGCCGCGATCGAAGTCGCGCCCGGTGCTCGAGACGGACTCGGCCTTGGCGTGCCGCAGCAGAATCAATTGGGGCATGGGCTCTCCTGCGCGAGGCGCGCCTCGCCCCCTTCCTTAGCCCAAAGCCGCGGCTGCGTGGAAGGCGCCGGTTGACAGCGCGGCCATGGAACGCTCCAAGGCGGCGATGAACCAGCTTGCGGGTGTCGTGCAGATGGTCGGGACGGACGGCGGGCTGATGCGTTTCGGGCCTGACCGCCCGCTGCGCCTGGATTCCGGCGCCAGCCTTTCCAACCTGGAGATCGCCTACCGCACCTATGGCGAGCTGAACGCCGACCGTTCGAACGCGGTCCTGATCTGTCACGCCCTGACCCTGGACCAGCATGTCGCCTCGACCCACCCGATCACCGGCAAGCCGGGCTGGTGGCCGCATGTGGTGGGGCCGGGCAAGCCGATCGACCCCGAGCGGCACTTCATCATCAGCTCGAACGTGGTCGGGGGCTGCATGGGCACGACCGGGCCCTCCTCGACCGATCCCCTGACCGGCAAGCCCTACGGCCTGGCCTTCCCGGTGATCACCATCGCCGACATGGTGCGCGCCCAGGCGATGCTGGTGGAGGCGCTGGGGGTGGAGACCCTGTTCGCCGTGGTCGGCGGCTCCATGGGCGGCATGCAGGTGCTGCAATGGGCTGCGGACTATCCCGAGCGGCTGTTCTCGGCGGTCTGCATCGCCTCGGCCGCCCGGCATTCGGCGCAGAACATCGCCTTCCACGAGGTGGGTCGCCAGGCGATCATGGCCGATCCCGACTGGCGCGGCGGGGACTATGCGCACCAGGGCGTGCGGCCGGAAAAGGGCCTGGCCGTCTCGCGCATGGCCGCGCATATCACCTACCTGTCCGAGGCCGCCCTGCAGCGCAAGTTCGGCCGCGAGTTGCAACGCGACGGCCTCTCCTGGGGCTTCGACGCCGACTTCCAGGTCGAGAGCTACCTGCGCCACCAGGGGGCGACCTTCGTCGACCGGTTCGACGCCAACAGCTATCTCTACATCACCCGGGCCATGGACTATTTCGACCTGGCCGCGGCGCACGGCGGCTCCCTGGCCAAGGCCTTCGCCCGCGCCAGCCAGGTGAGGTTCTGCATCCTGTCCTTCACCTCGGACTGGCTATACCCGACCACCGAGAGCCGGGCGGTGGTCAAGGCGCTGAACGCCGCCACGGCCCGGGCCAGCTTCGTCGAGATCGAGAGCGACAAGGGCCACGACGCCTTCCTCCTGGACGAGCCGGTGATGGTGCGCGCGATCGGCGGCTTCCTCGACGCCGCCGGCCAGGCGCGGGGGCTGGCCGCGTGAACAGCCTGAAGCCCGCCGAGGCGCGCGAGGACTTTCGCGAGATCCTGAGGCTGGTGCGTCCCGGCGCGCGGGTGCTGGACATCGGCTGCGGCGAAGGCGCCCTGCTGGAGCTTCTGACCCGCGAGAAGGGCGTGGATGGTCGGGGGCTGGAGATCAGCCCCCTCGGCGTCTCGGCCTGCCTGGCGCGGGGCTTGGCGGTCGTGCAGGGCGACGCCGACCGCGACCTGGCCGATTTCCCCAGCCGCGCCTTCGACTACGCTATCCTGTCCCAGACCCTGCAGGCGGTGATGGAGCCCAGGCAGGTGCTGAGCGAGCTTTTGCGCATCGCCGACCGGGCGATCGTGTCCCTGCCCAATTTCGGCTATTGGAAGGTGCGGCTGGCGCTGCTGGCCACCGGGCGCATGCCGATGACCGGCTCGCTGCCCGAGCCGTGGTATTCGACGCCGAATATCCACCTGTGCACCCTGCGCGACTTCACCGACCTGGTGGCCGAGCTCGGCCTGCGCATCGAGGCCTCGGCGGCGCTTTCCGACGGCCACCCCGCCCGCGCCATCGACCCGACGGGCCCGCTGGAGAACTGGCGCTCGGAACAGGTGATCTTCATGCTGAGCCGCCCCGGCGCCGCCGCCAGCCCGCCGCCGCGGGACGGCGAGCTGTTCGGGTGAGCCTCAGAACAGGAACCGCGCCGTCGCCCTTGCGTCGTAGGTGCTGTAGCCGGTGCGGAAGACGCCGCCGGCGCTGGCGTTGAAGTCGGCGTAGTTGCCGCTGGCGCGCAGGCCGACCCGGGCGATGAAGCCGCCCCTGTCGTTGTAGTCCGGCGACAGGGTGAACGGAGCGCCGCCGGCGAAGTGCGCCGTCGTAAACGCGGGGCCGCCATAGACGACGTCGCGATAGCCCACGGTCAGCTCGGGGCTCCAGCGGGTGGTGGCGCCGTAGCTGGCGCCGAACACCATGTCGGCCTGAACGATGGCTTCCTTGTTCAGCTTGGAATTGATTGTCAGGTCATAGGAATCGCCGGCGCCGTGTTCGGTGTGGCCTTCCTCGTACATCAGGACGAAGTCGGCCAGGGCTTCCGGCTTGACGTAGTAGCGGCCGAAAGACTCCTTGTACGAGGCGCTGATCGAGGCCGTGCCGATGCCGCCCATCCAGTTGGCCTTGGCCAGGCGATAGAGGGTGGCGTCGGCGGTGCCCGACTGCTGCATCAGAACGCGCCGGCTTTCGAGGAACGACCAGCCGCCGTTGACGCTGGCGCCCAGGTTGAAGCCGCCGCCGCCAGTGCGCCAATAGGCGCCCGCCTCGACTGCGGCTGCGCCCTGCGAGGAGCCGTCGGACCGGGCCAGGTCATGCACGCTGGAGGAGACGAAGGCTGCCGCCAGGCCCACTGCGGAGCGGCCAGTAGCCTTCTCCACCCCGCCGGCGAAGCCGAAGCCCTTGCTGGTGTAGCCGTTGACCTGATCCGAGTCGCTGCGGCTGTTGTAGTAGGTGATCTCCTGCACCCAGCCGCGCGATCCGCCGTCTTCCATCTTCTCGGGCGAATCGGCCTCGGCGCGGGCGATGGCCTGCTGGCCCAGCACCATGTCCTCGAACGGCCCGCCGGAATAGTCGGGCAGGAACTGGTCGTAGACCTTCAGGAAGCTGGAGCGGTCCGTAGCGCTGAGCAGGGCCGAGCCCGTGGAGCCCACGGCGCTGGCGTTAGTTCCCGTGGTCGCGTCGAAGGCGGTGTAGACGGCGTTGTAGGCTGCGGACTCTGCCGGGTTGAGCTTGAGGTCCTGGGCTGTCTTGCGGCTGACGGTGACCGTCAGATCCTCGTTCGAGCCCTGCTGGGTCACGCTGACCGATCCGTTGTAGAGGTACGGTATCGCCCCGAGCACGGTCGAGGTGTTCGCCACCGTGATGCCGTTCGTCCCGGCTTCGATCAGATTGTAGGTGGTCTGCTGGGCGGTCAGCTTGGTCAGGAAGTTCAGGCCGAGCCTAGCGCCGCTGTCGAAGGTGACCGACCCGTTGGCGATCAATTGGGTCGCCGTATTGGCCGGATCGACCGTCAGGAACAGCTGACCCACCGCGCCAATGTGAATCGAGCCGACATTGATCGCCGCCTGCGCGCCGCCCAAGGTGTTGGCGGTCGGCTTGGTGATGTCCAGCAGCGAAGTGGTCGCGCCGGCGTCCGTGCCGACGTTGATCGATAGCCTGCCGCCCGAGGATTCGGCCAGGGCGCCGACCACGCCGCTGCTGTTGACGTCGATCTGGTCGTTCTGACCGCCGAACTGGAGGCCGCCGATCACCGTACCGGCTTGGATGTCGAGCTTCGCGTTGCCGGAACCGAACAGGATATCGCCGGTGATGGAGGGGGCCAGCGTCGTCGTCACGCCCGCCGAGGTTGTTCCGGTCAGCGCCGGGTCGGTCACCTGGGTGACCGTAACGCCCGTCGTGTTGGCGCTGAGGTCGATGGCGGTCGTCTTGCTGCCCGCGGCCACCGGCTGTGTCACGTCGATCGGGGTGATGCTGGCGAGGATCACGCCGCTGTTGGTGATCGAGGCGAGGCTGCCCGAACCATCCTTGATGGCCACCGCGTCGCCAGACGTGCCGCCGCCGGCCGGGGATTTGAGCACGCCGGCTATGCCGCCGATGCCGGCCAGGATGTTGCCGCGGTTGTAGAGGCTGGGCACCGACGAGCCGGCGTCGATCTGGATGGCGGTCACGCTGCCGGGGATCGAGGCTGCGGTGGTCTCGCTGGCCGTGACCGAGCCGACGATGTTCAGGGCCGCGCCATAGGTGTGGCCGTTGGTCGTGACCGTGGCCGGGCTGGTGATCGCCACGTCGCCGAGATGCAGGGCGGTGACCTGGCCGATGGAGCCGTTCTTGTCCCGAGCGCGCGCAATGCCGGTGGCCTGAACGGTGCCGGTCAGGTTCACGCCGCCAAAGATGCTGACCTGGTTCGACCCTGTGGAATGGTAGAGGCCGGCGTTGTCGACATAGCCCGCGCCGATCTGGACGCTGTTGGCGCCGACCGCGACGCCATTGTTGTCCGTGGTGTAGACGCCCGACCCGGTGACCGTGCCGCCGAGAACGAGGCCGAAGCCGCTGTTCCCGAACTGGCCGACCTGGGTGGCCGCGGTTCCGCTGCCGATCAGGAGCGCCGGCGCGCGGCCATAGGAGGCGACCGCCGCGCCGACGACCGCCGCGGTGGTGCTGCTGCCGCTGCCGCTGGCCGCGACCGCAGCGTCCAGGCTGACGCCGCCGGCCACATTGCCGCCGATGGCCACGGCCGGGCCGCCCTGGAGCAGCTCCGAGCTGGCCTGGTTGGCCACCAGGGCGAGGATCGAGGGAATGGTCGGCGCCGTGGTCGAACGATAGCCGGTGGCGGTGATGGTGGCGTTGATCTCGACTGCGCCAGCGGTGTGGGTGGTCGTGGTTCCGCTGCTGGTGGTGGTGGTCGTGTCGAAGCCGGTGACGGGTCCCGCGAGATTGACGCCGATCGCGTTCTGGCCGAGCGCGCTGATCGTGCCGCTGAGATTTACGCTGCCGACCGCGCCCTGGGCGTTGATGCCGTAGCTGACGTCGCTGGTTCCGGAATTGCCGCCCGTGACCGAAATGGAGCCGAGGTTGCTCAGATTGCCGCTGATGCCGTTGGCGCCGATGAAGACGCCGGCCGAGTTCTCGCCGATGACCGAAATCGTGCCCGCCGTGCCGATCCCGCCCTGGTACGTCTGGCCGGTGGTCTGGATGCCGTAGCGGTTCTTCCCGGTGGCGAACTGGCCAGCCACGCTGCCGTTGCTGTCGACGATGCCGTCGTTGTTGGTGTCTTTGTAGCTGGTGGTCTCGGTCAGGCTGATCGTGCCGGCGTTGCCGACCGCGCCGGTCTTGGTCGCGGGCACGCCGGCGCCGCCGTTGATCAGGATGCCGGTGACGTAGTCCTTGCCGGTGAAGCTGATCGATCCGGAATTGGTGACGCTGTTGACCGAGGTCTCCCCGGTCTGGGCCGTCGCCGTGGCGCTGGTGTTCTGGGTGACGGCGGCCGCCTGGGCCGACGAGGTTCCGCCGGACGAGGGGGTGATCGCGACGCCCGAGTCGATCTTGATCGTCTCGCCGTTGGACACCACCGGCGTGCTGGTCGAGGTCTTGATCTCCTGCGCGCTGGCCTGGGCCGCGGCGAAGGTCAGCGGCGCCAGAGCGGCGGCGACCCAAAGACGTTTCATGCGGACCAAATCCCCTCGCACCATACGCACTCGCAGCGGTTCTCGACGTCGATCATGGCGACTTCATGTCGCCGATCCCATCCCCTCGCCAAAGCTGGCGGTCCCGTCAATAGCCCAGGTGACTAGCCCGCGATAGCCTGCGCGTCGCGCTCGCCGGTGCGGATGCGCACCGCCGTCTCCAGGTCGACGACGAAAACCTTGCCGTCGCCGATCTTGCCGGTGTTGGCCGACCGGACGATGGCCTCGATCACCGCTTCCGCCAGGTCGCTGGAGACCGCGATCTCGAGCTTGACCTTGGGCAGCAGCTTCACCTCGTACTCGGCCCCGCGATAGACCTCGGTCTTGCCCTTCTGGCGCCCATAGCCGCGCACCTCGGTCACGGTCAGGCCGGAGGCGCCGGCCTCGGTCACGGCTTCCAGCACCGCATCCAGCCGGCTCGGTTTGACGACCGCGGTGATCAGTTTCATGGGGAGGCTCCGCACGGAATCGTAGGGCCCAAGGCTAAAGGTTCAGCGGCGTTCGTCAAAGGGGCCGCGGCGCAGGGGCGATGGCGTCAGGGCGCCGGGGGCGAACACCCGGGCGCGGGCCCGGCGGCCCTTGGGCTTGACGGCGAAGGTCTGCTTGACCGCTTCCAAGAGGATGACGCCCGACAGGGCCGGCCACAGCATGCCGCCGACGCTGTCGATCCCCTCGGCCCAGCGCGCCGACCATTGCAGCGGCGGGGCGAACAGGGCCCGGGACCAGGCCACCGGCTCCAGCTCGGCCTCGCGGACCAGGTTCTCCAGCTGCAGACGGGTGAAGGGGCGGCCGTGGCCGAACGGGGTGGATTCCGCCCCCGCCCACAGGCTGCGCCGGTTGGCCGCGACCAGGATCACCCGGCCGGAGGGCGCCAAGACCCGCCAGACCTCGCGCATCAGCCCCAGCGGGTTGTCGGCCTCCTCCAGCGCATGGACCATCAGGATGCGGTCGAACAGGGCGTTGACGAAGGGCAGGGCGGCCTCGTCGGCGAGGCAGGACAGCACCCTTTCACCCGCCGGCCAGACCTCGACCCCCTGGGCTGCCGGCATGGTCGCCACCACCCGCCGCGCGTGGGGCCGGAACGGGTCCAGGTAGGGGGTGGCGTAGCCCAGGCCCATCACGTCGAGCCGGGCCGCGTCGCCCCAGGCCTCGACCAGCTTGCGCGACAGGGCCGCCCGCGCCGCACGGCCCAGCGGGGTCGAATAGAATCGCCTGAGCTCGAGGACGTCGCGGCGCATGGGTCTCGGTGATCCGGGGCTCGATTGATCCGGTCTCGCGCCCTATTCTTATAGCGGCGTTCGGTGATTGTTGAGCCGGGCCGACCTTTAAATTGGAGCCGTCATGCCGCTGACCGTTCGCCAGTTTCCCTGCCTGTCCGACAATTACGGCCTCTTGGCCCGCGACGAGGCCACCGGCAAGGTCGCCTGCATCGACACGCCGGACGCAGAGGCGATCCTGGCCGAGCTGCGCACGCTGGGCTGGGGCCTGGACCTGATCCTCAACACCCACTGGCATCCCGACCACGCCGGCGGCAACGCCCGGCTGAAGGCCGAGACCGGCTGCATGGTGGTCGGCCCGCCCGAGGTGGAGAAGATTTCGCCGGTGGACCGCAAGGTCGGCCACGGCGACGTGGTCGAGCTGGGCCAGACCCGGCTTTCGGTGATCGACACCGGCGGCCATACCCTCGGCCACATCACCTACTACGACGCCGCCGACCGGATCGCCTTCGTCGGCGACACCCTGTTCGCGCTGGGCTGCGGCCGCCTGTTCGAGGGCACGGCCGAGCAGATGTGGGCCAGCCTCTCGCGCCTGGCCGAGCTGCCGGACGACACCGCGGTCTATTGCGCCCACGAATACACCGCCTCCAACGCCCGCTTCGCCCTCAGCGTCGACGACGGCGCCGCCCTGAAGGCGCGGGCCGACGCGGTGTTCGCCGCCCGCGAGCGGGGCGAGCCGACCGTGCCCACCAGCATCGCCCTTGAAAAGGCCACCAACCCCTTCCTCAGGGCCGGCGACGCGCGCCGGTTCGGCGAGCTGCGCGCGGCCAAGGACAGCTTCCGAGGCTGATTTTCCAAGACAACGGCTGGGCCGCCGGTTCGGCTTGACAGGAAGTGATATCTATATCACATGACATGTCATCGAATTTCATGGAGCGGCCTATGTCCCTGCTGACGATCCTCGGCCTCGCAGGCCGCAGCCTGATCGCCCTGCTGTTCATCCTGGCGGGCGCCGCCAAGCTGTTCGGCCCGAAGCCCTTTCTGGAGCACATGCGCCAGTTTCGCGTCCCGGCGCCGCTGCTGGTCGGGGTCATTCTGCTGGAAATCGGGGCCGGCGGGGCGGTGCTGGCCGGCTGGAACCTGCGCTGGAGCGCCGGCGCGCTTTCGGCCTTCTGCCTGGTGACCGCCGTGGTGTTCCACGCCGACCTGCGGAACAAGGTCGAGCGCACAGCTTTCTTCAAGGACCTGGCGCTGTGTGGCGGCCTTTTGAGCATGGCCGTCGCCGGCTAGCTCCGGGGCGATCGGCCCCAAGCCACCGCCTAGGCACGGCGCCCGCGCCCCTTTAGGATGGGCGCACGAGAAAGCCCGCGGCGGAGGTGGGATTGGTTGCGATCGCGGTCTTGATGATGTCGCTGGTGGCCGGCTTCTTCTGGCCGGGCGCCCTGTGGGCGGGCTGCTTCTTCACCTACCAGGTGGCCTCGATCACCGAGATCGACAGCATCTCGATGGTCTATGTGGTGCTGGCCGGCGGCGTGGCCGTCTTCCACGCCCTGCGCCGCCCCCCGCCGTTCGCCTTCGGGTGGCTGGACGCGGTGTTCCTGGGCTTCATCGGCGCCTATTCGCTGAGCGCCACCTACATGCCGGACGCCGGAGCCGGCGCGGCCGCCGCAGGCCAGCTGTGGCTGTCGGCCGGCACCATGTACGTGATCGGCCGCCTGACCTGCTGGCCCGAGCGCCTGACCCAGACCACCCGGGAGATGCTGGTCACCACCCTGATCATGGGCTCGGTCCTGGCCCTGATCATCTTCCACTCGCGGACCGTAACCACCGTGAGGGTGGCGCGCCTGGCCGTCGGCACCGGCAGCGACGTCGGCATTTCCGGCCCGTTCCCGTTCATTCTGGCCGGGGCGGTCGCCAGCCTGCTCTACTATTTCAACACCCGGCAGATCGTGCGGGTCGCCATAGCCGGCCTGGCCCTGGTCATCGTCGGCTATGTCTCGGTCTACAGCGCCACGCGAGGGGTCTATGTCTCGATGGTCGGCGGCCTGGGGGTGATCTGGCTGCTGGGCCGCGGCCGCATGCGCTTCAAGGGCGTGATGGTCGCCGGGGTGCTGGGCCTGTGCGGCCTGATCGCCGTGATCCCGTTCATGCCCCATACGGTCGAGCTGCAGAACGCGGTCATGCGCCTGGTCGGGAACTTCCACGGCGGCGGCGTGGCGCTCGACCCCTCGCTGATCGGGCGGATGAACAACTATCGCCTGGCCACCACGCTGTTCCTGCAGCACCCCTATTTCGGCCTCGGCATCGGCGGCTTCAACTATTCGACCGGCATCATCTACGTGCACAACATCTTCCTGGAGATGGCCTGCGAGTTCGGCCTGGTCGGCCTGGTGCTGGAACTGACCTATCTGGCCATCCTGTTCCGCTCGGGCTTCCAACTTTCCAGGACCTATCCCGAGGCGGCGTCCCTGCTGCTGGGTTTCATCGCGGTGCACCTGACCCACATGCTGGTCAGCGACACCCTCGCGCACGCCAAGATCCTGTTCATGTTCACCGCGGTGATCGCCGGCGCCCTGGCCAGCCTGCAGCAGCGCAAGCCGGCGCCGGCCCCCGTGGCGGTCGAGGCCGCGCCGGCCTGAGCTATTCGGCGAGGTCGCCCGGGGCGCTGCGATATCCCGGCGAGACATAATTCACGCCCGCCACCCCCGCCGGAACGAAATCCCCGCCGGGCGGCAGGCCTTTGCGCACCCGGCCGAGGATCGAGAGGCGCGGGAAGCGGGCTTCGGAATCGTCGTCCCGGGCCTCGGATGGGCAGGCGGTCTTGCCGCCGATGGGCGGCCACACCGAGTCGGCCAGGGACCGGGTCGGCCGGGGCTGAACCCAGACCTCGCGCAGTTTGATCGGGAAGTCGAAGCGGCAGTCGCTGGCGTGGGTCAGCCAGACGAGGTAGCCGCTGTTGTTGTGCCGCCCCCAGATCTGGTCGCCGGTCGCGACCAGATTGACCCGGCTGATCTCGGCCGAACCCATGTCGCCCAGGTCGCGGCCGATGGTCAGGCCCTGATAGCCGGTGTAGCCGGTCAGTTTGTCGATCCTGAGATCCTTGACCCCGCCGAAGGGCTGCACCACGTCGGCGTGGAACTGATCGAAATAGCCGTAGATGCCCTCGACCCGGACGTTCTCGATCTGCACCGTCGCCTTGGGCGCGTCGATGTCGATGCCGTCGGACATGCCGCCGCCCGAGCCGTCGATCAGCACGCCCTCGATATGCACCACCCCGACGCTGTTCTTGATGTAGATGCCGCGCGACATGGCCGCGTTGGACTTGTCGGGCAAGACCGGCAGGGTGATCCAGCCGCCGATGATGACGATGTTGCGCCCGCCCTCCAGGACGGTCGAGCCGACCTTCTTGTTTCGCGGCAGCTTGACGATGTAGTCCTTGCTATCGTCGAGCTTGTTGTAGGTGATCCCGTCGCGCAGCTGCAGGGTGACGGGATGGCTCAGCGGTGGCGGCGCCCAGCGCAGCTTGTCGCTCTCGGCTGCGCTGGCGCTCCCCGCCAGCGCCAGGGCTCCCAGCAACCACGCTCTGCAAGATCTCAGCATGGCCCTCGCCTGCGCAGCTTCGCCCCAAGGTCGCGGCCCACCATGGCCGAACTGGGGCGATCAGCTTAGCTGCGAAGCCTGGCCTTGTAGAAGACCGTGCGGAACGGCGAGTTCAGCGCCGAGATCAGCTGCCAGCGGCCGTCGACCACGGTCTTGGCCACGTTCTTCAGCCGGGCCATGGGCGAGGGCGGCAGGGCGCGGCTGGTGACGAGGTCGAAGCCCATCTCGTCCAGCAGCCGGCGCATCTGCTCCACCCCGATGAACACTAGATGGTCGGGCAGGTACAGGCGGTCGGGATAGTCCGCCCGGCGCTCGAGGTCGCCGCCGTTGCCGGTCTCCAGGAACAGCCAGCCGCCGGGGTTCAGCCGCGCCTTGAGCTGGGCGCCGAAGTCGCGGAAATCGGGGATGTGTGAAAAGACGTTGATCAGCGAGATGACGTCGAACCGCTCCCCGATCTCCGACAGCGGGGTCTGGGAGACCGGCAGGCCCAGGGCCTGGGCGGCCCTGGCCTTGGCCGCCATCGGCTCGATCCCCCGGACCTGGCTTCCGGGCGCGGCCAGCTTCTGCGCCGCCTCGACCAGCTCGCCATAGCCGGCTCCGACGTCGAGCCAGGTCAGGGGGTGCTTCAGTTCGTCCGCGAAGGTCTCGGCGACCATGGCCCCATAGTGGCTGACCTTGGCCTGGAAGCGCTTGGCCTGGACGTTCAGCTGGCCTTCCTCGGTCGGATGCAGACCGGTGCGGGCCGCCTCGGAGATGGAGTCCAGCCGGGGCCGGGGGTTGACGTAGACGACCCCGCATTGGCGGCACTTGACCGCCTTGTAGCCGTTCTCCTCGCCCCACGGCCGCGCGTCGTCGGCGCCGCAGACCACGCAGGCGATGGTCTCGAGCACGGCGGCGGGATTGTTCATCAGGCGGGCCTTTCGCATTTGGGGACAGGGCCAGTGTGTCAGGCTGGCCTATGCGTGTGAAGCGGGCGCGGCCTCGCACCAATCGCGCCACAGCTGGCGATAGGCCTCCTCGAGGCTGCGGGTCAGGCCGGCGGGATCGGCCAGGGGCGAGGCGGCGAAGCGCGGGCGAAGCTCCCCGCGCAATTTCGCAAGGGCGTTAAGGTCGCCGGCCGCCGCCAGGCCTTTGGCGACATAGTCCTCAGGCGAGGCTGTGATCCAGTCATCCAGGCCAAGCGCGCCCAGAATCATGGCGCCAAGTCGCCCCACGCTCGGCCGATCGGCCAGGGTCAGGACCGGGACGCCCATCCACAGGGCCTCGATGGTGGTGGTGCCCGCGTTGTGCGGAAAGGGATCCAGCGCGATGTCGATCTCGCCATAGGCGGCCCAGGTGCGGCTCTGCGGCCGGGTGTTGACCAGGTCCAGCCGGCCCGCCGGCACGCCGTAGCGGGCGAACCGCTGGGCGAACAGGGCTGCGGTCTGCGGGTCGCCGAAGGGAGCATTGTTGAGCATCAGCCGGCTGCCTGGCAGGCGGTTCAGCATCACCGACCAGGCCCGGATCACCCCCTCGTTCAGCCGGATCGAGCGGCCGAAATAGCCGAAGGTGACAAAGCCCTTGCTGAGCGCCGGCGGCGGCTGGGGCTCCGGCATGGCAGGCGGCGCCACATAGGCCAGCGGGGCGCGGCCCAGCCGGATGACGCGGCGCTCGCCGAACAGGGCCTCGCAGCCGGGCGGGGCCAGGCGCGAGTCTCCGATGAAGGCGTCGATGGCCGAGAGGCCGGTGGTCATGCCGTGGCCGATGAAATAGGTCAGCTGCACCGGCGCGGGCCGGTGCGCGAATGCCAGAAGGCGATTGCCGGTGGTATGGCCAGCGAGGTCGACCAGGATGTCGATCCCGTCGGCGCGGATTCGTTCGGCGAGGGCCTGGTCGCTCAGCCCCACGGTCGAGACCCAACGGTCGGCCAGGGCCTGCACCTTGGCGCTGGTGCCGTCCTGGTGGCGAACCTCGGCATAGCAAGTGATCTCGAAGCGGCTTTTGTCGTGCGCGGCCAGGATCGGCAGCATGAACATCGCCACCACGTGATCGGTGAAGTCGGGCGAGACATAGCCGACCCTGAGCCGCCGCACGGGCTCGGGCAGGTTGGCGTAGGGCGAGGGCGGCGGCGCGCCCCGGGCGTGCTGCGCCTCGAACCGGCGATAGTGCCCGGCAATCTGTTCGGCTGTCAGGTCAGGGCGATAGTTCATGCCGAACAGCAGGCTGGAATGGCCGGCGGCGTAGTCCGGCCGCAGGGCCAGGGCCCGGCGCTGCAAGCCTTCCGCTTCGTCGAACTGGGCCAGGCCCGCCAGGATGCTGCCGAGGTTGCGGCAGGCGTCATAGTCGGCGGGGTTCAGCTCGAGCGCCTCGCGGAACGCCTTTTCCGCCTCGACCAGGCGGCCTTGGTGGCTGAGGGCGAGGCCCAGGGTGGTCATCAGATTGGCGGTGCGCGGCCCGAGCTTGAGCGCCTCCAGGACGCGGGCCTCCGCCGCAGCGGCCTTGTGCTGGTCGATGAGGACGTTGGCGAGATTGCCGTGCAGGGCCTGGACGTCGGGCGCGACCTGGAGCGCCTGGTCATAGACCGCCTCGGCGCCGGCCAGGTCGCCCTGGGCCCTCAGGGCCGCGCCCAGATTGGCCCAGACGGCCCCGTCGTTCGGCGACGCCGCGGCGGCGGCGCGCAGCAGGGCGGCGGCCTCGGCGAAGGCGCCGCGTCGATAGGCCAACATGCCGCGGATGTTGAGGATCTCGGGGATGTCGGGCGCGCGCAGCGACAGCGCCTGGGCCAGAGCCAGGGCCTCGTCCAGGGCGCCGGCCAGGTACAACTGGCGCAGGCGGTCGATCTCGCTTGCGATCGGGTGTTCGGCCGCCGGCATGGGTCCCCTTCCGCCCAAAGGATCGGGGCGCGCACCAACTTAAGCGCGGCGGGACAGCGGCTGTGAAGGGGGGCCTGGGAATTCCGGCCTCAGCCGGCGGACATTCTCAGGATCTGGGAGCCGATGAAGATGATCCCCGCCCAGAGCGCCGTCGGCGCGCCGACGAAGATCGCCGCCTTGACGGCGATGGGATAGGGCCGTTCTTCCGGAGCGGAAAAGGCGGCTTCCAGCATCAGGTGCTGATCGCGGACCGGCGTCGATCCCGCCGCCTCGTCGCCCTGGGCCAGGCGCACCGCCGGGGGCCTCTTGACGGGCGACGCCCGCGCCACACTGTTACGCCGTGCCGAAGCGGTCATTCTGCACCTCTCCAATACTTCTGCGAGTATCGCCGGGCAGCCTTAGAAAACCTTTGAGCGAAATGGTGATCTTTTGTTTAACCAAAATCCTTGTGGTTTCGGTCAGGACGCCGCGCAGAGCTGGAACGGAGCCGCAGCGCCTCGGCCGGCCAATCGCCGCGCCGCACTGATGACGCGACAAGTGGATCAGAGCATAGACTGAGTCGCAGTCGCCGGGATGATGTAGAGCAATTTGTCGCGAAAAGGCCGCGCGCAAAGCAAAAGGCCCCGCGCCGTTAGCGCGAGGCCTTTCCCAAGCACCTGAAAAGGCGGACCTATTCCTGATAGTAGGCGCGATAGGCGCCATAGTAATAGGCCGGATCGTCGGCGCTGAGGGCGCCGCGGGCCTTGGTGTCGACCATGGACAGGATCACGCCGGCCACGCGGCTGCCATCCTGCTCCAGGCGGCTCAGCGCCGCGCGGATGGCCTGGCGAGGGGTCTTGCTCCAGCGCGCGACCATCAGGACGCTGTCGGCCTGGGTGGCCAGGGTGCGGGCGTCCGCCACCGCCAGCAGCGGCGGGCCGTCCAGGATCACCTGGTCGTAGCGCTCGCGCAGGATGCGCAGCAGCGAGCTCATCGAGTCCGAGCCGAACAGGTCGCGCGGCGTATAGGCGACCTGGGTCAGGGGCAGGATATCGAGGCCGGCCACCGAGTCCGGCTGGATCACGCTCTCCAGCGGCGCATGGCCGGTCAGCACCTCGACAAGGCCCGCGGTCGGCTTTTCGGCCGGCAGGGTGCGCAGGGCGTTCTGGCGCAGGTCGCAGTCGACGATGATCACCCGATCGCCGCTCATGGCCATCACGCGGGCCAGGGACACGGCGGTGACGGTCTTGCCTTCGTTGGGCAGGGCCGAGGTCACCGCCACCACCTTCACCCGGCGATCGAGGTCGGCCAGGGTCAGGGCGGTGCGCGCGGTGCGCATGGCTTCGGCATAGCCCGACATCGGCTTGGAGACCACGAAGTCCCAAGGCTGCATGCCCTTGCGGCCGGCGCCCAGGAGCTTGGGCGTGAGCAGCGGGGCCGAGGCGATGAAGGGAGCGCCCAGTTCGGTTTCCACATCCTCGACCGTGCGCACGCCAGCGTCGACGCTTTCGATGGCGAACACGGTGCCAAAGCCGCAGACCACGCCCAGGATCACGCCCAGGGCGGCGAAGATCGGCTTGTTCGGGAAGTCGGCCTTAACCGGCTCGACCGCCCGGGCGATGATCTGGGCCTGGGTCTCGTTGGCGTGTTCCTGCTGGCTGGCCTGTTGGGCGGTCGCCGCCAGGGTCGTGTATTCGGCGCGCTTGGCGTCGGCGACCCGCTGCAGGTTGTCGGCCTGGACCGAGGCGCGGTTGTTCGAGGACAGCTGGCCCTTGAGCCCGCCGAGCTGGCCGCGCATGGCGGCGGCGCGGGCCTCTGAGGCGCGGGCGTCGGCGGCGATGCCGGCGACGATGCGCTGGGCTTCCTCGTGGATCTGGCGGTCGACGCCGTCGATCTGCTGCTGGATCTTGATCGATTCCGGATGGCGCGGACCATAGCGGGTGTTGATGTCGGCCTGCTCGCTGAGCAGCTCGGTACGCTTCTGGCGCAGCTGGACCACGGTCGGGGCGTTGATCACCGCCGAGACCTGGTCGATGCCGCCGCGGGCCATCTGCGACTGGGCCGATTCATAGTTCGAGCGGGCGGCGGCGGCCTCGGACTCGGCCTGGGCCACCTGGGCGGTCATGGTGCCGATCTGCTGGTCGGTGACCGTACCCCCGACCGCCGCCGTCATGATGCCGTTGGCGGTCTTGTAGGCCGCGACCGCGGCGTCGGCCGCCTGGACCTCGCCCTGCAGCTTGCTCAGCCGGTCGCTCAGCCACACGGACTGGGCCTGGGCGGTCTGAACGCGCAGCTTGATGCTGGTCAGAATGTATTCGTCGGCGAAGGCGTTGGCGATGCGCGCAGCCTTGGCCGCGTCCTTGGAGTGGAAGCCGACGTTGATGATGTAGGTCTCGCCGTCGCGCTTGACGTCCAGCTTCTTCAGCACGTTCTGGATGGTGGCTTCCAGGTAGGCGGCCGAATGCGGATCCTTGGAGGCCGGTCCCGACTTCGGCTGGAAATCCTCATCGGCGGTCAGGTCCAGCTTCTGGACCACCGACTGGGCGACGTCGCGCGACTGCATCACCGTCACTTCGCTGTCCACCACCGCCTGGTCCGGCGGACCGCCGTTTGCCAGGCGATCGAGGTCGAGCGCCGTGTGGGTGCTGGGATCCAGCTTGACGTTGACCACCGCCAGATAGACCGGCGGCAGCAGGAAGGCGACCACCACGGTCAGCATCGCGATGAAGACGGCGACCGCCGCGAACAGCTTCCACCGGCGGCGGAAGATGTTGATCATGTCCACGATGCTGATCGGCTGCGCCCCCCGCGACCAGGGGCTCTGGGCGGGATGCGCGGTCGGGCTCGGGGCGTCAGCCTTCGGAGCACTGGTGAGCATGGTCTTAGTCACTTGGCGATGGTTCCTGGTCCGCAGCGGGGACGCCGTTCGACGGCGCGAGCAGCCTAACGCTGCAATACTAAAGAGAACATGACGGTGGTGACGTTGAAATTCGGCTTGTTAAGATTGAATGCCGAATTGGCGAGGCTGTTGAACACCGCGCCGGACGCCCCGCGATCTGCGTAATTGACCGTCACGCCTAGTCCCACCGAACGGCTGACGAAGTAATTCGCGCCGCCCTGGAAGGAAACCACGTGGTCGTGCCGGTCCGCGCCTTCATAGTCATCCTGGGCGTAGCCAAAGCCCGCATTCAACAGCAGGTTCCGCAGTAACTCGTGATCGACGCGAAGGTTCACGCTGTTGGCGAAATAGCCCCCCGACGAGATGGAGTAGATCGCATCCTCGACCTGGCGCGAAGCGATCAGCGTCACAGTCGTGAGCTCGGAGGGGAAATACTCGACCTTGCCCTCGAACATCACCCCGCTGATGGTCGGATAGCGGTGGATCCCGGCGGGCGTGTAGGTGCGATTGACGTAGCCGACGCCCAGTTCGCCGCGGACCAGGGCGGCCAGGTCGAAATTGGCCCCGACGATGCCGCGATATTCCGTGGAGTTGCGGTTGACGGTCTCGGTGGCCGGATTGGCCGCGGTTCCGACCGGCACCACGATGAGCGGGTGGGCGTATTCGTCGTCCGAGTAGCTGGCCTGGGCGAAGATCGCGGTATCCGGGCTCAGCGCGAATTCCTCGCGGCCGACGAAGCGCCATTCGTTGCGGTTGCGGTCGCTGTTGATGAGGGTGCCGCTGACGACGCCGGTGTCGATGTTCTGAGCCGGCACGTTGCTGTAGTCGTACTGCCGGTCTTCGAAGGCGGCGGTTGTGCGGATGCGGTTCAGCTGCCAAACGCCGCGCACATAGGCGCCTTCGGTCTGCAGCGGCACCGGCTTGGCGGCGTTCGGCGAGGCGCCGGCGTTCAGGCGGTCGTCATAGGTTTGCTCGGCGTCGCCGCCGATCAGGATGTAGCTGTCGCCGTAGACGTCGATATGGCCGTTGCCGCGAACGTACCAGCCGTTTTCGTTCTGGCTGCTCTTGTCGACGAACTGGTGGAACTCGCCGCCGGCGGCGAGTTCCAGCGCGTGACGCGACCAGTTGCTCTGCAGGTCCAGCTGCGGCTTGATGATGCCGAACTCGTCCGAGGCCGCGTGGTTGTTCAGGCCCGTGGCGTTGTCCGTGAAGCCCAGCGCCGCCTCGACCTTAGGATAGAGGGTGAAGCCGCCGATGTGCTCACCCAGGGCGTTGTATTCCGGGCGCTCGCGCTCCAGCACGCTGACATTGCGGCCGCGGCCGTAGGCATTGTCGATGTCGATGTCGAGCGCCGGAATCTGCACGGTCTGCACCAGCGAGGTGATCGGCGCGGTCTGGGCCCGAGCCGCCCCCGCCAGGGCCGTGGTCGCCATCAGGGTCGCGACGGCGACCGAAATCCGAGAGGTCATCTATTGCTCCTTCTTGCGACGCCGCCGTTCGTGATCCCCCACGAGGGCGCCGCCGGGTCATTGTTCTAAAGCCAGTGGTCCGAACCGCCCGGGACGCCTGCGACAGTCGCCATCGACGGCGCGGAAACGATCAGGGCGGCGCCTTCAGGGTGCGAGGCCGCTGGCCGATACTGCCCTGGCTCCATCTCGAATTCTCCTGTGGCGCGAACCCCGATACCGCGTTCCACCGGCGAAGAGAATGTATCACCGAGAGAATTTGGTCTGTCCGCCGTCGATAGTGCGCCGACCGTGGGCAAGTTCCGGACCAGATCGCACGAGATGGGGCGGCCATCGCAAGATGCGGGGCGCGACCGCCGCGAAGCGGCGGCCGCAGCAGGCCGGATCAGAAGAAGCGTTCGGCGACGCGGATGGTGTCGCCTGGCTGGACCAGGGTGTCGGCCGACATCGGATATTCCGTCTCCTTATCCTCGCCGATCCGCTTCACAAAAACCCGCTTCTTGTCGGCCCGATAGGTGTATCCATTGGCTGTCGCCACCGCCTTGCCGACGGTCAGGCCGGTCTCGTACGGGTATTCGCCGGGCTTGTTGACCTCGCCCAGGATGTAGAAGGGCCTGAAGGTCAGGATGTCGATGCTGACCTGCGGGTCACGCAGGTAGCCGTCCGCTAGGCGCTTGGTGATCTCGGCGCCGATCTCGGTCGCCGTGCGGCCGGTCGCCTGCACGTCGCCGATCAGCGGGAAGGACAGCGACCCATTGGCGTTGACCGTGAATTCGCCCGAGAGATTGGGCTCGTTGTAGATGAGGACGCGGACCTTGTCGGCCACCCCCAGCTTGTAATCGCTGGCGGCGGCGGCGACGGCCGCAGGGGCCGGCCCCGGCGGGTCGGCGAAGGCCGCAGCGCCAAAGGCCATGCAGGCCAGACTCAAAAGGCCCACCAGCCAAGCTCTCAGTTGCATAAGAAGCAGCTCCTACGAGGCGTTTCGTCGCGCGGTGATATACCATCTATCGTGAACAGACGCTTGCCGTCGAGACCATTGGCCGTTCACCAAGCTTGAGCGCCAGCATCCCGCTAAACTGGCTAAACCGAAGGCAGGTTCCCGCGCCTGGGCGCCGCCTCTTCGTCGCCGTCCGGCAGGGCGTGGCGGCAGACCGCTGCGACCAGGTCTGCGGGCAGCACCGGCTTGGACAGGTCGCCGTCGAAGCCCGCGGCCCGGCGCATGGACGCCCCAGGGGCGTCGGCTCCGGCGGAGAAGGCGAGAATCGGGGCGCTCCGATTGGGACCCCTGCCCGATCGGATCGCCCGCATGGCGGCCAAACCGTCCAGTTCGGGCATGCGCAGGTCCATCAGGATCAGGTCGAAGATCGAGGACTCGGCCGCGCGGACGGCTTCCGCGCCATTGGCCGCTTCCGAAACCACCGCGCCGAACGGCGTGAGCACCGCGCGCACCAGCTCGCGGTTGGCCGAATGGTCGTCGGCCACCAGAACCCGGGCGCCGACCGGGAAGACCAGCTCGATCTCGCTGGCTTCGGCTTCGGCGGGGCCGGCCGGTTCGGCCGGAATCTCGAAGTGGAACCGGGCGCCGCGGCCGGGCTCGCTCTGGACCCCGATGGCGCCGCCCATCGCTTCGACGAGGCCGCGGCAGATGGCGAGCCCCAGGCCGGTGCCGCCGTGCCGGCGAGTGCTGGAGCCGTCGACCTGCGAGAAGCGGCGGAACAGCAGCGACTGCTGCTCCAGTGCGATGCCGGGTCCCTGGTCGGCGACCGAGACCGTGAGGCGCTGATCCGCCGCTCGCCAGGACGCGGCGACCTCGATCTCGCCCGCTTCGCTGAACTTGACCGCGTTGCCGATCAGGTTGAGCAGCAGTTGGCGGAGCCGGTTGGGGTCAAGGGCCAGCCGCTCGGGCAAGGCCGTCCCCGTGAAGCGGAGCCTGAGGCCTTTTTCGGCCGCGCCCTGGCTGAACAGGTCGAGCGTCTCGCGGCAGACCGCGGCGGGGTCTGACGGCTCGAGGCGGATCTGCAGCTGGCCGGACTCCAGCTTGGAGAAGTCGAGGATGTCGTTGACCGTGGAGAGCAGAGCGGCGCCGGCGCTGGAGGCCTTGGCGATGTAGTCCCGGCTGTTCTCGCTCAGGTCGGGCTGTTCGAGGGCCAGGCGGGTGAAGCCGATCACGCTGGTGAGCGGCGTGCGCAGCTCGTGGCTCATATTGGCCAAAAACTCGCCCTTGACCTGGGCGGCGGCCTCGGCGGCGGCGCGGGCGGCGCGCAGCTCGTCTTCCATCGCCTTGCGCTTGGTGATGTCGCGCAGGGCGTTGACAAAAGCGATCGGTTCGCCGGCCTCGTCGCGGATCACCGACGGATTGCCCTCGACCCACACCCAGCCGCCGTCCGCCTGCCGGGCGCGGAACTCGCTGATATTGTACCCGCGGGAAGGCCGCACGTCGGCCACCAGGGCGGCGAAGCCGGCGTTGATGGCCTCGAGGTCCTGCGGGTGGATCAGGTCGAAGGCGTTGCGGCCGATGAGGTCCGCCGGTTCGTAGCCGAATTGGCGAGCGGCCTGGGAGGCGAACATGATGCGGCCGCAGGCGTCGAACTTGAGCACGATGTCGCTGGAGGCCTCGGTCACCAGGCGATAGCGGGCCTCGCTCTCGGCCACCTCGGCCTCCGCCTTCTTCATCTCGGTGATGTCGATCGTGGCGCCGAACACGGCGACCGCGTCACCCTTGGCGTCGCGCTCGGCGGCGGTGCGGCAGAGCATGTGGCGCTGGGTTCCGTCCGGGCGGTCGATACGGAACTGGTGGCCGACAGCCTCCTCGCTCGCGCGGGCTGCCTCGATCATCTGGCCGATCCCCGGGCGATCCTCGTCAGGCAGGCGGGAGAGAATCAGGTCGACATCGGGCGGGTGGTCGGGCTCGACGCCGAACGCAGCGGCCAGGGTCTCGGACCAGGCGATCTTGCCCCCGACCGTCTCCATGCGCCAATAGCCGACCCCGGCGACCTCTTCGGCCAGCTTGGCCCGGCGGTAGAGTTCGGCGGTCTGGGCTGCGCTCGCCAGGACCTCAGCCTGCAGCCTTCGCCGCTGGGCGAGGGCGGTGGCGGTCGGCAGGCTGGTCAGGGTGATGGCGGCGAGGAACAGCTGGGCCGCCAGGATGTCGTCGGCGGCGCTGCGCTGATGACCGGCGATGGGGCCCAGGCCGGCCGCGGTGAAGGCCACGGCCATGCCGAGGATGATCAATACGCCCCAGGCGGCGCCGATGACCTCCAGCTGGAACACCACCAGGAGCAGGGCCGGAGGGATCAGGAACGCCAGTGGCTGGCGCACGCTGAACACCAGGGCGGTGACGAAGGCGAGGCCGGCCAATGCCCCCCATGCCCGAGGCGACAGGGGCGTGGCCGCCAGCCATCGGCGCTGGTCGCGCAGGGTCAGCAGCAGGGGCGCAAGGATCACCGCCCCGAGGCCGTCGGCGGCCACCCAGGAGCCGAAGGTGAACCACTCGTCGTCACCGCGGAGCCCCCCGAGGGCCAGGGCGGCGAGAGAGGCCGAGACCAGCGGCGCGGCGACGCCGGCGACCAGGGCGAAGCGCCACAGGTGGTCGGCGCGGGACACGTCCAGCCGCTCGCCCACCAGCCGCCGCACGGTGACGGCCGCGCCCGCGATCTCGATCAGGTTACAGCCGGTCATCAGGCCAGACATGGCCAGGGATTCGCCGCTGATCATGCCCGCGGCGACATTGCCGAGGCCGGCCGAGGCCAGCCAGACCGGCCATTGGCGGGTCGGAGTCAGCATGAGTATGGTCAATGTCAGGGCGTTGGCCGGCCAGATGCCTTCCCCGCGGCCCAAAAGGCGCGGAACGACGATCGAAGCCCAGCAGAACCCCGCCATGAACAGGCCGTAGAGCGCCGCGGCCAAAACGAGGCGGTAGCCGACCAGCGGCGCGCGCAGATCGCTCGACTGCGCCTGGCCACCTTCGACAGTCATCGATCGCTCCCAGTCATACAAGCGAAGCTGAGCCGAAAACCTATGATTTCAGTTAATCCTGGGGTTGATTTTGAATGACCTGTCCGCCCGCCGTCTTCGGACGCGACGCCGCCTGATTGCTCTGTTCAGGGATGATGCGGCGCGCGGCTCCCCGCGGTTTGAGCGTCCGCTTCCGCGGCGGCGCAGTCGGCGTCATGGGCGAGGCCAGGATCGACGAATGGAAGTATGGCCGCCAGCGGCGAAAGCGCGGCGCCCAGGACGACCGCGACGCCCGCCTGGGCCGGGGCCGCGCCGGCCTCCAGGCCGAGCTTGGGGCTCGCCAGGCGCCCGCTGACCGTGATCGGCGACTGCAGCCGCACCAGGCGGAAGCGCTTGGGATGCCCCGTCAGGGTCAGGTCCACGGACTCGTCGCGCAGATCGACCTGGCCCCGGCCGTCGGTGCGGACCGTATCGCTGTCGAAGACGATCCGGTCGGCGGTCAGGACGCCGTTCCTGGCTGAAAACTGAGCCACCGCGCAGCGCACCCCCATATCGCTCTGGTCCTTGGCCAGCATCAGGCCCAGGGCCTTGGTGACGTTCACGCCCAGAAGCTCGCCCAGGCTCCGGCGCACCTCGCCATGCGGCGCGATGAAGGCGAGCGCGCCGTTGGCGCTGGCCGCAACCTCGCGCACCGAGGCGCCACGCCCGCTCAGCCGGGCCCTGGCCTGCAGCACGCCATCGAGCGGCGGCGGGCTGGTATGGGTGAAGAAGTCGGCCAGGCGGACCTGGCTGACCTTCAGGTCGAGCTCGTCGAGCGGTGTATCGGGACGGGCGTCCACGCGGATGCGGCCGGCCAGCCGGCCGCGGGGGAAGGTGAATTCCAGCGGGTCGGCGATCAGCACACCGTGGTCGAGCTTCAGGTTCAGCCGAACCTGCTTCAGCGGCAACCCGCCGGCCGCCATCACCGACTCGGCCTTGTAGTCGACGACGGCGTCTGTCGAGCGGACGCGGGTCAGGTCGAGGCGGGCGTCGGGCAACAGCCGGACGTGCGGCTCGCCCTTGCGCGCGGCCGCGACGACGCCCGGCTTCGCGCCGACCGCGGCCCCGAGATCCGACAGGGCCAGGATATGCGACCGCAGGCTCGCCCTGACGAAGGGCCGGCCGCTGGAATGATCGACGCTCAAGGCGCCGGCGAGGTCGCTGCGGCCGACCCGACCCCTTATCGGATCGAAACTGTAGCGATGCCCGTCGCGCACCAGAACGCCGCCGAGGCTGTAGGCCGGCGTATTGGGGAAGGCGACGCCGGTCAGATGATAGAGGTCGGCCATGTCCGGGCCGGATGCGGCGAGGCTGGCCCTGACTTGACCGAAATCGAAGGGGCGGGTCAGGACGCCTCGGGCCAGGACGTGGGTGGCGCCGGCGCGCATGTCGGCGTCGAAGGCGTAGGGCTTGTCGGCCTTGACGTAGAGCAGCGGCCCGCCGGTCAAGGTCAGGCCGAACGGATCATTGTTAAGCGAGCCCTGGCCGATCAGGCGGAACTGGCCACGCCCACCGACGCCGAGGGTCTCGTCGGACCGGACCTGGGCCTCGATGACCAGCCGGCGGGACTGGTCGACGAGATGCAGCCGGCTGTCGTGGATAGCCAGATGCTCGATCGGCGGCAGCTTCATCGGCGCCCGACCGCCGGCCGGGGTGCGCCAGTTGGCGTGGCCGGCGCCGTCTCGGACCGCGCGGATATCGGCATGCCCCAGTTCGATCAGCGGCAGGTCCGCCCGGCCCGCCAGGAGGGGCAAAAGCTTGATCCGGGCGCGGAATAGCCCGACCCGCGCGAGATCGCCGGGGACGCCACTGGATCCGCCGATCTGGAGGTCGCGGGCGCTGGCCTCGGGTTCGAGCGACAGGAGGCGAGCCGTCAGGTCGCCATGGATGACGATGCTGCGCCCCGCCGTGGCCGAGGCGATGCGCCCGACCGGCCCGCGGAGAAAGTTCCAGTGGGTGTTGGACAGGATCAGCGCCGCGCCGGCGACCAGCGCCGCCAGAACGCCGAGAATGATGGCGCCGAGCCTCACCCCCTTGATGGTCGGCGGCTGGATGGCCGTGTCCCGCAAAAGTCCTGGTCCTGTTCGCCAAAAGAACGAAACCCGCGGATATCCCGGCTTGTTCCCAATTGTGATCGGCGCGGCGGCAGCGCGGGAACCGCAAATTCCCAAGCCCGGCAAGGCAAGACAGCGCTTTCGCTATACTGCATACCTATACCGCACACCCCAGATCCGGGCGCCTCATAAAACTGCCTTCACTGTGCATTAACAAGATTTGCCGCTCTCTAAGACTTGCTTGCCGTTGGGAGGCGACATGCAGTCTCGAGCTACAAGGGAAAAATCGTTCCAAGCCCCGAGCTGGTCGAACAACGCCGTTCGCTCGCTCGTCACGGGCGACGCGCGATTTCTCGCCTTCGCCTTCGCCGGCGCTGACCTCCTGGTCGAGTTCGACGAGAACTGGAACATCCTCTACGGGATGAGCTTCGCCGACGGCAAGGTCGAGGGCCTGCGCGCCAAGACCCTGTACGAACTGGTCGACGCCACGTCGCTGCCCGCCCTGATGAGCCTGCCGGCGTCCCTGGAGCCCAATACCCGCGCGGCGGCGGCCAATGTGGTGCTGAAGACCCTGGACGGTCCGCAGAGGGCGGTGATGCGCGCCTTCCGCTCGCGCGACCTCGGCTCGCGCATTTCATGCACCTTTTCGCTGGGCATCGAGCTGCCTAAGACGGCCGGGGCGGCGCAGTCGCCGCCCAGCGTCCCGATGCTGGCGGCCGAGGACTTCATCGAGCGGGTCTCCGAGATCATGGAAGACCCGCGCGCCCTGCGCGAGCGGCTATACCTGACCTTCGTCGAGGTGGCGGCCGCCCGCCAGCTGGGCGACCAGCCCCTGGCCGAGGCGATCCGATCGGCCCTGTCCCAGCTCGAGGCGCTGTTCTTGCGCTCGGCGGTCAACCAGGCCGCGGCCAAGGTCGCGGCCGGCCGCTACGTGCTGCTGACCAATGAAAAGACGCCGCTGGAGCAGCTCGACAAGGCCATCGACGGCCTGGGCGCCGAGATCGCCGCCCTGCTGGCGCCGCGCATGTCGCAGGCCCAAATCAACGATCCATCCCGTCCCGGCGCCGGGGTTCGTGCGGTCCGCTACGCCATCGACCGTTTCCTGGCCCAGGAGGGCGATCCCGACGTCGCCACCCTGGCGGCCGAACTTTCAACCACCTTCAAGGACGCCGGCGCCTTCCGCGTCGCGGTCAAGGACCGCAAGTTCAAGCTGGCCTATCAGCCGATCGTCCGCCTGGCCGACGAGAAGGTCCACGCCTACGAGGCGCTGCTGCGCATCCCCGGCAAGGACAACACCGCCGCCTCGATCCGCATGGCCGAGCAACTGGGCCTGATCGACCAGCTGGACGTGGCCGTGGCCGAAGCGGCGTGGCGCGTGCTGGAGGCCGACCGCACCCGCGAGCTGTCGATCGCCATCAACATTTCCGGCGGCGCGCTGCGCGACGACGGCTATGTCCAGGGCCTGATCGCCATGACCAAGCGCTCGCAGTCGATGCGCAACCGCTTCTGCATCGAGATCACCGAGCGCGCCGCCCTGGAGGACCTGGAGGGCATCGACCGGCGGGTGCAGGTGCTGAGGAAGATGGGCTTCAACGTCTGCGTCGATGATTTCGGCGCCGGGGCGGCCTCGTTCGACTATTTGCGCGCGCTCAATATCGACACCATCAAGATCGACGGCCGCTATGTGCGGGAACTGGCGACCAGCCAGCGCTCGCGCCTGCTGGTCGGGCATTTCGTGCGCTTGTGCGCGGTGCTGAACATCAAGACCGTCGGCGCCCGCACCGAAGACAAGGCCGCCGCCGACTCCCTGCGCGAGCTGGGCGTCGACTATGCCCAGGGCTGGCACTACGGCCATCCGGTGGACGAACCGAGAACCACCGACAAGCTGGTCGCCCCGCGCCGCAAGGGGCTGCAGGAGACCTGGCAGTAGGATTTCCGGGAGCGCGAACTCCCGCGCGCCGAGGGGGGAATGTCGGGGGGCCTCGGCGCGCGGGTCCGCCGGGCGGGACGCCAGCCCGGCGAAGGCGAAATTGGGACCCGACCCAAGATGGCGAAACTGGCCAGAACGGCCTCGGCCACAGCGCCAGCGCGCCGGGTCCGGCTATCGTGGTCAGCTCCAATCGCTACCCCACCATGCTTCGTGCGCCCGAACACAAAGGCGCAGAACCTTCAGATATCGGTTCAGCCGTGTGCGGTGCGGCGGCTCACTCGCCGCCGTCGGGGCCCCAGAAGATGGCCCAGGTGAGGAAGTCGTCGCTGAAGTCCTCGAAGCGGTGCTCGGCGCAGGCCTCGACGAAGATCACGTCGCCCGGGGCGAAGGGGCGCACCTCCTCGCCCTTGCGGAACCGGCCGGTCCCCGAGATGACGATGTAGAGTTCGTCCTGCTTGTGCGGGGTCTGCGGGTCGCTGCCCTTGGGGGCATAGACCAGGGCGCGCATCGAGCCGTGGCGGACGCCGGTGAAGAAGTCCTCGCCCGAGGCGGCCAGGCCCTTCTGGAACTCGGCCAGAGGGATCAGCCAGTCGCTCATACGGTGACCTGGGCCCCCAGCTCGACCACCCGTCCGGGCGGTATCTTGAAGAAGTCGGTCGGATTGGCCGAGTTCTTGGTCAGGAAGATGAACAGCTTGTCCTGCCAGACCGGCATGCCCGAATGCTCGGCCCGGACCAGCGAGCGGCGCCCCAGGAAGAAGCTGGTGGTCATGATGTCAAACTTCAGCCCCTGCTTCCTGCAGATCTGCAGCGCCTTGGGCAGGTTCGGGCTCTCCATGAAGCCGTAGGTCAGGGTCAGCTTCTTGAAGTCGTCGCTGATTTTCTCGATCGCGATGCGGTCGCATTCGGGCACTTCGGGGATGTCCGCCGTGCGCACGGTGACGATGACATTCATCTGATGCAGCACCTTGTTGTGCTTGAGATTGTGCATCAGGGCCACCGGGGCCATGTCGGCGTCGGCGGTCAGGTACATGGCCGTGCCCGGCGAGCGATAGGGCGGGCGCGCCTTCAGCATGTCGATCAGGTCGCACAGGGGCAGGCTGTCGCGGCGGGTCTTCTCGCTGAGGATGTGCGAGCCGCGGCTCCAGGTCCACATGACCAGCATCAGGCCGAGGCCCAGGGCCACCGGCACCCAGGCGCCCTCGACCAGCTTGACCAGGTTCGAGGAGATGAACACTAGGTCGATCACCCCGATCGGGACCACCAGGGCCGCGGCCTGCCACAGCCGCCAATTCCAAACCTTCCGCACGATCACCCAGGCCAGCAGGGTGTCGACGAACATGGCTCCGGTCACCGCCGCGCCATAGGCCGAGGCCAGGTGGGCCGAGGTCTGGAACACGAACAGCAGCAGCATGACCCCGATGGTCAGGAACAGGTTGACCGAAGGAATGAAGATCTGGCCGGCCTGGGTCTCCGAGGTGCGGCGGATGTTCATTCGCGGCAGAAGGCCGAGCTGGACCGCCTGCTGGGTCATGGAGAAGGCGCCGGTGATCACCGCCTGGCTGGCGATCACGGTGGCGGCGGTGGCCAGGCCCAGCACCGGCCAGTAGGCGTAGTCGGGCGCCATGGACCAGAAGGGGTCGTGGGCCTGGGGATGGCGCAGCATCATCGCGCCCTGGCCCAGATAGTTCAGCGCCAGGCAGGGCAGCACGAACCACAGCCAGGCGGCGCGGATCGGCCGGCGGCCGAAATGGCCCATGTCGGCATAGAGGGCCGAGGCGCCGGTGGCGACCAGGAACACCGCGCCCAGGATCAGGAAGCCCTTGTAGCCGCTGGAGAGCAGGAAGCTCACGCCGTAGTAGGGGCTGATCGCCCGGAGGATCGAGATGTCGTCGCCCAGGTGGTAGAGGCCCAGCCCCGCCAGGGCCAGGAACCACAGGGCCACGATCGGGCCGAACAGGGCGGCGACCCGGTGGGTGCCGCGGGACTGGACCAGGAACAGGGCCACCAGGATGCCGGCGGCGATGCTCTCGACATAGGGGTTGAGCAGGTGGCCGATCTGCGGCGCGCCCTTGACCCCTTCGACGGCGGAGAGGACCGAGATCGCGGGCGTGATCAGGCAGTCGCCGAAGAACAGGGCCGCGCCGGCGACGCTGATGACGAAGATCGCCGCGGTGCGCCGGCCGGCGGCGTGCTGGGCCAGGGCGCTCAGGGCCAGGGTGCCCCCCTCGCCGCGGTTGTCGGCCCGCATCAGGAAGATGACGTACTTGACCGTGACCACCAGGATCAGGGCCCAGATCACCAGCGAGATCACCCCCAGCACCGCCATCTCGTGCGAGGCGCCGTGGCGGGCGTGGCCCAGGGCGACGCGCATGGCGTAGAGCGGGCTGGTGCCGATGTCGCCGAACACCACGCCCACCGCGCCCAGCATCAGGGCGGCCATGCCCTGGCTGGCGGGCTTGGGGGCGGCATTGGCGGGAAGGTCGGCGGCGAGTTCCGGCGCGGCCGTCGTGGCTTCGGGGCTGAGCCCAGTCATGCAAGGTCTCCGGGGCATGTCAGCAACGCCCGCGGCCGGGCGGCGATCCCCAAAATTCAGCGGGCGATTACTCCCTTTCCGGGCGCGCTTCAATCGTCGCATGGTCGCGCCTGTTCCTGCGGCTTGAACGCCCCCGCGGCGCAGGCCACTCTTGCCGGTAAAGCTGATCGGAGACGCCGCCCGCATGACGCGCCGCCTTTGCCTGGTGACCGGGGCCTCGGCCGGGATCGGCGCCGCCATCGCCAGGATCTACGCCGCCCACGGCTACGACATCGCCCTGACCGCCCGCCGCGTCGACAAGCTGGAGGCCGTGGCCGCCGATATCCGCATGCGGCACGGGGTCGAGACCCTGACCATCCCCGCCGACCTGGCCGAGCCCGGCGCCGTGGACAGGATCCTGGCTGATCTGGAGGGGCACGGGCGGGTGGTCGACGCCTTGGTCAACAACGCCGGCTACGGGGTGCCCGGCCGCTATGCCGAAACCCGCTGGGACCAGCAGGCCGCCTTCCTGCAGGTCCTGCTGGTGGCGGTGTGCGAGCTGACCCACAAGGTGTTCCCGGGGATGGTGGAGCGTCGGTTCGGCCGCATCGTCAATGTCGCCTCCCTGGCCGGGCTGGTTCCCGGCACGGCGGGCGCCACCCTCTATGGCGCGACCAAGGCCTTTCTGGTCCGCTTCTCCCAGAGCCTGCATCTGGAGGGCCAGGAGGCCGGGGTGCATGTCAGCGCCCTCTGCCCCGGCTTCACCTTCTCTGAATTCCACGACGTCACCGGCACGCGCGAGCAGGTGTCCAAGAACACCCCGCCCTGGCTGTGGATGGGCGCCGACGAGGTGGCTGCGGCGGGCTACGAGGCCGCCGAGGCCAACCGCGCCATCTGCGTCCCCGGCGCGCCGAACAAGACCATCGCCGCCATCGCCAAGCTGATTCCCGACGACTGGGCCCTGGCCCTGATCGCGCGCGAACAGGGACGGTTTCGGCGGGGGTAGTGAAGCCCTCCCCCTCGATGGGGGAGGGTTGGGAGGGGGTGTGACCGCGAGGATGGAGCGAAGATCGCAGTTGGGCGCCGGAGCCACCGCAGCTCAAGTCGTCACCGCAGGCGCGAACACCCCCATCCAACCTTCCCCCATCGAGGGGGAAGGCTTTTCGTGTCAGTGACGGAACACCCGCGTCCCGGTGAAGGCCATGGCGATGCCCGCCTCGTCAGCTGCGGCGATGACCTCGTCGTCGCGGATCGAGCCGCCGGGCTGGATCACCGCCGTCGCCCCCGCCTCGACCGCCTGCAAGAGGCCGTCGGCGAAGGGGAAGAAGGCGTCGGAGGCGCAGGCCGAGCCCTTGGCCAGGGACTGGGGCAGGCCGGCGGCTTCTGCGGCCTCGGCGGCGCGCAGGGCGGCGATGCGGGCGCTATCGCGGCGGTTCATCTGGCCGGCGCCGATGCCGGCGGTCTGGCCATCCTTGGCGTAGATCACCGCATTGGACTTGGTGTGCTTGGCCACGGTGAAGGCGAACAGCATGTCCTCGATCTCGCGCGGAGTCGGGGCGCGCTTGGTGACGATCTTGAGGTCCGCCGCGGTGATCCGCGCCGCATCGCGCGACTGCACCAGAAAGCCGCCCGAGACCGAGCGGAACGTCTCGCCACCGGCCAGCGGGTCCGGCAGGCCGCCGGTGACCAGCAGGCGCAGGTTCTTGCGCTTGGCGAAGACGGCGATGGCGTCCTCGTCGGCGTCGGGGGCGATCACCACCTCGGTGAAAATCTTGGCGATCTCCTCGGCCGCAGCGCCGTCCAGTTTGCGGTTCAAAGCCACGATGCCGCCGAAGGCCGAGACGGCGTCGCACTCCAGCGCCTTCAGATAAGCCGCCTTCAAGTCCGCCCCGGTGGCCACGCCGCAGGGATTGGCGTGCTTGATGATGGCCACGGCCGCGCTCGCCGCCGGGTCGAACTCGGCCACCAGCTCGAAGGCGGCGTCGGTGTCGTTGATGTTGTTGTAGCTGAGCTCCTTGCCCTGCAGCTGGCGGGCGGTGGCCACGCCGGCGCGGGGATTGGCGTAGCGGTAGAAGGCCGCCTTCTGATGCGGGTTCTCGCCATAGCGCATGGTCTGGACCAGCTGGCCGGCGAAGGCCTTGCGCGTCGGCGCCTCGTCGCCCACCGCCTGGGCGAACCAGGCCGAGATGGCGGCGTCATAGGCGGCGGTGCGGGCATAGGCGCGGGCGGCGAGCTGCTTGCGCAGGGCGAGGGTCGTGGCGCCCTCGGCCTTCAGCGCCGCCAGCACCTCGGCCATGTCGGCCGGATCGGTGCAGACGGCGACATAGCCATGGTTCTTGGCCGCCGAGCGGATCATGGCCGGGCCGCCGATGTCGATGTTCTCGACGCACTCGGCGAAGTCGCCGCCCTTGGCCACCGTCTCTTCGAACGGGTAGAGGTTCACGTATAGCAGGTCGATGCCGCCGATGCCGTGCTCGCTCATCGCCGCCTTGTGCGCCGGGGCGTCGCGCACGCCCAAAAGGCCGCCGTGCACGATCGGGTGCAGGGTCTTGACCCGCCCGTCCATCATCTCGGGAAAGCCGGTAAGGTCCGAGACGTCCTTCACCGCCAGGCCGGCAGCGGCGATGGCGGCCTTGGTGCCGCCTGTCGAGACCAGTTCGACGCCCAGCTCGACCAGGGCCTTGGCGGCCTCGATCAGGCCGGTCTTGTCCGAGACCGAGATCAGGGCGCGCTTGACGGGGGCTTTGTCGGCGGGGGCGGGATAGTCGGGGGCGTGAGGCAAGGCGATCTCCTTCAACGAGCGTTTGAGGACATTGCCCAGGCGAGCGGCGGATATGTCCCCGCGCTCCCCGGTGGTCGCCCACCTTCATCGCCAGTCACGCAAGGAATGGCCGGGGGATAGGCGGGGGCGGGGTTGGAGTCAACGGCCCCTTACCCTTCCGCCGCCGCCAGTTTCCACCGCACCCGCCCGCCGCGGTCGGTGCGGAGGCGGCCCCGCAGCACGATCTGGCTGGCCTTGTAGGCGACGCCTTCGACGAAGGAGGCCGAGGGCTCGATACTGACTTCGCTGGCGTCGCTGCGCAGCCACCAGCCGCGGCTGGAGGGGCCGCGGAGGAGCACGCTGCGCTGGTCGCGGCTGACCAGAGCCGAGACGTCAGGGGGCAGGTGGAAGCGCACGGCCACCGCCGCCGACTGGGCCTGGGCCTGCTCGGCCGGGATGAAGCGGTCCTCGCCGCGCAGTTCGCCCAGGGCTTTGTCGAGGAACAGGCGTCGTTCGTGGGTCAGGCCGGTGGCCGCCAGCCAGCCGGTGTTGCCGACCTCGACCCAGATCCCGGCCTCGTTCTCGCGGCGATGGCAGGCTATCTGGCCGGCGACCCCGACCAGCCGGGCGCCCAGGGCCTCGGCCAGATAGCCGGTGAGGGGCGCGACCGGGCCGGCCTCGCCCAGGGTCACGGTGGAGGCGGCCTCGGTCTGGCGCCAGGGGCCGGGGCGGTGGCTGCGCGGGCTCCAGCCGCAGTTGGCGATCAGCCGCTCGCGCCCGCAGACCACCTCGATCGCGCCCACCTGGTCGCAGGCGGCGAGGCTCCAGGCGCCGCTGGCCGGGGCCCCGACATCCATCAAGACGCTCATGCCGGGGCTGGTCAGGCGCTGATAGCCGCTGAAGGGGGCGTCCCGCTGCGGTTCGGCCTTGGCGGCGGGGGTCTCGTGGGTCAGGGCGGCGGCGATCCGCGCCGGGGTCGAGGACTCGCCGCCCTGGAAGGCGCCCAGGCGTCCGTCGGGCAGCGTGAAGAAGCGCGTCGCGCCCGACAGGCGGTCGATGGCGCGCGTGGCCCGCTCCAGCGGCGCGTGGCCGGTCTGCGACAGGCCATCGTCGAGGGCCAGCAGGTCGAGCAAAAGCTCCAGCCCCGCCTCGGGCGAGCGGGTCATGTGGCCGCCGTCCGGGGCCACGGCCTTGGCCAGGGCCTGGTCCAGCCGCGGCAGGGCCCGGATGTAGATCGCCTCGCCCGCCGGCCCCGCCAGGGCGATCCCGGCCACCGCGGCGGCGTTCAACCGCTCGGCGGCCCGCGGCGGCTCGTCCTTGAGCCTGAGGAGGTGGCGGGCCTGGCGCGCCACGCTGTCCGAGAGCTGGCCGATCTCGAAGTCGGAGGCGCCGGCCAGCATGGCCCGGCCGGCGCAGGCCAGGTTGAACACCCGCCGTTCGGCCAGGTCGGCGCGCCAGGAAAAGGGGTTCCAGCGGCCGAACACCCGCTTCCAGTCCAGGGTCAGGCGCAGGGCTTCGCGCGCGCCGGCCTCGCCGTGGGCCATCAGGTCGACAAGCCAGTCAAAGCTGTGCAGCCGCTCGGCGAAGGCCAGGCTGGGGCTGGGCCGGTTCCAGGGATCGCCGCCGGGGCCGAGGTCCAGGGTCTCGCCGGCCAGGTCGAAACGGCCCTGCAGCAGCGCCTCGCCGCGCTCGCGGGTCGCCGGGCGGGCGTTGTGGGGCTGGATGGCGAAGCCGAGGGGCCTGGGCCCGGACAGGCCCGACTGGCCCATGGGCGTGGCGCGCCACTCCGCGCGCGCCTGGCCGGCCAGGGCGCGCCCCACGGCCGGAAGCCACAGCCGTGTCCGCTCGCCCGCCATAGGTAGGGGCCTAGCCTCCCCTCAAGGCGCGGATATTGTCCGCATAGGCCGCCGGCCCGCCGCGGAAGACGGCGGTGCCGGCCACCAGGGCCGTGGCGCCGGCGTCGACGCACAGCCGCGCGGTCTCCGGCGTGACCCCGCCGTCGACCTCCAGCTCGATCGGCCGGCGCTCCTTCTCGATCATGCCGCGCAGGCGCTCGATCTTCCTCAGCTGCGAGGTCATGAAGCTCTGGCCGCCGAAGCCGGGATTGATCGACATGACCAGGATGTGGTCGACCTCGTCCATCATCCATTCGATGGTCTCGGGCAGGGTCGAGGGGTTGAACACCACCCCGGCCTTGGCCCCCAGCTTGCGGATCTGCTTCAGCGAGCGGTTCAGGTGCGGCCCGGCCTCCGGATGGATGCTGATCAGGTCGGCGCCGGCCTGGCGGAACGCCTCCAGATAGGGATCGGCCGGGGCGATCATCAGGTGCACGTCGAAGGGCAGCTTTGAGTGCGGGCGCAGGGCCTTCACCACGTCCGGGCCTATGGTGATGTTGGGCACGAAGTGGCCGTCCATCACGTCCACATGCACCCAGTCGGCGCCGGCGGCCTCGATGGCGCGCACCTCCTCGCCGAGCTTGGAGAAGTCCGAGGCCAGGATGGACGGGGCGATGATCGGGGGTCTGCTCATGAGCCGGAGTTAGCGCGCGGCGCGGGGCCGGCGCAAGCCGCCGGCGCCATGCAAACGCCTGAGGCGGGTTCCGGTTGAAATCCCGCTTGGCGAAGGCGGGTGAATGGCGGTCAGATAGACCCACAGACATACACGGGAAGGACGCCGCATGAGACTGACCAAGCCCCGCATCGCGCCCGTGGCCGAGGGCGACTGGACGGACGAGCAGCGCGAACTGGTGGCGCCCATGGCTGACCGCGGCGCGATCCTCAACATCTTCCGCACCTTCCTGAACAAGCCGGCGGCGATGAAGGGCTTCCTGGGGTGGGGAAGCTACATCCTGTCGAAGAAGAACAGCCTGCCCGCCCGGGAGCGCGAGATCGTGATCCTGCGCATCGGCTACCTCTGCAAGGCGGGTTACGAGTGGACCCAGCACGTACCGATCGGCCAGCGGGCGGGCCTGACCGACGCCGAGATCGCGCGCATCAAGGCCGGCGCCGACGCGCCGGGCTGGAGCGCGGCCGACGCCGCCCTGATCCGCGCCACCGACGACCTGCACCACCAGCAGTTCGTCACCGAGCCGTCCTGGGCGGACCTGCTCAAGCACTTCGACCAGGGCCAGGCCATGGACCTGGTGTTCACCGCCGGCCAGTACACTCAGGTCTCGATGCTGCTGAACAGCTTCGGGGTGCAGCTCGACGAGGGCCAGACCCTCGATCCCGACCTGAAGGGGTTCTGACCGTGGCCGGGCGGCTCGCGGGCAAGGCCTGCCTGATCACCGGCGCCGGCCAGACCCCGGGCGAGACCGTCGGCAACGGCCGGGCCATGGCGCTCCTCTTCGCACGCGAGGGGGCGAAGGTCCTGTGCATCGACCGGCGGCTGGAGAGCGCCGCCGAGACCGTGGCCATGATCCAGACCGAGGGCGGCGAGGCGGCCGCCTTCGAGGCCGATGTCTCCCGGGACGGCGACTGCGCCGCCGCCGTGGCGGAGGCTGGGGCGCAGTTCGGGCGGCTGGATGTGCTGGTCAACAATGTCGGCATCGGCGGGCGCGGCGACGGGCCGGCGCACCGGGCGGACGAGGCCGCCTTCGACCGCATTCTGGCGGTGAACCTGAAGTCGGCCTTCCTGATGATCCGCCACGCCATCCCGGTGATGCGCGCCCAGGGCGGCGGGGCGATCGTCAACATCTCGTCCCTGGCCTCGATCGCGGGGGGAAACCAGGTGGCCTACGAGGTCTCCAAGGCGGGCATGAACCGGCTGACCACCAGCGTCGCCAACGCCAACGCGGCCCACGGCATCCGCTGCAACGCCATACTGCCCGGCCTGATGGACACCCCCATGGCCGTGGCCGGCATAGCCAACGCCCGCGGCGAAGACCCCGAAGCCGTCCGCGCCGCCCGCAACGCCCGGGTGCCGCTGAGAGGCAAGATGGGCACGGCCTGGGACACGGCGCACGCGGCCCTGTTCCTGGCCTCGGACGAAGCGGGGTTCATCACCGGCGTGCTGCTCCCGGTGGACGGGGGGATGTCGGCCCGGGTGGGGTGAGGGGCCTCCTTTTCACCGCGTCTGGAACTGCGCCAGCGCCTTGGTCTTCGGATCGTTCGCGAAATCGGCCGGCGCGATGAAGCCGCGCTGGTCCCAGGGGATTTCGACGCCGATCGCCTCGTAGCACCTGGCCGCATATTCCGAGCAGATGAACTCATTCTGCGGCTGCAGGAATTTCGGCGTCACCCGCCCCGTCCGGCCAAAGGCGATGCGCGCCGCGATCTTCAGGATTTCGATTGGCGCGAAAGGATCACCGAACCGGTCGACGGCGAAATCGGCCAGGCGGCGCATGGCGGCGTCCCCGCTCGCCCCCGCATAGTCCTCGTGCCGCGCCAGGATGATCTTGCCGGGATAGGGCTTTTGCCCGGTGCTGCTCTGGCTGATGAAACGTTCGAGCGTGACGGTGCGCACGCCCAGCCGCTGCACGCTCTCGAACACCATGATCCGGTGCAGCGGCGCCCAGCGGTAGGCCAGGGCGACATGGGTCCATGGGCTCCTGGTCGCCCAGCCGATCAGGCGGGAGAAGGGGTCGTTGCCGGAGCACAGCAGAATGTCGCCGTCGCGCACCCGTCGGGCGATCGCCGAGAGAGGCTCGGGCTTCAGGGTGCGCAGAACGTCTTCATCGATGGCCATGGGCGCTCTCTTTCTTCCGTTCGCGGCGCCGCGAACGTGTCGCAGGCGCCGGCTCGACCGTCCTTCAACGCGCGGCGGAACAGTCGCGTCGGAGGCGAGTTGTTGTTGAAACCACAGGAGAGCAACATGACGACAGCATCCAGCAAATCGGCCGCAGGATCCAAGATTCGCCGCACCCGTCGAACAGGACGCCGAGATCCCCTCGCGGTCAAGCTGTTGAAGCAAGACCACCGCGAAGTCGAAAACTGGTTCGACGAGTACGAGCAACTGGAATCGGACTCGGAAAAGCTAGAGCTGTTCAAAAAGATCGCTCTTGCGCTCAAGGTTCATACCCAGATCGAAGAGGAAATCTTCTATCCCGAGGAGCGCGGGCAGATCGAAGACGACATGCTCGACGAAGCCTATGTCGAGCATGCCGGGGCCAAAAAGCTGATCGCCGAGATCGAGGCCATGGCGCCCGGCGACGAGTTCTACGACGCCAAGGTCAAGGTGCTGGGCGAATACATCAAGCACCACGTCAAGGAGGAAGAGCAGCCCGGCGGTATCTTCGCCCAGGCCAAGAAGGGCGACGAGGACCTGGACGCCACCGGCGAAAGGCTGAAGGCCCGCAAGGCGGAGCTGATGGCCAAGCTGGGCGGCGCCAAGGCGCACTGACCTGCGCCCCGGCGGGCGGCCGCTATTGGCCGCTCGCCGCCATTGCGCGCTTGGGAGTGGTCACGGTCCCGTCGCCATAGGTCCCGTTCAGCCGCCCGTCCCGCGCGAAGTCGCGCATCATCGCGAAGTAGCCGTCGGCGTTGCGCGTGCTCTGGCGCTCGCCGCTCGCGTCCAGTTCGTATTCGTAGATGCCGTGCTCGGTGTGCGGAAACACAGCGCGGGTGATCGGCTTGCCGGCGGCGGCCAGGGCGTCGAGGCGGCGGCGGGTCTCGGCATAGGGCGCCTGCAGGTCGTCGCTCCCTTGGATCCACAGCTGGGGCGTATTCAGCCGCCGCTCCACGTCCATGCCGTCGTAACGCCAGGGCGTGCCCATCACCAGTTCGCTCGCCTTGGCCTTCGCCTCCGCGTCGCTCAGGGGCAGCACCATCCAGGTGAAATTGCCGTGCAGGTCCTTGTACCAGGGCTCGGCCTTGTCCTTGGTCCGCAGGGCGTCGAGGCGGTCGTAGCCGGTCTTCAGGTCGCTGCTGACATAGACGCCCACGGCGTCGACCACATCCATGGCCTGGTCGATCTCGGCCTGGCTGTGGCCCTTCAGCTTCAGCTCCAGCGCCGCTTCCTCGCGGTCCTCTTCCAGCGGCGAGATGAGCAGGCCGAAGCTGGAGATGACGAAGTCGGCCCGGGTCTTGGTGGCGGCCAGGGGCGCGATCCAGCCGCCCTGGCTGCCGCCCTGGAAGCCCATCCGCCCAGCGCGCGGGCCGGCCAGGCGCCGAGCCTCGCCCATGGCCGCGACCGCGTCGTCGGCCAGGGTCTCGAAGTCCTGGGTGTATTTGCCCTCCGAGGCGCCGATGCCGCGCTTATCATAGACGAACACGCCCACGCCCTCGGCCGGCAGGATGCGCTGCAGGGAATAGAGGTCGCGGGCGGAATAGTTCTCCGAGCCGTGGATCAACACTACGACGGGGACCCGCCCCGCGCCCTTGGGCAGAACCAGCCGCCCGGCCAGCTTGACGCCCGCGCCCTGGAAGGTGGTGTCGGTGACGTCGAAATCCTGGCGGTGCGCGGCCTGGCCGTCGAAGCTCAGTTCGCCTGTGCCGCAGGCGCCGAAGCGGACCTGATGCCCGTCGGGCTTGCCGGTCCAGCCGCGCGTCGAGCCCCAGACCCCGTCCGCGCCTTGGGTCAAGGCGCCGGTAGTCCCGTCAAAGCGGCGCCAGCGCAGGGCCTGGCCCGTGGAGGCGCCGATATCCACCAGGCTGCCATCCGCCAGGCGATAGGCGCCGATGTGGCAGTCACCCACCGTGGTCTTATCGCTATCAGCCAAGGCCACGGCGGGAGCGAGCGCCGCGAGAAGGACGGCGGCGATGAGAGCGGCTCTGTTTTTCATGGCCGCCACCATCGGGGCGGGGATGGGATCGAGCCAGTTAAATGGCTGTAAGGCCGATTAAACTTCGGACAGGATCAGCCCTTGCGCGACGCCTTCTCCTCGATCCCCGAGCGGCCCTCGCGCGCCTCCAGCTTGGCGGCCACGGCGTCGAGGCTGACGTCGCTGGCGGCCAGCAGGACCAGCCAGTGATAGATCAGGTCGGCGCTCTCGGCGGCGATGGCGTCCGGGTCGTTCAGGGCGGCGGCCAGGGCGGTCTCGATGGCCTCCTCGCCCAGCTTCTTGGCGGCCAGGACCGGGCCGGCGGCCAGGAGCTTGGCGGTGTAGGAGGAAGCCGGGTCCGCGCCCTTGCGCGCGGCGATGGTGGCGGACAGCCGGGCCAGGATGTCGGCGAAGCGCTGGGTGCTCATGCGATCAGCCTCACCGGCAGGCCGGCGCGGGCCATGGCGGCCTTGGCTTCGGGGATGGCGATCTCGCCGAAGTGGAAGATCGAGGCGGCCAGCACCGCGTCTGCCCCGCCAGCCTGCACCGCCTCGATCAGGTGGTCGGTGGTCCCGGCCCCGCCCGAGGCGATCACCGGCACGCCCACGGCGCTGGACACGGCCCTTAGCAGGGCGACGTCGTAGCCGCTCTTGGCCCCGTCGCGGTCCATGGAGGTGAGCAGGATCTCGCCAGCCCCGCGCTCCACCGCCCGCGCGGCGTAGTCGACGGCGTCGAGGCCCGTGGCCTTGCGCCCGCCATAGGTGAACACCTCCCAGCCGCCGCCCTCGCGGGCGCGGGCGTCGATGGCGCAGACCACGGCCTGGGAGCCGAAGGCGTCGGCGAGGCTGGCGATCAGGCCCTCGTCCTCCACCGCGGCGGTGTTGACCGAGACCTTGTCGGCCCCCGCGCGCAAGAGAGCGCGCGCATTTTCGACGTTGCGCACCCCGCCGCCGACCGAGACCGGCATGAAGCAGACGTCGGCGGTGCGGGCGATCACGTCCAGGATGGCGCCGCGGCCCTCGTGGCTGGCGGTGATGTCGAGGAACATCAGCTCGTCTGCGCCCGCCGCGTCATAGGCCCGGGCCTGCTCGACCGGGTCGCCGGCGTCGCGCAGGGACACGAACTGCACGCCCTTGACCACCCGGCCATCCTTGACGTCGAGACAGGGGATGACGCGGACCTTGAGCATGGGGCCTCAGGCCGCCTTGCGGTTGGCCACGGCGATCACCTCGGCCGGGCGGATGGCGCCGTTGTAGAGCGAGCGGCCGAGCACCGCGCCGGCGATCGGCACGCCGGGCCAGGCCTGCAGGTGGCGGATGTCGTCCACCGAGGCCACCCCGCCCGAAGCGATCACGGGGATGGAGACTGCATCGGCCACCGCCCCCACCGCCTCGACATTGACCCCGGTCATGGCCCCGTCGCGGCTGATGTCAGTGACGATCAGGGCGGCGACGCCCGCATCTTCGAACCGCTTGCCGAGGGTGATGGGATCGAGGTCGGAGCCGCCGGTCCAGCCCTCGACCGCGACCTTGCCGTCGCGCACGTCGACGGCCACGGCGATCTGTTCGGGCCATTGGCGGGCGGCGGTCTTGACCAGCTCGGGATCGCGGACCGCGACCGTGCCCAGGATCACCCGGCTGACCCCCGCCTCGATCCACAGGCTGACCGCCTCCAGGCTGCGGATGCCGCCGCCCAGCTGCACGGGGATGGAGACGCGATTGAGGATGGCGCTGACCGCGTCGGCGTTCATCGACTGGCCCTGGATGGCGCCGTTCAGGTCGACCACGTGCAGCCAGTCGAAGCCGTCGCGCACGAACTGCTCGGCCTGGTCGGCGGGCGAGGCGTTGAACACGGTGGCCTTGTCCATGTCGCCATGCAGCAGGCGCACGCACTGCCCGTCTTTCAGGTCGATGGCGGGATAGAGGATCATGGGCGCCAGTCCAGGAAGTTGGCGAGCAGCCTTAGGCCCGCCGCTTGCGATTTTTCGGGGTGGAACTGCACGCCGGCCATATTGCCATGCGCCACGGCCGCGGCGAACCGCCCGCCATGGTCGACGCTGGCGGCCACGGCGGCGGCATCATCGGGGAAGAAGGCGAAAGAATGGGTGAAGTACATGGGTGAATCCGCGCCCAGTCCCTCGAACAGGGGATGAGGGGCGGCGACCTGGATGTCGTTCCAGCCCATGTGCGGCACCTTGAAGGCCGCGCCGTCGGGGGTCAGGCGACGAACCTCGCCGCCGATCCAGTCGAGGCCGAGCGTGGTGCGAAACTCCAGCCCGCGCGAAGCCATCAGCTGCATGCCGACGCAGATGCCGAGGAACGGGGTCCCGCGCCCGCGCACCGCCGCCTCCAGGGCCTCGGTCACGCCCGAGCGCGCGTGCAGGCCCGCGGCGCAGGCGGCGAAGGCGCCGACGCCGGGCAGGACGATGCGGTCGGCGCGGGCGATCAGGTCGGGATCGGCGGTCACCACCACCCGGCGCGCGCCGTCCAGCGCTTCGCCGGCCTTGACGAGGGCTTTTTCGGCCGAGCGCAGGTTGCCCGACCCGTAGTCGATCAGGGCTATGCTCTGCATGGGTTTATCAGAGCACGCCCTTGGTGGAGGGGGCGTGGCCCAGGGTCTTGGGGTCCAGCTCCACCGCCTGGCGCAGGGCCCGGGCCAGGGCCTTGAATCCGCTCTCGGCGATGTGGTGGCTGTTCTCGCCGTAGAGGGTCTCCAGATGCACGCAGGCGCCGCAGTTCATGGCGAAGGCGTGATGGAATTCCTTGAACAGCTCGGTGTCCATCTCGCCGACCTTGGGCCGCTGGAAGGCGACCTTCCAGACGAGGTAGGGGCGGTTGGAGAGATCGAGGGCGCAGCGGGTCAGGGTCTCGTCCATCGGGATATAGGCGTGGCCGAACCGGCGCACGCCCTTGAACCCGTCGAGGGCCTTGGCGATCGCCAGGCCCAGGACGATGCCGGTGTCCTCGACCGTATGGTGCATGTCGATGTGCAGGTCGCCCTTGGTCTCGACCGTCATGTCGATCCCGCCGTGGCGGGCGAAGCTTTCCAGCATGTGGTCGAAGAAGCCGACGCCGGTGGAGACTTTCGAGACTCCGGTCCCGTCCAGGTCCACGGTCACGCGGATCTGGGTCTCCTTGGTCTCGCGGACCACTTCGGCCGTGCGGCTGGCGGCCATGTCGGCGCGCTCCTTGATCTTCGTCCGATCCCGGCGAGCGGGAATGGCGATCTAAACGGAAAGGACCCGATAGGAAAGCCCTATAGCCCTGCGGCGGCGGCCAGAGCCTTCAGCGAAGTCTGCGGGCGCGGGCCGTAGTGCGAGATCACCTCGGCCGCGGCCAAGCCGCCCCAGCGGGCGCAGGCCGGCAGGCTATGGCCTTGGGCCAAGGCGTGCAGGAAGCCGGCGGCGTACTGGTCGCCGGCGCCGGTGGTGTCGACCACCTTGTCCACCGGAGCGGCGGGAACGGCGTGGGCGTCGTCGCCGGCGATGACCACCGAGCCCTTCGGGCCGCGGGTGATGGCGGCGATCTTGGCCCGGCCGCGGATCGCCTCGGCGGCGGCGTCGAAACTGTCGGTCTCGAACAGGGCGCAGATCTCGTCCTCGTTGGCGAACAGGATGTCGACCTCGCTGTCGATGAAGCCGAGGAGCGCCGGCCGGTGACGATGCACCACGAAGCTGTCGGAGAGGGACAGGGCGATCAGCCGCCCGGCCCCGCGCGCCAGGCCGGCGGCCTTGGCGAAGGCGCGGCGGGCCTCCGGCGGGTCGAACTGGTAGCCTTCCAGATAGACCGCGGCGGCGGCCTCGATGATCGCCGGATCGACGTCGTCGGGAGACACCATGGCTGCGGCGCCCAGGAAAGTGCACATGGTGCGCTGGCCGTCGGGGGTGACGTTGATCAGGCAGCGCCCGGTCTGGTGGTCGCCGATCCGCCCGCCGCTGAACTTGGCGCCGATGGATTCGATGTCATGGGCGAACACGTCGCCCAGCTGGTCCTGGCCCAGCTTGCCGATGAAGGCGCCGCGGCCGCCCAGGCTGGCCAGGCCCGCGATGGTGTTGCCGGCCGATCCGCCCGAGGCTTCGACTCCCGGCGCCATGTGGCCGTAGAGTTCGACAGCGCGCGCGTCGTCGATCAGGATCATGGCGCCCTTGGTCAGGCCGTGCTCGACCAGGAAATCCTCGGTGGCCGGCGATATAACGTCGACAATGGCGTTGCCGATGGCGGCGACGTCGTACAGGCTTTGCATGGGCAGGGAGATCCGGGCTTTGAACGGCGCGCGGAGTATAGCATGGGCCTCGGACTGGCAATGCGGGCGGTGATGTGATGCGACTTTTGCTGCTGACGCCGGCGCCGGACGAGCCGAGATTCGCCGCCATCGCCTCCGAATTGGCCGAACGCCTGTCCGCGCCCCTCCGACCGGAGGGGATCGAAGTCACAACCCGTTCGTGGACCGAGGCCGGCGACCTGGCCGGGTTCGATGCGGTCACCCCACTCCTGGCCTGGGGCTATCATAGCCGCGAGCGCGAGTGGCGGACCTTGCTGGATCGGCTGGACGAAGGCGGCGTTCGCGCAGTCAATTCGGTCGAGGTCCTGTCCTGGAACACCCAGAAGACCTACCTGGCCGAGCTGGAAGAGGCCGGGGCGCCGATCGTGCCGACCCTGTTCGTCGACCGCCTGACCCCCGCCGCTGTCGCCGAGGCGCACGAACGGTTCGGCCAGGACCTGATCGTCAAGCCGCAGGTCTCCGGCGGCTCGTTCGGCACGATCCGCCTGCCCCATGGCGGCAGCCTGGCCGGCGGCCCGCCCGGCCCGGCCATGCTGCAGCCCTTCCTGCCGGCGGTGGCCGAGGAGGGCGAGCTGTCGCTGCTCTATTTCGGCGGCGCCTTCAGCCACGCCATCGCCAAGGTCGCCAGCGCCGGGGACTTCCGCGTGCAGTACCAGTACGGCGGCGCCTATCGCGCCATCGAGGCTGACGCCGAGATGCGCCGGGTCGCCAGCCAGGTGCTGGAGGCGGCGGGCCAGCCCCTGGCCTATGCCCGTATCGACCTGATCCGCGCTCCTGACGGCGAGCTGCGCCTGATGGAGCTGGAGGCGATCGAGCCCGACCTCTATCTCGACCTGGCCCCCGACCGCGGCGGCGGATTTGCAAAGGCGATGCGCGCGGCGATGCGCTAGGCGCCCAGGAACAGCTCACGCGACGGACAGAGGTCGGCGACCACGCATTCCGCGCACTTGGGCTTGCGCGCCACGCAGACATAGCGGCCGTGCAGGATCAGCCAGTGGTGGGCGCGGGTCAGGTAGGGCTTCGGGATGATGGCGGTCAGGTCGTGCTCGACCTGGTCGGGGGTCTTGCCGGCGGACAGCTTCAGCCGGTGGGCGACGCGGAAGACGTGGGTGTCGACGGCGATGGCCGGCTCGATATCGAGCTCGTTCAGCACCACGCTGGCGGTCTTGCGACCGACGCCGGGCAGGGCCTGCAGCGCCTCGCGCTTCAGGGGGACCTGCCCGCCGTACTGGTCCAGCAGGATGCGCGAGAGGGCGATGACGTTTCTGGCCTTGGTGCGGTAGAGGCCGATCGAGGCGATGAAAGGGATCAGGCCCTCTTCGCCCAGGGCGACCATGTCGGCCGGGTTGTCGGCGACGGCGAACAGCTTGTCGGTCGCCTTGTTGACCATCTTGTCGGTCGCCTGGGCCGACAGGGCCACCGCTACCACCAGGGTGTAGGGGTTCTTGAAGTCGAGCTCGGTGCGTGGATCGGGGGCGGTCTGGGCGAAGCGCGAGAACAGCGCCTCGATCCGTGCGGCCTGGGCGGGGGAGGCGCGGCGGGGGCGTTTGGCGGGCTTGCGCGCAGGTCTTGGGGCGGGCTTGGGCTTGGCGGCTGGCATGGCTTGACCATGGCTTGCGTCGCTGCGTTCGCCAACGGTCCGCTGGTGCGAAGCGGTCGCGACTTGGCTAGACTGGTCTGATGGCCGCCACCCTCTACATGGACGCCCGCCTGGCGCCGACGCGCTCGCTGTCCAAGCGCGGCTTCGCCTGGTTGTTCGGCCTGGTGATCGCCGCCAACCTGGCCATGGCGGCCTTCGTCATCGCCCTGCACGCCTTTCCGGTGCCGTTCTTCCTGGGGCTCGACGTGCTGGGCGTCTGGCTGGCCTTCCGCGCCAGCTATCGCGGGGCCGCGAGCCAGGCCGAGCGGGTGCAGGTTTCCGCCGACGAGGTGCGCGTCTCGCACGAGATCGGCCGCCACGCCCGCACCGTCTGGACCTCGCCCACCGCCTTCACCCGCGTCGCCGTCGAGGCGCCCGGCGAGCACGAGACCAGCGTCTCCCTCCAGCTCTCCGGCCGCAGCCTGGTGGTGGCCCGAGCCCTCAGCCCCGTCGAGCGCGCCGACTTCGCCAAGGCCCTGGAAACGGCGATCCGGAAGGCGCGGGCGGAGCGGTACTGAACGCTAAAGAATATACCGCGACAGGTCCGCGTTCTGGGCCAGGGCTCCGACGCGGTCGCGGACATAGGCGCCGTCGATGACGACCTGCTCGGCCCCGCCGTCGCCGGCGGTGAAACTGATTTCCTCGACCACCTTTTCCAGGACGGTCTGCAGGCGGCGGGCGCCGATGTTCTCCACCGCCCCGTTCACCGCCACGGCCGCGTCGGCCAGGGCCTCGATGGCGTCGTCGGTGAAGGTCAGGGTCACGCCCTCGGTGGCCATCAGCGCCTGGTTCTGGCGGATCAGGTTGGCCTCGGGCTCGGTGAGGATGCGGCGAAAGTCGTCCCGGGTCAGGGCCTTCAGCTCCACCCGGATCGGCAGGCGGCCCTGCAGCTCGGGAAGTAGGTCCGAGGGCTTGGCCACGTGGAAGGCGCCCGAGGCGATGAAGAGCACGTGGTCGGTCTTCACCGGCCCGTACTTGGTCGAGACGGTGGTCCCCTCGATCAGCGGCAGGAGGTCCCGCTGGACGCCTTCGCGCGAGACGTCGGCGCCGGCGCGTTCCGAGCGCGAGGCGACCTTGTCGATCTCGTCGATAAAGACGATGCCGCTGGTCTCGGCCAGGTCCAGGGCCTCCTGGGTCAGGGCTTCCTGGTCCAGAAGCTTGTCGCTCTCCTCGGCGATCAGGGGCGCCCAGGCGCCGGCGACGGTGGTCTTGTGCGTCTTTGTCCGCCCGCCGAAGGCCTTGGACATCATCTCGGAGATGTTCAGCACGCCCACCGAGGCGCCCGGCTGGCCGGGGATATCGAAGCCCTGCATGGGCGAGCCACTGTCGGACAAGGTCAGCTCGACTTCCTTGTCATCGATCTCGCCCGCCCGGAGCTTCTTCCTGAAGGCGTCGCGGGTCGCGGGCTGTGCGGCCGGGCCGACCAGAGCGTCGAGGATCTTCTCCTCGGCGGCGGACTCGGCCTTGGCGCGCACGGCGGCGCGGCGCTTGTCGCGGACCATGGCCATAGCGCTCTCGACCAGGTCGCGCATGATCTGGTCGACGTCGCGGCCGACATAGCCGACCTCGGTGAACTTGGTCGCCTCGACTTTCAGGAACGGGGCCTGTGCCAGCCTGGCCAGGCGACGGGCGATCTCGGTCTTGCCGACCCCGGTCGGGCCGATCATCAGGATGTTCTTGGGCGTGATCTCGTCACGGATCTCTTCCGGGGCCCGGCGGCGGCGCCAGCGGTTGCGCAGGGCCACGGCCACGGCGCGCTTGGCCTCGGCATGGCCGACGATGAAGCGGTCGAGCTCGGAGACGATCTCGCGGGGGGAGAATTCGGTCATACGCGGGGTCCTAGGCGTCCAGAGTCTCGAGGGTCAGGGCGCCGTTGGTGTAGACGCAGATGTCGCCGGCTATGGCCATGGCGCGGCGGGCGATGTCCTCGGCGGTGAGGTCGAAGTCGACCAGGGCCCGGGCCGCGGCCAGGGCGAACTGGCCGCCCGAGCCGATCGCCGCGACGCCAAATTCCGGCTCCAGCACGTCGCCGACGCCGGTGACGGTGTAGATGGCCTCCTTGTCGGCCACGATCAGCATCGCCTCCAGCCGGCGCAAATAGCGGTCGGTGCGCCAATCCTTGGCCAGGTCGACGCAGGCCCGGGCCAGCTGGTCGGGATACTGCTCCAGCTTGGCCTCCAGCCGCTCGATCAGGGTGAAGGCGTCGGCGGTGGCGCCGGCGAAGCCGGCCAGCACCTTGCCGCCGGCCAGGCGCCGCACCTTCTTCGCATTGCCCTTGACGATGGTCGGGCCCATGGAGACCTGGCCGTCGCCGGCGATCACGGTCTGGCCGTTCTTGTGCACGGCCAGGATGGTGGTGCCGTGCCAGTTGGGGAAGTTGGGGTCAGTCATAGCCGCGCATGTGGCGCGGATGGGCCGCCGGATCAAGCGCCACGCCGACGGTTGGCCTCGAACGGTCGCGCCCCTAAATCCCCGGGGCGAGTATGCTTCGGCTCCGGATCAGCTCAAGGACGCTCCATTTGACCAGGTTCACCGACGAGGAAATCGAGCGCTATGCCCGCCATCTGGTGCTGCGCGAGGTCGGTGGGCCGGGGCAACAGGCGCTGAAGGCGGCGCGGGTGCTGGTCGTCGGCGCCGGCGGCCTGGGCGCGCCTGTGGCGCTCTATCTGGCGGCGGCCGGGGTTGGGACCCTGGGCCTGGCGGACGCCGACACCGTGGCCCTGTCGAACCTGCAGCGCCAGGTACTCTACGCCACGGCGGACATCGGTCGGCCCAAGGTCGAGGCGGCGGCCGCGCACCTGGCGGCGCTGAACGCCAATGTCGCGGTCCAGGCCCATGCGGTTGAGGTGCATGCCGCCAACGCCCGCGAGATCGTCCGGGGTTATGACCTGGTGCTGGACGGCACCGACAATTTCGAGACCCGCTTCGCTGTCGCAGACGCCTGCGTGGCCGAGGGCAAGACCCTGGTCTCCGGCGCCATCGGCCGCTGGACCGGCCAAGTCGGGGTGTTCGCCGGCAAGCCCTGCTATCGCTGCCTCGTGCCAGAGGCGCCGCCGGACGCCGAGACCTGCGTCGCCGTAGGGGTGGTGGGCGCCCTGGCCGGCGTGATCGGCTCGATGATGGCGCTGGAGGCGGTCAAGCTGATCGCCCGCGCCGGCGAGCCGCTGACCGGCCGCCTGCTGGTCTACGACGCCCTGGCCGGCGAGGCCCGCACCGTGCGCATCGGCGCCGATCCGCATTGCCCCACCTGCGGCTCTGGTGATTAGCTGCCATTCCGGGCGAGGCGATCGGAGGAGGGACGATTGGGACGCGTGATCAAGGGACTGGGCATCCTTGTCCTGGCCGTTTTCGCCATCGTGCTGGTCGGCTGGCTGGCCCTGCTGCGGCCCGACATCGGCTACGACAGGCTGGAGGCCAAGTATGCCGACGCCGCCAGCCGCTACATCGACCTGCCGGGCGGGGTGCATATGCGCTATCGCGACCAGGGCCAGGCCGGCGGTCACGTGCTGGTGCTGGTGCACGGCTTTTCCGCCTCGGCCCAGGACTGGGACGACTGGGCGCGGATCCTCTCGCCCCGCTACCGCATCATCACCCTGGACCTGCCTGGCCATGGCCTGACCCGGGCGCCGGCGCGCTGGCCCGCAAACACCGATTCCTACGCCGACCTGGTCGCCCAGGCGACGGACAGGCTGGGCGTGAAGTCGTTCGTGCTGGCCGGCAATTCCATGGGCGGGGGCGTGGCCTGGGACTTCGCCCTGCGCCATCCCGACCGGCTGCAGGGCCTGGTGCTGGTGGACGCCGCCGGCTGGGCCCCGCCCAAGAGCCAGCAGGGCGGCGCGGTGATCTTCCAGATCCTGCGCAATCCGGTCGGCCGCGCGATCCTGCGCGACATCGACACCAAGCCCCTGATCGCCCAGGGGCTGAAGTCGGCCTTTGTCGACGAGAAGCTGGTCACCCCCGCCCTGGTCGACCGCTATTCCGATTTCGCCCGCGCACCGGGGCATCGGGCCATCCTGATGGCGCTGCAGACCGGTGACCGGCGCGAGGCGAGCTATGCGGTGCTGGCGGCGATCAAGGCCCCGACCCTGGTCATGCATGGCCGCGACGACCACCTGATCCCCTTCGCTAACGGCGAGGCCTTCGCCAGGGCGATCCCGGGGGCGACCCTGATCGCCTATCCGGGGGTCGGGCACGTGCCGATGGAGCAGATCCCGGACCGGTCGGCCGCGGACCTGGACGCCTGGCTGAGGACCAAGGTCTGGCCGTAGCCTGGCTCCGGCCGAAAGAGCCCCCTATTGCGCCTTCCAGCCCCTGTTGGTCATGCAGGTGGCGTAGGCGGCGTCGCGGGTGATCTTTTCCCGGTTGGCCAGGGGGTTGTCCTTGTCGACATAGGCGGCCATGGCGCTGGTCACGCCATAGGTCGGGTCGGAGAAGCCGGCCGAGACATGCACGTCGATAGTGTCGGCCTCCTTGCGGCACTGGGCCTTGTCGGCGGCCAGGTGGGCCGGATCGCCCCCGGTCCAGGCCGGCTCGGGCGCAGCCGCCGGCGGGGTGCTGGCGCAAGCTGCGAGGCAGAGACTGGATGCGAGCAAGAGCGACAGCGAGCGGATCATGGGGGCCTTCGAGCAGTTGCAGGCCCAGCCTAGAGCCCAGCTGCGGCGAAGTCATGTCGCATGGGGAGCCCGATTCATGTTTCGTAAACCCTATCGCGCGTGAGTCCGGCTTTCGGGTATTGAGCGCGCAAGGGCGCGTCCCAGCGGAGAGAATTCGACCATGGCCAAGGCGCAGGGCCGGCGCACGCCGTTGCAGGCCTTCCTCTACTGGGGCGCGGTGGTCGGGGTCTGGGGCCTGATCGCGGTGGTCGGCTTTTTGGCCGTGTTCGCCACCAACCTGCCCGACACCTCCAAGATGTTCGACGTCACCCGCCAGCCGTCGATATCCTATCTCGACCGGTCGGGGGCGCTGGTGGGGGTGCGGGGCAGCCAGTTCTCGCCGCCGGTCGATATAGACCAACTGCCGCCCTACGTGCCCGCCGCCTTCGTGGCCATCGAGGACAAGCGCTTCTACCACCACTTCGGCTTCGACCCGATCGGCATGATGCGGATGATCGTGGTCGATATCCGCGCGCGGCGAGCGGTGCAGGGCGCCTCGACCATCACTCAGCAGCTGGCCCGAAACCTGTTCCTGACCCCCGACCGCACCATCCGGCGCAAGGCCCAGGAGCTGGTCCTGGCCATCTGGCTGGAGACCAAGTTCTCCAAGAAGCAGATCCTCGCCCTCTATCTGAACCGGGTGTTCTTCGGCGAGGGCGCCTATGGCATCGAGGCCGCCTCGCAGCGCTATTTCAACAAGCCGGCCTCAAAGTTGACCGTGGGCGAGGCCGCGTTGCTGGCCGGGCTGATGAAGGGGCCGTCGCGCTATAGCCCGGTCTCGGAAAGCGAACGGGCGGCGCGGCGGGCCAACCTGGTGCTGGCGGCCATGGTCGACAGCGGCGCCATCACCGAGCAGCAGCGCCAGGAAGCGATCAGCCAGCCGGTGCGGGTCTCGGCCACGCTCGAGAGCCAGAAGGCGCAGTATTTCGTCGACTGGGTCGACCAGCAGGTGCGCGCCCTGGTGGGCCAGCCGCAGGAAGACCTGGTGGTCGAGACCACCATCGACCTGCCGACCCAGCTGAACGCCGAATACGCCCTGCACCAGGGGGTCGAGCACGCCGCCGACCGCGGGGTGCAGCAGGCGGCCCTGGTGGCTGTGGACGCGGCGGGCCGCATCCGCGCCTATGTCGGCGGGGCCGACTACGCCCAGAGCCAGTACGACCGCGCCTCGCTGGCCCAGCGCCAGGCCGGCTCCTCCTTCAAGCCGTTCGTCTATCTGACGGCCATGGAGCAGGGCCACACCCCGGACCAGATGGTGGTCGACGAGCCGATCACCATCGGCAACTGGCAGCCGCGCAACTACACCAACAAGTATCTCGGGCCCATGACGCTGGAGACGGCCTTCGCCCAGTCGATCAACACCGTCGCCGCCAAGCTGGGCAGCGACATCGGCACGCAGAATGTAGCCGCCACCGCCCACCGCCTGGGCATCACCTCGGACATCCAGACCAGCCCGTCCATGGCCCTGGGCGCGGTGGAGGTGACGCCGTTGGAGATGGCCCAGGCCTATGACAGCTTCGCCAATGGCGGCCTTTCGGCCAAGGCCTATGGCATCGAGCGCATCCGCACCGCCTCGGGCAAGGTCCTGTTCGACCACAGCCTGGGCCAGCAGCCCAGGAGCGCGGTGATCGGCCAGCCGGCGCTGAGCTACATGATCCAGCTGATGCGCGAGGTGCTGGCCTCCGGCACCGGGGTCAAGGCCAAGATCCCCGGCTACGACCTGGCCGGCAAGACCGGCACCACCAGCGACTACCGCGACGCCTGGTTCGTCGGCTACACAGGCGGCTTCACCGCCGCGGTCTGGACCGGGCGCGACGACAACACCCCGATGAAACGGGTCACCGGCGGCTCGGTCCCGGCCGAGATCTGGCGCCAGTTCATGGCCATGAGCCTGCCGCGCCTGGGGGTGCAGACCATCCCCGGCGCCAATCCGGTCCCGGCGGGGCCGGAAAACATCGACCAGATCCTCAGCGGCGAGCCGGCGCCCCAGCCCTCGCAGGCCGGCGCGGCGGCGCAGGGCGAGCCGCCGCCGGGGTGAGGAACGCAGTCCGGGGAGGCTCGGATGGACGGAACCGTTTTCTATCTCGGCGGCGCGTCCTATCCCGCCGATCGTCAGGTGGAGGATGTCCTGCGCGCCCGCTTCGTCGCCGAGGGCGCGAGTTTCGTCGGGCATCGGGAAGTGCTGGGGCAGGGCTCGGGCCAAGGGCGCGGCGCATCGGTTGAGGAGATGGTGGCCGCCTTGCGCCGTGTCGTCACGCGACGCCGCGGCGATGGCCCGGCGATCCTGGCCGGCCGGTCGAGCGGCGCGCATGCGGCGACCCTGTTCGCCGCCGAGCGGCCGGTCACCGCCGTGGTCTGCTACGGCTATCCCTTCAAGAACCCGAGCTTCGTGCTCCAGCCGGGCCGCTTCGCCCACCTCGCCGCCCTGACCACCCCGACCCTGATCCTGCAGGGGATGCGCGACGTCTATGGCGGGCTGGGGCTGACCGAGGATTACGCCCTGTCGCCCGCCGTAGGCCTGCATTTCTTCGACGGCAGCCATGAGGCGGATTTCGACGCGCCGGGCTGCGCCCATCTGCCGGACCTGATCGTCAACTTCGCAAGCGGCGGCTGGCGAAGCCCCGGCCATCGCGGCGCGCGCTTCGACGAGGCCGACTATCTGGCGCGCCATCCCGATGTCGCCGCAGCGGTCGCCGAGGGGCGCTTTCGCTCCGGCGCCGACCATTTCCAGCGCCTCGGCCGGGACGAGGGCCGCCGGTTCAGGCTCTTGCCGAAGTGAGGGGTCAGCCCTCGCCGAAGCCTTCCGGCAGGCCGATCATGTGGAAGCCGGCGTCGACATGCACCACCTCGCCGGTGGTCGAGCGGCCGAGGTCGGACAGCAGCCACAGGGCGCAGCCGGCCACGCCCTCCATGGTGGTGTCCTGCTTCAGGGCGCTGAAGGCGCGGCCCTGGCTGATCATCGAGCGGCCGCCGGAGATGCCGGCCAGCGACAGGGTGCGCATGGCCCCGGCCGAGATGGCGTTGACCCGGATGCCGGCGGGGCCGAGGTCGCGGGCGATATAGCGGGTCGCCGCCTCCAGCGCCGCCTTGGCCACGCCCATGGTGTTGTAGTTGGGAATGACCCGCTCGGCGCCGAGATAGGTCATGCTGACCATGGCTCCGCCGTTCGGCATCAGCTTGGACGCCCGCCGCGCCACGTCGACGAAGCTGAAGGCCGAGACGTTCATGGCGGTCAGGAAGCCCTGGCGGGTGGTGTTCTCGACGAAACTGCCCTTCAGCTCGTCCTTGTCGGCGAAGGCGATCGAGTGGACCACGAAGTCGAGGGTCCCGAACACCTTTTCGATCTCGGCGAAAGCGGCGTCCATCGAGGCGTCGTCGGTGACGTCGGCCGGGATCATGTGCTTGACGCCGATGCTCTCGGCCAGGGGCCGCACGCGCCGCTCCAGGTTTTCGCCCTGATAGCTGAAGGCCATTTCGGCCCCCTGGGCCGCCAGCTGCGAGGCGATGCCCCAGGCGATCGAGTTCGAATTGGCCACGCCCATGACGAGGCCCTTCTTGCCCTTCATCAGCTCGCCCTTGGGCAGGTCGTAGTCGTCGGCCATGGCGTCAAACTCCCGGTCAGGTCCGATTCGCTTTGGCTGCGTCCTCCCATGTCAGGGGCGAAATGTCCAATGCCGAACCCTTCTCCCCTTGCGGGAGAAGGAGGGGCCCGCGGCGAAGCCGTGGGAGGATGAGGGGTCACGCCCAACTATCCGATTTGAGAGCGGTGCGAGGGCCAAAGGGAGGCTGGGCCGGCGCGACCCCTCATCCTCCCACCCGCTCTCGCGGGCGGGCCCCTCCTTCCCCCGCAAGGGGGGAAGGGAAGAAGCCAAGCCCACCCAAACGCCTTGGTGGAAAGTCTTGCCTCCAGCTCCAATGTCATCCAAGGGCTTTGGGAACGGCCAGCATTCCAAGGAATACTTTCGTCACATCTCGCGCGTTAGCGTTTGCGCATGACGATGACATAGACGCCCAGCTCCGCATTGGCGTCGATGCGCCCCAAGTCTGGCGACCAGAGGCTGGAGACCGCCCCATCTAGATAGAGCACGTCGGGACAGCCCAAATCGTCTCGCAGGAAACGGGCGAAGCGGCCGAAGGAAACCGGCTCGTTGCTGATTGCGAACAGGGCTTCGCCATTCTTCACGCCGACCCCGTTTCGCACGGCGAGCGAGGGGCCGTTGTCGGAAACGTGTGGATTGAGACGCCCGCCCTGGACGAGCAGCGGGCCGGACTGGGTCGCCCAGACCGTGTGACGGACCGCGGTCTGAAAGGCGTGGGTCTCGCTGACGTGCGGTGCTCCGCGCGCATCGACCCAGAACACGCCATTGGGCAGCATGAAGAAGTTGCCGCCGCCTTTTCCGAGATTGATTGGCCGCACCGCTCGGCCTGAGGCGATGAAGAGCCCGAGAGGATCGAAGTTCGGATCGAACATCCCTCCGTTCATCGCAAACTCGACCCGTGACGCTTCGCGCCCCAACGCCGTTCTCAAGCCTGGAAGATCAACGGCCGTAGGACGCATGCTTCGCGACACCAGGCGTATGTCGCTGGTGGACGCGCGATAGCGGCAGACGACGAAGGTGTCGCCTTCGAATAGTTGGGAGGTGCAGGCGCTAGAGTCGCCTTTCGGGTCTGCATGGGCCGCAACCGATATAGCGGCCATGACAAGGGCCAGCGCGATGCCGCCAATGCTGCGAAAGAAGGCGGCAGACATCCCCTAGATGCCCGCCGAGCCTACTGTCACCCCTGATACCGGCTCATCACCAGGCACCCATTGGTCCCGCCGAAGCCGAAGCTGTTCGACATCACCGTGTTCAGCTGCACCTCCTTGCGCTCGCGCAGGATCGGCAGGTCGGCGAATTCGGGGTCCAGGGTTTCGATGTGGGCGCTTTCGCAGGCGAAGCCGGCCTGCATCATCAGGAGGCAATAGATCGCCTCCTGCGCCCCCGCCGCGCCCAGGCTGTGGCCGGTCAGGGACTTGGTCGAGGAAATCAGGGGCGCCTTGTCGCCGAACACCGCGCGCACCCCCTGCATCTCCTTGGAGTCGCCCACCGGGGTCGAGGTGCCGTGGGTGTTCAGGTAGTCGATTGGCGCGTCCAGCCCGGCCATGGCCATCTTCATGCAGCGGATGGCCCCCTCGCCCGAGGGCGCGACCATGTCGTAGCCGTCGGCGTTGGCGCCGTAGCCGGTGATCTCGGCGTAGATCTTGGCCCCGCGGGCCTTGGCGCGCTCAAGGTCCTCCAGCACCACGATCCCCGCTCCGCCGGCGATGACGAAGCCGTCGCGGTCCTTGTCATAGGCGCGGGAGGCGACCTGGGGCCGGTTGTTGTAGCCGCTGGACATGGCGCCCATGGCGTCGAACAGGTTCGACAGGGTCCAGTCCAGCTCCTCGCAGCCGCCGGCGATCATCACGTCCTGCTTGCCGAACTGGATCTGTTCGGCCGCGGCGCCGATGCAGTGGGTCGAGGTCGCGCAGGCCGAGGAGATCGAATAGTTGATCCCCTTCATCTTGAACCAGGTCGACAGCACCGCCGAGGGGCCGGAGCTCATCGCCTTGGGCACCGCGAACGGGCCAATGCGCTTGGGGCCTTTCTCGCGGGTGGTCTCGGCCGCGGCGACGATGGCCCGGGTCGAGGGGCCGCCCGAGCCGACGATCAGGCCGGTGCGCTCGTCCGAGACCTCGGCCTCGGACAGGCCGGCGTCCTGGATCGCCTGCTCCATGGCGATGTGGGCGTGGGCCGTGCCGGGGGCCAGGAAGCGGGCCGCGCGGCGATCGATCAAATTTTCCCAGGCCTCGATCCTCGCGGGCGCATGCACCTGGCAGCGAAAGCCCAGCTCGGCGTATTCCGGCGCGGCCACGACGCCGGAACGGGCGTGGCGCAGGGATTCGGTCACGGTCTCCGCATCGGAGCCGATCGACGAGACGATCCCCAGTCCGGTGACGACAACGCGGCGCATGCCGGTTCTCCCCAATCTTTCTTTCTGCTTCAGACCAGGTCCTTGGCGTCGAACAGGCCGACGCGCAGGTCCTTGGCCTCATAGATGGGAACGCCGTCGGCCTCCAACACGCCGTCGCCGACCCCCATCACGAGTTTGCGCATGATCACGCGCTTGAGCTCGATCTTGTAGGTCAAGAGCCCCACCTTGGGCGTAACCTGGCCGGTGAACTTGACCTCGCCCACGCCGAGCGCGCGTCCCCGGCCCGGCCCGCCGGCCCAGCCCAGGAAGAAGCCGACCAGCTGCCACATGGCGTCCAGGCCCAGGCAGCCGGGCATCACCGGGTCGCCGATGAAGTGGCACTGGAAGAACCATTGCGAGGGATCAATGTCGAGTTCGGCCCGGACAAAGCCCTTGCCATAGGCGCCGCCGGTCTTGGAAATTTCGGTGATGCGATCGAACATCAGCATCGGCGGGGCGGGAAGCTGGGCGTTGCCGGGGCCGAACATCTCGGCCCGGCCACAGGCCAGAAGGTCTTCCCGGTCGAACTGGGTCCTTTCCCCAACGGTCATGGCGCACTCGTCCTCGGGCAGGCCTCGCGGCCCGCAAGTTGCGGCGCCGGCGCGGATTCGCGCAGCGCCTGGGCTGCGAGCCCTAGCACAGGCCGCTTCGCCCGCTCAACGGCATTGCGGCGCCGGGGCGGTTCCCCAGACCTGGGCCGCGCGCGTCCAGCCGGCGGCGCCGCCCATCTTGATCTTGCACCAATCGCCCTGGCAGCGGTCCAGGGGCGCGATCGCCCGGGGCGCCAGATAGGCCACCACCGCGGCGTTGTCGTGGGCCGCGCTGAGAATCGGCACGGCGCCGCCCGAGGTGTTCATCACCGAGCGCCGCCCGTCGGTGGTGCGCTTGTGCACCCAGGACAGGCCCCCGTCCGGATCGCAGATCCGTCGCCAGTCCTTGGTTTCGGCCACCACCTGCACCGGCAGGCCGCGCACGTGATAGGTCCAGAGCAGCCGGTGGTCGTCGCTGGGGCCCGAGCGGGCGTTGACCGGGTCGAACTTCAGGATCACGTAGCGCGGCACCGGCAGGCCCGAGGGCGTCTGGCCGGGACGCTCGGCGTCCGACCCCGTCCCGGCCTTGGGCGAGCAGGCGGCCAGAAACGCCAGGGCCGCGAGCAGGACCTGCGCCTTTAACCGCACTGGGCTTGGCTCGCCATAGTTTGACCCCCGAACGCGCTTGCCTTGGCCGTTCGAACGCCCTTTGTTAGAAGGCGCCGACAAATCACCCCGGTCCCAGACTCAAGACCTTAAGCCCCCTTTTCAAGCCCCCGCATGGCCGCCCGCAAGCCGAAAGTCGTCGTCACCCGCAAGCTGCCCGATCCCGTCGAGGCGCGCATGGGCGAGCTGTTCGAGGTTCAGCTCAATCTGGACGACCATGCCTTCAGCAGGGCGGAGCTGGCCCTGGCCGTGGCCGAGGCCGACGTCCTGGTGCCCACCATCACCGACCATATCGACGCGGCCCTGCTGCAGCAGGCGGGGCCGAACCTGAAGCTGATCGCCAATTTCGGCGCCGGGGTCGACAATATCGATGTGGCGGCGGCCAACGCCCGTGGCGTCACCGTCACCAACACCCCCGGCGTGCTGACCGAAGACACCGCCGACATGACCATCGCCCTGATCATGGCCTCGGCCCGGCGGGTGGTCGAAGGCGCCAACCTGGTCCAGGCCGGCGGCTTCAAGGGCTGGGCGCCCACCTGGATGCTGGGCAAGCGGCTGAAGGGCGCGCGGCTGGGCATCATCGGCATGGGCCGCATCGGCGAGGCGGTGGCCCGCCGCGCCCGGGTGTTCGGCATGGAGGTGCACTACCACAACCGCCGCCGGGTCAGCCCGCGGATCGAGGAAGAGCTGGGCGCGACGTACTGGGAGTCGCTGGACCAGATGCTGGCCCGCACCGACATCCTGACCCTGCACTGCCCGCACACGCCCGCCACCTATCACCTGATGTCGGCGCGGCGTCTGCACATGCTTCCCAGGCACGCCATCATCGTCAACACCGCCCGCGGCGAGGTGATCGACGAGGCCTCGATGGCCGACATGCTGGCCGACGGCGCCTTGGGCGGGGCCGGCCTGGACGTGTTCGAGCACGAGCCCTCGATCAATCCCAAGCTGCTCAAGCTGCCCAATGTGGTGCTGTTGCCGCACATGAGCTCGGCCACGGTCGAAGGCCGCATCGAAATGGGCGGCAAGGTGATGATCAATATCCAGACCTTCCTGGACGGCCACAAGCCGCCGGACCGGGTGATCCCGTCGATGCTGTAGGGCGCGCGCCAGAACCCGGTTGGCGCGCGGGCTCGGCTCCGCCATAACCGCTCGGTGAGCCCCGATTCCCCCCTCGATGCGGCCCGCCGGATCCTCAACCAGACCTTCGGCCATGCCGCCTTCCGCGGCCTGCAGGAGGCGGTGATCGGCGAGGTGCTGGCCGGCAAGAGCGCCCTGGCCGTGCTGCCCACCGGCGGCGGCAAGAGCCTGTGCTACCAGATCCCCAGCATGGCCCTGCCCGGCCTGGGCCTGGTGGTTTCACCCCTGATCGCGCTGATGGCCGACCAGGTCGCGGGGCTGCGCCAGATGGGCGTGGCGGCGGCGCGCCTGGACTCCACCGCCTCGCCGGCCGAGCGGCGCGAGACCTGGGAGGCGATCGAGGCCGGGACGCTGGACCTGCTCTATGTCTCGCCCGAAGGGCTGATGCAGCCCTCGATGCTGGAGCGGCTGTCGCAGCTGCGCCTGGCCCTGGTGGCGATCGACGAGGCGCACTGCGTCAGCCAGTGGGGCCACGACTTCCGCCCGGAATACCGGACCCTGGGACGGCTGGCCGAGCTGTTCCCGACCACGCCGCGCCTGGCGGTGACCGCCACCGCCGACGCCCGCACCCGCGAGGACATCCGCGCCGAGCTGCGCCTGGAGGGCTGCCTCGAGTTCGTCGACAGCTTCGCCCGGCCCGAGCTGATCCTGTCGGCCGAGCGCAAGACCGGCCGCGGCCGTAACCGGGTGATCGAGCTGGTCCAGGCGCGGCGCGGGCGCTCGGGCGTGGTCTATTCCGGCTCCAGAGACGGCGCCGACAGCCTGGCGGCGGAGCTGGCCGAGGCGGGCGTCCCGGCCCTGGCCTATCACGCGGGCCTGGACAAGCAGGTGCGCGCCGACCGCCTGACCAGGTTCCTGGACGCCGACGAGGCGGTGATGGTGGCGACCATCGCCTTCGGCATGGGGGTCGACAAGCCGGACGTGCGCTATGTGATCCACGCCGACCCGCCGGCCTCGATCGAGGCCTATTGGCAGGAGATCGGCCGGGCCGGGCGCGACGGCGAGCCGGCTGAGGGCATCACCCTCTATTCCTCCGCCGACCTCAGCTGGGCCCTGCGCCGCATCGAAACCCGCGAACTGGCGGACGAGGTGCGCATGGTGCAGGTGAGGAAGGCGCGCCAGCTCTACGCCATGCTGGAGGGCATGGGCTGCAGGGCCGCCGCCGTGCGCCGCTATTTCGGCGAGGACCAGGTCGAGCCCTGCGGCCAGTGCGACCTGTGCCTGGAACCGCCGGCGGCGGTGGATGCGAGCCTGGCCGCGCAGAAGGCCCTGTCGGCGGTGCACAGGCTGAACGGGCGCTTCGGCCGCGGGCGGGTGGTGGATCACCTCCTGGGCAAGACCAAGGAGCCGACGCCGTTCGAGGCGGGGCTGTCCACCTTCGGCGTCGGCACGGAATTCAGCCCGGCCGGCTGGCGCGACCTGATCGACCAGCTCTTGTTCGAGGGCCTGCTGCGCGAGGACCCCAATGACGGGCGCCCGCTCTTGGCCCTCGGCGACGGCGAAGCGGTGCGGGCGGTCTATCGCGGCGAGCGCAAGGTGGGCCTGCGGCGGGCGCCCGAGGCGCACGACCCCACCACCCGCTCCGGCCGCCCGCGCAAATCCCGCGGCGGGGTCCCGCTGGCGGTGGATGCGGCGGACATGGCCCTGTTCGACGCGCTGCGGGCCTGGCGCCGCCAGGAAGCCGCGCGCCAGGCGGTGCCGCCCTATGTGATCTTCCACGACCGCACCCTGGCCGAAATGGCCGAGATCAAGCCGCGGGAGCGCTCGGTCCTGGCCCGTATCGGCGGCGTCGGCCAGGGCAAGCTGGATCGCTATGGCGAGGCGATCCTGGCCATCACGGCGAACTACTGAGCCTGTAAAAAATTTTCAAAGCTGACACGAAACTGAACGCGGCGATCCCGATGGGTTCAGTTTGGGGGGCCTATTCCCTGTCTCACGGTCGATGTGACCGGAAAGCAGAGACCTAGGAGCCTCCCCCGTGAAGACCTTGATGATCGGCATGCTCGCCGCCGCCAGCCTGGCGGCCGCCCTGCCCGCTTCCGCCCAGACTACCCCCGCTCCGGCCACCGCGCCGGCGCCTGCCGCGGCTTCCGCCGCCAGCGCCCCGGCTGCGACCCCGGCCCCGGCGGCCTCGACCAAGGCCATGGCCGCGCCCAAGGCCGAGAAGGCCAAGGCGACCAAGGCCGGCAAGGCCAAGATGAAGCACCACAAGCACCATAAGGCCAAGTCCAAGGCCATGAAGGCCGAGGCCGCGAAGACCCCGGAGGCCAAGCCCACCACCAAGTAGGCACGCCCCCTCCGCCGGCCGAAGGCGCTCCTCCCCCCGCCTTCGGCGCACCAGCCGAGCCCGGTCCCTCCCCGCCGGGCTCGGCTTCGGCGTTTCTAAGCCGAGCGGATCACCGGCTCGCAGGCGATGGGGAAGTTCACCGAATTGGCGATGAAGCAGAGCTCGTGCGCCCGGTGGTGCAGGCGCTCAGCCAGGGCCGCGTCGTCGCCGGCGCGGATCAGGATCTCCGGGCGCAGGGTGACGGACGTGAAATGGCCGCCCTTTTCGTCCTCGACCATCAGCCCCTCGGCCGCGTCGACATAAGCGCGCACGGCGATCCCGGCCTCGGAACAGAGGTGCAGGTACCAGAGCTTGTGGCAGGCCGAGACCGAGGCGACCAGCAGCTCCTCGGGGTTCCAGCGCGCCGCGTCGCCGCGGAAGGCCGGGTCGGACGAGCCGGGGATCGCCGGCTTGCCCGGCGCGCTGATCACATGGTCGCGGTCATAGGCCCTGTAGCTCGCCGTGCCCTCGCCCCGGTCGCCGGTCCACTCCACCCTGACCTCGTAGCGATGCTGGCCATGCGCCATCGAACCCTCCTTGCGAAACCGGCTTCGCCGTTCAGATAGGGCTAGTCGCGCGCATTCTCCAGCCAGTCGGCCGAGCGCATCTCGTGCAGGCGCGAGGCGGTGCGCTCGAATTCGAAGGCGCCGTCGCCGGCGGGATAGAGGGCGTCGGGCTCGGCCGCCGCCAGCACCACCAGCCGCGCCCCAGCCTCGTAGAGGGAATCGATCAGGTCGACGAAGCGCCGCGCCTCGTTGCGTCGCTCGGCCCCGAGGACCGGCACGGCCTCCAGGAAGACAGTGTGGAACCGCGCCGCGACCGCCAGATAGTCCTGCGGCCCCAGCGCCGTGGCGCAGAGGCTGGCGAAGGAGGCGCGGACGAGGCCCCCGGCGGCGCGGGGCAGGCGCACCTGGCGGCCGAGAACCTCGAGCGTGGCCCCGGTTTCCTCCATCCCGCCCAGGAGGTCGCGCCAGAGGGCGTCGAAACCGGTCTCGGCGGCGGCGTCCAGCGGGGTGAAATAGACCCGCGCCGCCCGTAAGCGATCCAGTCGGTAGTCCGATGGCCCACGCACCGCCACCAGCTCCAGCCGCTCCTGGATCAGGGCGATGAAGGGCAGAAAAAGCTGGCGGTTGATGCCGTCCTTGTAGAGGTCGTCCGGCGGCCTGTTGGAGGTAGCGACCAGCACCACCCCGCGCTCGAACAGGTGCTCGAACAGCCGCCCCAGGATCATGGCGTCGGCAATGTCGGTGACCTGCAGTTCGTCGAAGCAAAGAAGCTTGGCCTGCTCGGCGATGTATTCGGCGACGGGGGGGATTGGATCGTCGCCCTTGGTCTGGCCGAAGCGCGCTTTGCGCGCGGCGGCGTCGCCCTTGCGCCACTCGCCGACCAGGGCGTGGACCTCGGCCATGAAAGCCTGGAAGTGCACGCGCCGCTTGCGCGTCACCGGAGCGGAGTCGAAGAACAGGTCCATCAGCATGGACTTGCCGCGGCCCACCGGGCCCCAGAGATAGACCCCGCGCGGCGCCTTCGGCTTCTTGAACAGGGCAAAGCCGAAGCCCGGTTCGGCCAGGGCGTTCAGCTCGCTCTCCAGCCGCGCCAGCGCCTCGACCGCCGCCGCCTGGGCCGCGTCGGGCTTGATCTCGCCGGACCTGAGCCGTTCGCGATAGGCGGTGGAAAGGGACTGGACCATTGGGGCTGCGGTTAGCCGGTCAAGCCAGGACTGAAAAGGCCTGCCGCAACGTCAATCGCGGTGATAGGGCGCGCCAGCCAGGATGGTGACTGCGCGATAGACCTGCTCGGCCAGCATGGCGCGCACCAGGGCGTGCGGCCAGGTCTGGATCCCGAAGGCGAGGGTTTCGCTGGCGGCGGCGAGGACCTGCAGGTCGAGCCCGTCCGCCCCGCCGATCACCAGCACCAGCCGCCGGGTCCCGTCGTCGCGCAGCCGCTCGATACGGCCGGCGAAGGCGCGGGAGGTGAAGGCCTTGCCGTGTTCGTCGCAGGCGATGACGTGGGCGCCGGCCAGGTGCGGCGACAGGGCCTCGGCCTCGGCGGCCTTGCCCGGCTTGCGCCCCTCGACTTCGACGATCTCGACCGGCCCCAGGCCCAGCGAACGCCCGGCGGCGCTCGCGCGCTCGGCATAGTCCTTCGCGAGCGCCGCTTCCGGCGCCCGGCCCAAGCGGCCGACGGTGAGGAGGGTGACCTTCATCTTCCCTTCGCCCCTTTCGGGAGAAGGCGCTGGGTCAGTTCGCCGCCGCGCGGTGCGGGGAGTCGACCGACCAGATCTTTTCGAGGTTGTAGAACACGCGCACCTCGGGCCGGAACAGATGGACGATGATGTCCCCGGCGTCGATCAGGACCCAGTTGCAGTCCGGCAGGCCCTCGACCCGGGCCTTTCCGGCGCCGAGATCCTTCAACAGGCGCAGCAGGTGGTCGGCCAGGGCGCCGACATGGCGGTGCGAACGCCCGGAAGCGACGATCATGCAATCGGCCACCGAGCTTTTGTCCTTCAAGTCGATAAGGACGATGTCCTGCGCCTTGTCGTCGTCGAGACGGGCCAGAATCCGTTCCTGCAGTCCTTCCGTCGAAACGGGACTAGACTGGTCCTCTATGGAAGGCTCGGCCGACTGGGCCTGACCTTCGTGCGCACTCGGCGCGGCATCGCGATGCAGCGGTTTGCTCCTCTAGGCGTCACGCTAATTGGGGACCCTAGCATACGAATGCGTCCAGGTCAGGCGTGAATCTCGGATGCGACCTTTGCGTCCCTGATCTTGGTCGAGGAGGCGTGGTTCAGCTGCGCCGGAATATAGACCCAGGCGGGCGGGTCGGTGGTCGCCAGGCGCCGGGCGAAACCGGCCGGACGACGGGCGGCGGCGAAGCGCCGGGCGGCGGGGGCGAGGCCGCCGCGCAGCTCCGAGCCGGGGCGGGAGACCACGGCGATCGGGATGTTGGCCTGGATTTCGCTCCAGCCGCGCCACCTGTGGAAGCTGGCCAGGCTGTCGGCGCCCATGATCCAGACGAACTTCACCCCCGGAAAGCGGGCCTGGAGGATGCGGATCAGGTCGATGGTGTAGCGGACGCCGAGGCGCGTCTCGATGTCCGAAACGATCATCTTCGGGCCGCGGGCGAAACGCGCCGCCTTGGCCATCCGCATCCTGAGGCTGTCTGGCTGGGCGGTCTTCAGGGGGTTCTGCGGCGAGACCAGCCAGATCACCCGGTCGAGCCCCAGGCGCGTCAGCGCCGTCTCCGCAACATGGGCATGGCCCTCATGCGCTGGGTTGAACGAGCCGCCGAACAGGCCGACCCGCATGCCGGGCTGGAGCGAAAAGCCCAGTCTCAGCGCGTCGGGGCGGCCGGCCTCAGGAACGCGCCGGACCGGACCCGCGAACCACATGCTGATCTGACTTGGGTGAAGGCGATTGGGGTGATGGAGATTGCCGGTCGAGGGCCAGGTCGGTCTGGCGCACCCGGGCGCGGACGGTGAACACGCTGTCGCCGGCCAGGACCCCGCCGCGGGCGAGGAGGCGGCCGTTCTGCCAGTTGGAGAGGCCGAGTTCGGGCCGGTTCAGGGCGTATTGCCCATCGACCCAGCGGGTGAAGCCGTCGCCGACGAAGGGGGCGTCCACCGCCTCGAAGAAGCGCTTCTGCGCCAGCTCGTCCTCGGCGATCAGGCTGACGGCGAAGTGGGGGCTGAAGCGGTTGAACAGGGCCGCGGCCTCCTCGGCGCCGTCAACCAGGGCGAGGCTGAGCTCGGGGGTGTCCTCCCACTCCCATTCGACAGCCAAGCCCTCCAGAGGCAGGGCCTCGACCGCCGCCTCGTCATGTTCACCGTCGGCGCGGCGCACCTTGGCGCGGGCCTTGCGCCAGTCGGCGGGCAGGGCGGAAAGGTCTGCCTCGACCACATGCAGCTTGACGTCGCCGCCGCGGCGGCGGCCGGCGCGGGCTATGGCGTCCAGGAAGGCGGGCAGCAGTTCGTCCGCGCGCTCACGGGCGATGCAGCAGACGTTCAGGGTGTTGCAGACCTTGCGGTCCAGCGAGTGATAGACGGCCTCGGCGAAGCGGGCGGCGTCGGCGCTCTTGTCCGCCACCAGCCAGGCGCCGCCGGTTCCGTGCAGGCTGACGGGCGTGCCGGTCTGGCGCGCCACCCCGCCGAGCTGGGCCACGGCGGGGCCCGAGCCGCGGGCCACGGCCAGGGACAGGCGCGGATCGGCGAACATGGCCCAGCCGGCGGCGTGCTCGGCGCTCTCGACCAGGCTGGCGGCGCCCTCCGGCAGGCCGGCGGCGGCCAGGGCCGGGTCCAGGGCCTCGGCGACGATGGCCTTGGCGGTGCCGAGCGCATCGCCGCCGATGCGGAACACGACGGTGTTGCCGGTGCGCAGGACGCCGGTGGCGTCGGCGAACACGTTGGGACGGCCTTCGAAGACGAATCCTACGACGCCCAGCGGCGCGGCGACCTGCTCCAGGCTCCAGCCGGCGTGGTCGATCCGCTCCAGCACCCGGCCGCGCGCGCCCTCGGCGGCGGCCCATTCCTTCAGGCCGGCTATCATGTCCCGCCGCATGGCCGCGCTGACGGCGAGGCGGGTGGTCGAGCGGCCGCGTGCCCTGGCGCTGTCCACGTCCTGCGCATTGGCGGCGGCGATCGCGCCCCAGGCGGCCTCGTCCTCCAGCCGGGCGGCGAAGGCTTCGAAGAAGCGGCTGATCTGGCTGTCCGACACCTGGCCCATGCGCCGGAAGGCTTCGTGCGCCCGGCCCACGGCCCGGTCGGCGACGGCCTGCACTGCGGCCGGCACGTGCAGCAGGGCGCCGGTGTCCTGCACGACGATCAGGCTGTCGCCGGCCTGGAACTGTTCGGCCAGCGCCGCCGACACCCGCGCGACCCGGTTCCCCCCAAAGGGGATCGGCTGTCCAACTTCCAGCTTGTCCAGGGCGGCCACGGTCATGCCGCCGTCATAGAGGCAAAAGCGGGCGGGATGAAGAGCGCGCGGCGAAGACCACCACCTATGACCGGCTCGGGGGGAAAGCCACCAGACGGCAGACGAGGAACACAATGCCGGCCCAGATCGCGCTGTTCACAACCGTCATTGGCCAGAACCACAGATTCGCCCACGACCCCAGCACCGGAAACAATGGCAGGGAGAGCCAGCGCCATGCACCGACATGTCGGTGAGGTCCATCCGCTCCTGCCCAGGCCATGAACTGGGCAATCCAATGGATAGAGAAAGCAAGCGCGAAGACGACCGCCAAAAGAACGGGACGCTTTGTGCTTTGAGCCCTGGTTGTATCCGCCATACCAACACCGCTCATCCCGGCGAATGCCGGGATCCAGATCGTATGGCGCAATAGGTTCAGGACAACCCCAAATTTTAGCGCTCTATGACCTGGATCCCGGCATTCGCCGGGATGAGCGGATATTTTGGAGCGATCGCTATCCCCGTCCAAGCGCCAAGTCGTCGGCGTGGATCAGGGTCGGCCCCTCGGTGTAGCCGAGCACCGCTTCGATGGCGGCGGACTTCAGGCCCTTGATGCGGTCGGCGTCGGCGGCGTCGTAGCGGGAGAGGCCGCGGGCGATTTCGCGGCCGTCCTCGGCCTGGATCAGGATCGCGTCGCCCTTTTCGAAGCGGCCCTCCACCTGGCACACCCCGGCGGGCAGGAGGGACTTGCCCTGGCGCAGGGCGGCGGCCGCGCCGGCGTCGACGGTCACCGAGCCCTGGGGCGCCAGCGAGCCGGCGATCCAGGCCTTGTAGGCGGCGGCCGGGGAGACGTGGGGCTCGAACAGGGTGGCCTTGGCCCCGGCCTCGACCGCGCCCAGAGGGGCGGGGCGGCCGCCGATGGTGATCAGGGTGGCGCAGCCGGCCGCGGCGGCGATGCGGGCGGCCATCAGCTTGGTGGCCATGCCGCCGGTGCCGACACCGGCCGCGGCGTTGGCGCCGCCGGCCATGGCGTCGATCTCGGGCGTCAGCTCGCGCACCACCGGGATGTGCCGTGCGCCCGGATCGCGGCGCGGGTCGCCGGTGTAGAGGCCATCGACATCGGAGAGCAGCACCAGGAGGTCGGCGCCGATCATCTGGGCCACGCGGGCGGCCAGGCGGTCGTTGTCGCCGTAGCGGATTTCTTCCGTCACCACGGTGTCGTTCTCATTGACGATCGGCACGACGCCGAGGCCCAGGAGGGTCTCGGTGGTCGCCCGCGCGTTCAGCCAGCGGCGGCGGGTCTCGGTGTCGTCGCGGGTGAGCAGCACCTGGGCCGCGGTCATGGCGTGGGGGGCGAAGGCCTCTTCCCAGGCGTGCATCAACAGCGACTGGCCGGCGGCGGCGGCGGCCTGTTTCTGCGGCAGGTCGAGTTTCTTGGCCATCAGGCCCAGGCGCTTGCGGCCCAGGGCCACGGCGCCGGAGGAGACGATCAATAGCTGCTGGCCGCGGGCCTTCATCCGCGCGGCGTCGGCGGCCAGGCTGGCCAGCCAGGCGCGGTCGGCGTCGGCGGTGCGCGGATCGATCAGCAGCGCCGAGCCGACCTTGACCACGATCCGCCGGGCGGAGGCGAGGTCGGTCAAGGCCTCCAGCCCTCATCCTTGGGGCCTTCGATGGCCCGCTCGCTCTCCCGCGCGGCGCGGATTTCGATATGGGCGGCGCGCAGCACCTCCTCGACCCCTTCGCCAGAGACGCCGGAGACCAGCATGGGCATGCGCCCCGCAGCCTCGGCCAGTTCCTCGGCGAGCAGGATGCGGCTATCCTCATCCAGGGCGTCGACCTTGTTCAGCGCCAGGATCTCGGGCTTTTCCGCCAGGCCCTCGCCATAGGCCTCCAGCTCACCGCGCACGGTGCGCCAGGCGCCCACGATATCGTCCTGGGTCCCGTCGATCAGGTGGATCAGGACGGCGGTGCGCTCCACATGGCCCAGGAAGCGGGTGCCAAGGCCGGCGCCTTCCGAGGCGCCCTCGATCAGGCCGGGGATGTCGGCGAGGACGAAGCGTTCGTTGGTGGAAAGATCGACCACGCCCAGGCCCGGCGTCAGGGTGGTGAAGGGATAGTCGGCGATCTTGGGCTTGGCCGCCGAGACGGCCGAGAGGAAGGTCGACTTGCCGGCGTTGGGCAGGCCCACCAGGCCCGCATCGGCGATCAGCTTCAGCCGCAGCCAGATCCAGCGCTCCTCGCCCGGCAGGCCGGGATTGGCGTGGTCGGGGGCCTGGTTGATCGGGCCCTTGAAATAGGCGTTGCCGAAGCCTCCGTTGCCGCCTTTCAAGAGCCTGACCCGCATCCCCGGCTTGTCGAGGTCGCAGATCAGGGTCTCCTTGTCCTCGTCCAGCACCTGGGCGCCCACGGGGACCTTGAGCACGATGTCCTCGCCATTGGCGCCGTGGCGGTTGCGGCCCATGCCATGGCCGCCGGTCTGGGCCTTGAAATGTTGCTGGTAGCGGTAGTCGATCAGGGTGTTGAGGCCATCAACCGCCTCGATCCACACGTCGCCGCCATGGCCGCCGTCGCCGCCGTCCGGGCCGCCATATTCGATGAACTTCTCGCGCCGGAACGAGACCGCGCCTCCGCCGCCGTCGCCGGAGCGGATGAAGATCTTGCACTGGTCGAGGAATTTCATGGCGGTGTTTTGCTTGAGGATTGGGGGCGCGTCGAGGTTTTCCCTTCTCCCCTTGCGGGAGAAGGAGGGGCCCATGGCGAAGCCATGGGAGGATGAGGGGTCGAGCCGGCCTTTGCGGCGAGGTCCGCGAGACCCCTCATCCTCCCACGCCCTGCGGGCGCGGGCCCCTCCTTCCCCCACAAGGGGGGAAGGGTTTTCAGGCGATCCAGACCATCATCCGCGTGTCCACCACCGCGTCGCGGGCGGTGGAATAGCGGGGCTCGATGACGCCGGTGTAGAGGAAGCCGGCCTTCTGCAGCACACGGCCCGAGGCGGGGTTGTCGATGAAGTGGCCGCTGATCACCGCGCGGGCGCGCTTCTCCTGCTTGATCCAGGACAAGAGCGCCAAGGCCGCCTCGGTGGCGAAGCCGCGGCCCCACCAGGGCCGGCCCAGCCAGTAGCCGATCTCCGGGCCGAACTGGCCGGTGGGATGCATGCCTATCAGGCCGACCACGCCGTCGTCCTCGTGCTCGATGGCGAACACCGCCTCGCGGCGATAGTCCAGGGCGGCCATGCGGGCCAGGAAGCCCTCGGCCTCGCCGCGGCTGTAGGGGTGCGGAATGCGGGTGGTCATCCGCGCCACGCCGAGGTCATTGGCCAGGGCCGCCACGCGCGGCGCGTCGGAAAAGGCCGGGGCGCGCAGGGCCAGCCTGCGGGTCTCGATCTTGGGCGTTCGTTCGATGACGCTCATTTTACGCCTCCCGGGACCATGCGATGGCCCCAAAACCAGAATGGGGGATCCGGCGCTCCGGATCCCCCACTCGGGTAGCTCGGCTTCCGGATCGCAGCTTATTTAGGGCGCGATCCGAAAATGTAAGGCGTCGGATCGCTGGGCTATTCGGCCGGCTCGGCCGCGGCGGCCACGACGTTTACATAGGTTCGGTCGTCGCGCTTGGTGACGAACTTCACAGCGCCGTTGGCGGTGGCGAAGAGGGTATGGTCCTTGCCAAGGCCGACATTGGCGCCCGGCCAGAACTTGGTGCCGCGCTGGCGGACGATGATGTTGCCGGCCAGCACCTGCTCGCCGCCGAACTTCTTTACGCCAAGGCGGCGGCCATCGGAATCGCGACCGTTACGCGAAGAGCCGCCGGATTTCTTGTGTGCCATGGTGGGTCTCCGGGTAGATCAGATTACGCTTCGTCGCCGGCGTCGGCGGCGGGAGCCTCGGCCTTGGGGGCCTTGGGCTTGGCGGCGCGCTTCGGCTTGGCCGGGGCTTCAGCTTCGACGGCCGGGGCCGCTTCCACCGGGGCTTCCACGGCCGGGGCGGCCGCGACGGCCAGCTTCAGGCCGCGGGCGCGGGCGTTCAGCTCGGCGCGGGTGGTCAGGTCGATGGCGCCGTCCCAGGTCTCGCTCTTGCCGTCGGCCTTCAGGCCGGTGATGCGGACCACGGTCTCCAGCTGGCGATGGCCTTGGGTGCGACGATAGCCCTGGCGGCGGATCTTCTTGAACACCTTGATCTTGTCGCCCTTGCGGGTCTCGATCAGGGCGCCTTCGACGACGGCGCCGTCCACGGTCGGGGCGCCGACCACGACGTCCGCGCCTTCGCCCAGCATCAGGACTTCGTTGAACGCCACCTTGGCGCCCGGCTCGCCCTCGAGCTTTTCGACGACCAGCAGGTCGCCGGCCTTCACTCGATATTGTTTGCCGCCGGTTTTGATGACCGCGTACATCGCGTTCGCCTTAAGATAAATCGCAAAAGGAAGCGCCCGCGAGTTTGGCCCGCGGGCGAGAGGCGGGCTTTATACAAGCACGCGCTTCAGAGTCAACGCTTTGGCGCCGAAACTTGGCGGTTCGATTCAGGGCGCGTCATGCCGAGACCCTGGCGGCGAGGCCCACTCTCTACTAACTAGCAGCGCATGACTCAAACCGCCCCGCTCAAGACTCCCGTGACCGTGCTGACCGGCTATCTCGGCGCCGGCAAGACCACGCTTTTGAACCGCATCCTCTCCGAGGACCACGGCAAGCGCTACGCCGTGATCGTCAACGAGTTCGGCGAGATCGGCATCGACAACGACCTGGTGGTCGGCGCCGACGAGGAAGTGTTCGAGATGAACAACGGCTGCGTCTGCTGCACGGTGCGGGGGGACCTGATCCGCGTGGTGCAGGGCCTGGCCAAGCGTAAGGGCGGGTTCGACGCCATCGTGGTCGAGACCACCGGTCTGGCCGACCCCGGCCCGGTGGCCCAGACCTTCTTCGTCGACGACGACGTCAAGGCCAAGACCCAGCTGGACAGCGTCACCACCGTGGTCGACGCCAAGCACATCCTCTTGCGGCTGTCGGACTCGAAGGAGGCGCGCGAGCAGATCGCCTTCGCCGACCAGATCGTGCTGAACAAGACCGACCTGGTCTCGGAAGACGACCTGAAGATGATCGAGGCGCGGCTGCGCCGGATCAACCCGCTGGCGCCGATCCACCGCGCCCAGCGCTCCAACGTGCCGCTGGAGGCGATCCTGGGCCGCGGCGGCTTCGACCTGGAGCGGATCCTGGACATCGAGCCGGAGTTCCTCAATCCGGCGCATGGCGAGGAAGGGCATGTGCATGACGAGCACTGTGACCACCATGACCACGATCATCACCACCACGGCCATGATCACGACCACGCGCGCCACGACGACGACATCAAGGGCGTGTCTCTGCGGCTCGACAAGCCGGTGGACGCCAACAAGGTCACCCGCTGGCTGAACGAGCTCCTGGCCGCCCAGGGGCCGGACATCCTGCGCGCTAAGGGCATCCTCGACGTCAAGGGCGAGGACCGGCGGCTGGTGTTCCAGGCCGTGCACATGATCCTGGAGGGCGACATGCAGGGCCCCTGGCGCAGCGAGGCCGACCGCTACAGCCGCATGGTGTTCATCGGCCGGAACCTGGACGAAGCGGCGCTGAAGGCGGGGTTCGAGGCCTGCGCGGCTTAAGGGTCGCGCCCACAGATTTCCTCATCCTGAGGCGCCCGCGCAGCGGGCCTCGAAGGACGCAATAGCGCCGCCGCTGCGTGCTTCGAGGCTCGCCGCTTTGCGCCGAGCACCTCAGCATGAGGAGTGAGGCTACGCGGAAACACCCCCAAAACGAAAACGGCTCCCGCGAAGGGAGCCGCCTCGTAATCCGGTTTCGGATGAAACGCTTACAGGTTCTCGGTGATCAGCGAGACCTTGTAGTAGCCTTCCGACTGCAGCTTGTTGATCACCGACATGAAGGCTTCGTAGTGCACGTCCTTGTTGGCGCGGATCAGCACGGGGTCGTTCTTCGGGTTGGCGGAGCCGTTGCGGATCTCGGCGCCCGAAAGGTCGGTGACCAGATTGTCGAGGCTGGTCGGAGTGTCGACGATGTCGATCTGGCTGTCGCTCTGGATCGAGATGTAGACGGGCTTCTTTATCTCGTGGGCCTGATCCGGAGTCGCCGGCGGCAGGTCGATCTTCACCGCCAGGGTGGCCGCCGGGATCGACACCATGAAGATGATCAGCAGCACCAGCATCACGTCGACGAACGGCGTCACGTTGATATCGGAATTCTGGCCGAGGCCGTACTTCCCGCCCGTCTTTCCACCCAGCTTCGCAGCCATATATCCTCTCCGGAGTAGCCCGCGACCGGCGGACCCGCATAGTTGGCGAGACTTCAATCACACCCCGCCCCCCGAAGTAAAGGGGCTCTGATCACGGAGCCTGCCGTAAGGTCGCATTGTCAACGCCCTGGGCAAGGCGGCGCCCAATGGGGTATGCGCGAGCGCCATGAAGCAAGCATTCGACGCCTATGTGACGGCCGCCCTATTCGACAAGACCGGCCAGGCCCTGTTCGCCCTGGGCGACGGCACGGTCCGCACCGACGCCGGCGCGACCCTGGCCGCCCATGACGGGGCGGTGCTGTGCGCCTGCGCCCATCCCTCAGGCGAGGGGGTGGTGACCGGCGGGGACGACGGGCGGCTGGCCTGGAGCAGGGCCGGGGGCGTCGCCGAACTCGCGGCGCTGACGGGCAAGTGGATCGACGCGGTGGCCGCCAGCCCGGCCTCGGGCCTGATCGCCTTCGCCGCCGGGCGCGAGGCGCATATTCGTGACGCGGCTGACGCCGCGTTCGCCCGCATATTCGCCCACGACAAGAGCGTCGCCGACCTGGCCTTCGACCCCAAGGGCCGGCGGCTGGCGGCGGCGACCTACGGCGGAGCGGTGCTGTGGTACGCCCGCATCGCCGAGCAGAACCCGGTCAAGCTGAACTGGGCCGGCAGCCACATCGCCGTGGCCTTCAGTCCGGACGGGCGCTTTCTGATGTCGTCGATGCAGGAGAACCAGTTGCACGGCTGGCGGCTGAACGACGCCAAGGACCTGCGCATGGGCGGCTATCCGGCCAAGGTGAAGAGCCTGGTGTTCATGGCCAAGGGCATGCTGATGGCCACCAGCGGCGCCCCCGGGGTGGTGGTCTGGCCGTTCGGCGGCGCCAATGGCCCGATGGGCAAGGAAGCCGCCGAGATCGGCTTCGACGAATCGACCCTGGTGGCGCGGGTGGCCGGCACGCCGGACGGGACCATCCTGGCGGCGGGGCTGGACGACGGCCGGGTCTGGGCCTGCGACCTCACGTCGCGCCGGATCGAGCAGATCAAGGCCGAGAAGGGCTCGGCGATCACCGCGCTGGCTGTGACCAGGGACGGCGGGCGCCTGGCCTGGGGGGATGAGGACGGGCAGGTTGGGGTGAGCGAGCTGGAGGGGCTTTAGGCTCCGCCACCCAAGACCGTCATGGCTCGGCTCGTCCCGGCGAAGACGGGAAAATATGGCGGTGAGCTACTCGAACCCCCTCAGCTCCCCCCAGACCTCGAACGGATCGCGCCGGGTGCGCAGGGTATTGATCGGCGCATCCTCGTCGCGGAAGCCCATGGCCATGCCACTGAACAGCATGTGGTCCTCCGGCAGATCGACGAAGGCCGCCACGGTCTGCGGCACGCGGGCCCAGAACTCCTGGGCGCAGGTGGAAAGGCCGCGCTCCTCGGCCAGCAGCATCACCGTCTGCATGTACATGCCGAGGTCGGCCCACTGCGGCGGGCCGAGCTTGCGGTCGAGGCAGAAGAACAGGCCCACCGGCGCGCCGAAGAACTCGATGTTCTTGGCCAATTGGCGCAGGCGCCCGGCCTTGTCCTCGCGGGCGATGCCGATGCTGGCGTAGAGGTCCTCGCCGCAGACGAAGCGGCGGGTGCGGAAGGGGTCCCAGAGGTTGGGCGGATAGACGTCGTATTCGGTGGGCTCGCCGCCGCCCGCCATGGAGGCCGCGGCCTTGGCCTTCAGCTCGGCCAGGGGCTGGCCGGCCAGGGCATAGACCCGCCAGGGCTGCAGGTTGCCGCCGGAGGGAGCGCGGGCGGCGATCTCCAGGATCTCGCGCACCAGAGCGCCCGGCACCGGGTCGGGCTTGAAGGCGCGGACGGAGATGCGGCGCTGCACGGCTTCGGTGACGGTCATTGGGCAGTCCTGGAGACAGAATCTTTCGGCCTCGCTAGCATCAGGCCCCAGCGTCAAGGCAAGCGGATTGAGTCGGGGTTAGGCGTGGCGGTGAAGAAGGCGCGGGGCGGCTGTCTGGGCCGGCTGGTCGGTCTGGTGCTGATCCTTTTCATCGCGCTCCCGATCGGGAGCGTGGTGCTCTATCGCTTCGTCCCGCCGCCGATCACCATCCTGATGGTCCAGCGCCTCATCGAAGGCCACGGCATGGACTACCGCTGGAAGCCGCTCGACAAGATCTCGCCGGCCCTGGCCCAGGCGGCGGTGGCGTCCGAGGACGCGCGGTTCTGCGAGCACCACGGCTTCGACGTCCAGGCCATGGAAAAGGCCATGCAGCACAATGAAAAGCGGCCCAAGAAGATCCGCGGCGGCTCGACCATCAGCCAGCAGACGGCCAAGAACGTGTTCCTGTGGCCGGGCCGCGACTATGTGCGCAAGGGGTTAGAGGCCGGCTACACGGTGCTGATCGAGACCGTGTGGGGCAAGCGGCGGATCATGGAGGTCTATCTCAACGTGATCGAGTTCGGCCCCGGGATCTATGGCGCCGAGGCGGCCAGCCAGCGGTTCTTCCACGAGCCCGCCTCGGCCCTGACCCCCGCCCAGGCGGCGCAGCTGATCGTGGTGCTGCCCAGGCCCCTGAAATGGAACGCCGAGGCGCCGGGGCGCTATGTGGCCAAGCGCTCGCGGGTGATCGGCGGGCGCATCGGCACGGTGCGCGAGGATGATCTGGCGGGGTGCGTGCTGGATTAGGGGGCAGGCAAGCCCGGATTCTCATTTAAATCCGCTCATCCCGGCGAATGCCGGGAACCAGATCATATGGCTCAGACATCGGTCCGTTTGCACAGGGGCGATTCCCAAATGCCAGCACTCTGTCAACTGGTTCCCGGCATTCGCCGGGATGAGCGGGGTGGGGGCGAGGCAAAATGTTGCGCTGCGGCGCCTTGTAACGCCCCGTTCGAGGGCGTATCTCCCCCGAACTCTGTTTCAAGCCAAGGAGATGCATGATGGGTTACCGGGTGGCCGTTGTCGGCGCCACGGGCAATGTGGGCCGCGAAATGTTGGCGATCCTCGAGGATGTGAACTTCCCCGTGGACGAAATTTACGCCGTGGCCTCGCGCAACTCCATCGGCGTCGAAGTCAACTACGCGGACAAACGCATTTATTGCCAGGCGATCGACGACTTCGACTTCTCCAAGGTCGACGTGGTGCTGATGTCGGTGTCGGGCGCGTTCTCCAAGGAATGGTCGCCCAAGATCGGCAAGCAGGGCCCGATCGTGATCGACAATTCGTCGGCCTGGCGCATGGACCCCGACGTGCCGCTGATCGTGCCGGAGGTGAACCCGGACGACGCGTCTCTGGCGCGGCGCAAGAACATCATCGCCAACCCGAACTGCTCGACCGCCCAGCTGGTGGTGGCTTTGAAGCCGCTGCACGACGCGGCCAAGATCAAGCGGGTGGTGGTCTCGACCTATCAGTCGGTGTCCGGCGCGGGCAAGGCCGGCGTCGACGAGCTGTGGGACCAGACCAAGGCCGTCTTCACCCTCGGCCCGACGGAGCCGAAGAAGTTCCCCAAGCAGATCGCCTTTAACGTCATCCCCTTCATCGGGTCGTTCAACGACGACGGCTATACCGACGAAGAGGCCAAGATGTGGAACGAGACGCACAAGATGATCGATCCGGCGATCAAGCTGACGGTCACCTGCGTGCGCGTGCCGGTGTTCGTCGGCCATTCGGAATCGGTGAACATCGAGTTCGAGACCCCGCTGGACGAGGACGAGGCCCGCGAGATCCTGCGCGACGCCCCCGGCGTGCTGGTGGTCGATAAGCGGGACGACAAGGGCTACATCACGCCCAAGGAGGCCCAGGGCGAATTCGCAGTCTATGTCTCGCGCATCCGCAACGACCACTCGGCCCCCAACTGCCTGAACATGTGGGTGGTGTCGGACAACCTGCGCAAGGGCGCGGCCCTGAACGCCGTGCAGATCGCCCAGCTGTTGCACGAACGCGGCATGCTGGAAAGGGCCCACGCCTGATGAGCCAGCCCTCCGCGCCGGCTCCGGCGCGGGGGGCGCTGATCGCCGGGATCGCCTGCTACACCCTCTGGGGCGTCCTGCCGCTCTATCTGCGCGCCGTGGCCCAGGCCGGCGCCAGCCCGCTGGAGATCATCGCCCATAGAGCCGCCTGGTCGGCGCCCTGGGCCGGGGCGCTGGTGCTGCTGGCCGGCCAGCGCCGCCAGGTGGCGCAGGTGTTCGCCACGCCGCGCACCCTGGGCCTTCTGACCCTTTCGGCGCTGCTGATCGCCGGCAACTGGGGGCTGTTCGTGTGGGCGGTGGCCAATGGCCACATCATGGAATCCAGCCTCGGCTACTACATCAACCCGCTGCTCAACATGGCCATGGGCGCGGTGCTGTTCCGCGAGCGGCTCGACCTGTTCGGCAAGACCGCCATCGGCCTCGCCGCCGCCGGGGTGCTGGTCCAGGGCGTCGCCCTCGGCCATCCGCCGATGATCTCCCTGGCCCTGGCCTTCAGTTTCGGCTTCTACGGCCTGATCCGCAAACAGGTCGCCGCCGAGGCCCAGACCGGCCTGTTCGTCGAGTGCCTGGTGCTGCTGGTCCCGGCCGTGGGCTATATCGCCTGGCTGCAGACCCATGGCGCCGGCCACTTCTTCGCGTCCCCCGGCATGACCGCACTTCTGGCCTTCGCCGGCCCGGCGACTGTCGTGCCCCTGGCCCTGTTCGCCTGGGCGGCGCGGCGGTTGCCGCTTTCGACCGTAGGCTTTTTGCAGTTCATCGGCCCGACCATGCAGTTCATCATCGGGGCCGAGGGCGGCGAGCGCCTGACGCCGGTCATGGTCGCCTCGTTCAGCCTGATCTGGCTGGGGGTCCTGGTGTTCGTCACCGGCGCCTGGCGCGCCAGCCGGCGGGTGGAGTGGCGGGAGGCCTAGATCGCCTCGTAGGCCGCTTCGATCAACCGCTTGGCTCTGGGGTCGCCCACCAGCACGGCGGACTGGCGGTTCATCACATAGGCGCCCGAGACGCCGGTCTCCGGGTCGGCGAAGGCGCAGCTGCCGCCCCAACCGTAGTGGCCGAAGGTCTCAGGCCCGAAACCGAACACGTTCAGCCCCTCGTTGCGCATCAGCCCGGCGCCCCAGGCGATGTCATAGGGCAGGACGAGGTCGCGGCCGTGGATGCGTTTGCGTGCGGCTGCTGCGGCCACGCCGGGGGCCAGCACCGCCTGGCCGTCCAGCCGGCCGTCATTGGCGAAGGCGGCCATCAGCCGGGCCAGGGCCGGGGCGGTGGCATGGCCGTTGGCCGAGGGGATCTCGGCTCGCCGCCAGTCGGCGCCGCTGCGGCCGCCGGGCGAAGACCACTTCTCCAGGAAGGCGGCCTTCTTGGCCGGCGTGATCTCGCCGAGGTCCGGCGCGGCGGGCGGCCGCCTCAGGTCGGCGCAGCGGCCGTGTTCGCTGTCCGGCAGGCCGATCCAGAGGTCGAGGCCGAAGGGTTGGGCGAGGTCTTCGCGCAGGGCCGTCCCCATGGTGCGGCCATCCACCCTGCGGAAGATCTCGCCGGCCAGGTAGCCATAGGTCACCGGGTGATAGCCGCTGGCGCTGCCCGGCGGCCAAAGCGGCGCCAGGGCGGCCAGGGCGGCGCAGAGGCCGTCCCAGTCGAACCACAGGGTCGGGTCGATCGGCTGGACAAATCCCGGCAGGCCGGCCTGGTGCGACAAGGCCTGCTCCACCGTCACCGCGCCCTTGCCGTGGGCGGCGAACTCGGGCCAGAGCTCGGCCACCGGCGTCGCATAGTCCAGCCGCCCCTGGCTCACCAGCCGCGCCACCATCAGGGCCGCCACCGCCTTGGTGGTGGAGAAGACCGGGGTCAGGGTGTCGGGGCCGAAGGGCTGCTGGCCGGCGCGGTCGCGGATCCCGGCCCAGAGATCGACCACCACCTGGCCCTCGAGCGCCAGGGCGAAGCGCGCGCCCTGCTCCTGGCCTTCGGCGAAATTGGCGGCGAAGGCCTCGCGCACGGGCTCGAACTGGGGCGGGCAGGTCCCGAAGATTTCAGTCTCGCTCATCAGGTCAGACCAGCCTTTCGATACGCACATTGGACGAGGCCTGGCGCAGGCGCGGCCCCATGGCCACCACCGGCAGTTCGCTGGCGGCCCAGGCCTCGGCGGCCGCCACCGTCTCATAGACGGCCCCCACCGCCCGGGCCATGGCGTAGGAGATCGGCTGGTCCTCGACCAGGGCGGCGGCGAAGAGGGCGGTGAGCAAATCGCCCACGCCATTGGGCGCCTTGGCCAGGCGGGCGTGGGCGGCGACCCAGGCCTCCGGCCCGTCGGCATAGACAACCGCCAGGTCAGAGCCGTGGCGCACGGAAGAGACCAGGGACGGCTTGCCGACCACCCGCCCGGCCGCCCGGGCTGCGCGGGCGTCGCGCACCGGGGTGCCGGTCAGGCGCTGCATCTCCCAGGCGTTGGGGGTGATCAGGTCGGCGCGCGGAACCAGCTCGGTCACCAGGGCCTCGGCCACCTCGGCGTTGACATAGAGGCCCTTGTCGTCGTCGCCCATGATCGGGTCGACAATGATCCGCGGCTTCTTGGCGTAGGCTCCGCCGCGATCGGCGGCGCGGATGCGGTCGATGGCGGCGGCGGCGGCGCGCACCTGGGCGCCGTTGGCGAAATAGCCGGTGATGACCAGGTCGACCACGCCGAACAGGCCGTTGGCCTCGACCCCGTCCAGGACCCCCTGGAAGGTGTCCAGCCGCACCGGATCTCCGCCCGGCGCGCCCCAGCCCGGGTGGCGGCCGAACAGCACGGTCGGGACCAGCACCGGGTCGATCTTCAGCTGCGACAGGGCCAGGGCCTGGACGAACCCGCCCACGCGGCTCGAGGCGACGTGGCTGGACAGGATCAGGGCGAGGGGCATGCGCCCCTTATCGCAGAGCCTGTCGCGAAGTCACCCCGCAAGGCGCGGGGATCAAAACTCCTCCCACGCGTCGGCTTTGGCGGCTGTGGCCAGGTTGGAGCGGGCGAAGCTGGCGGCGCGGCCCTGGGCGGCGTGGACCGGATTGGCGGCGGACCTGCGGGGCGCCGCGGCCGCGCGCTGCGACCGGCCGCCGACCTGGAAGCCCTGCATCAGGCCCGCCAGCGACTGCGCCTCATTGGCCAGGCTGTGGCTGGCGGCGGTGGACTCCTCGACCATGGCGGCGTTCTGCTGGGTCATCTGGTCCATCTGGTTGACGGCGGTGTTGACCTGGGAAAGGCCGGTGGCCTGTTCCTGGGTGGAGTGGGTGATCTCCTCGACGATGGCGTTGATCTCGGCCACCTGGTCGGTGATGCGGCGCAGGGCCTCGCCGGCCTCGCCCACCAGCTGCACGCCCTGGCCGACTTCGCCGGCGGAGGCGGTGATCAGGCCCTTGATCTCCTTGGCCGCGTCGGCCGAGCGCTGGGCCAGGGCCCGCACTTCCTGGGCCACGACGGCAAAGCCGCGGCCAGCCTCGCCCGCCCGGGCCGCCTCGACCCCGGCGTTGAGGGCCAGAAGGTTGGTCTGGAAGGCGATCTCGTCGATCACCCCGATGATCTGGCTGATCTGGCTGGAGGAGCGTTCGATGGCGCTCATGGCCTTGACCGCGCCTTCCACCACCTCGCCGGAGGCCTCGGCGTCGCCCTTGGCCTTGGCCACCACGCTTCGGGCGTGCTGGGCGCCCTCGGCGGTCTTCTTCACCGTGGCGGTGATCTCGTCCAGGGCCGCGGCGGTTTCTTCCAGGCTGGCCGCCTGCTGCTCGGTGCGGCGGGACATGTCGTCGGCGGCCTGGGTGATCTGGCCGGCGCCGGAGCTGATCGCCTGGGCCGAGCCGACCACCTGGCCGACCGCGCCCTCGAGCTTGGCCACGGCGGCGTTGAAGTCGTGGCGCAGCTTTTCGTATTCGCCGGTGAAGGCGGCGTCGATGCGATGGGTCAGGACCCCGTCGGCCAGGGCGCCCAGGCCGGACGCCAGGGCCTCGACCACCTTGGCCAGTTCGGCGGCCCGGGCGGCGCGCTCGCGCTCGGCGGCCCGGCGCTCGGCCTCGGACTGGTCGCGCAGGCCCGCGGCCTCGGCCTCCATGGCCTCGGCCTTCAGGGCATTGTCCTTGAACACCTGCACCGCCTTGGCCATGGCCCCGACCTCGTCGGCGCGCTCCTGGCCCTCGATCACCACCTTCAGGTCGCCATTGGCCAGGGCCTTCATCCGCTCGCCGACCTTGACCAGCGGCCCCGAGACCTTGGCGCCGACGATCCAGGCCGAGATGCCGAGCCCGCCCAGGATCGACAACAGCCCCAGGCCGATCATCATGGCGATGGTCTGCTGCGACTGGCGCTTCAGCGTCTCGACGATGGCGTCGTTGCGGGCTTCCTCCGCGTGGTTGAAGGCCAGGGTCTTGGCCGAGAAATCACCCAGGGCGGCGTCCAGGTCCTCCAACTCGCGCGCGGCCTGGGCCATCTGGTCGAGGTCCTTGGACGACAGCTTGGAGCCGACCGCCAGCCCCGGAATGGAGTCACCGATCGCCTTGGGCGCCTGGGCCTTCTCATAGAGGGCGTCGAACTGCTGCTTGAAGGCCTCGAAATCCTCGGCCTTGGCGGGATTGAGCTGTGCAGCCTCGTCCAGGGCCTGGTCGCCCTTCTTCCGGGCGCCGGCGAAATCCGTCCGGACCTTCTTGGCGCGCGGATCGGCGGGGTCGTAGACCACGGTGGCGTAGACGTCGCGGTCGAACTCGCCGGCGATGCGGACGGCGCGGTTGAGGCGCAGGATGGACGGGTCGGCGCTGCCGGTGATCTCGCCATAGCGGCGGGTGAGGTCGTTCAGCCTGACGACGCCGACCGAGACCACGCAGGCGAACACCGCGGCCATGCCGACCAGCGGGATCAGGACCTTGGTCCGCAGTTTCAGGTCGTCGAAGCTCATGGCGATCGCCTCTCGCTGATTTTCATCATGTTCCGGCCCGAACCCGGCCTGGATCAGGTGTTTCCTCGCCCGCCAGGCTTTCCCCGCGCTTAACGATGATCTCGCGGGACCTGGGTTCAGGGCGGTCGGCGGGCCGCCGACGGTACCTGAAGACCGGATTTCGGCTTATGGTTTCAGGGTTTGCCGCGCCGCCTCGGACATTGCGTCGCACCCCGGCCCGAAGGCGTGTGGCACAGGGTCCGAGGCCGCCGGCCGCGAGAAGCGAAAGCCCTCGCTACCGGAACGGTAACATCCGGCGGTTAGGGTGGCCGGATGCGCTCGCCGCCGAGAATCGCCTGGCTGCTCCTCGCCCTTCTGAGCATGGGCCTCGTCGCCCTGGTATTGGCCAGGCCCGCCGCCGACACGCCGGAGGTCACGCGGGCCAAGGCGCTGATCGCCGCCGGCCGTTCCGCCGAGGCCGAGCCGGTGCTGGCGCGGCTGGCGGCCCGCGGCGATGCGCGGACGCGCCTCTATGCCTATCGGGCCTGGGCGCAGATCCTGGGGCCGCAGCGGGGGGATTTTCCGGGCTTCATGGACAGGCAGCGCCACGCCCTGGCCCTGGACCCGGCCAGCGCGGAGCTTCACCTCGGCCTCTATCAGGGGGAGAGCGTCCTCGGCCACGACGGGGCGGCGGCGCTGGAGCTGCAGGAGGCGGTGCGCTCGGCCTTCCGGGTCGGGCCGCTGCGCCTGGGCGCCCGGTGGATGACGCCGCCGGGCATGCAGGCCCTGGTCTATCGCAGCCACGGCGACTTCGCCGCCGCAGCGCGCGAGGACGCCGAGAGCCTGAAGGGCGACCCGCCCGGTTCGCCAGCCGCCCGGGCGGACCAGCTGAACCTGGCCGGCGACCGGATCCTGAACCACGACCTCTCGGCTGTGATCCCGCCGCCCGCCCCCGGCGCGGCGCCGGTCGAGGCGGTTCTGGCGGCCCGCGACCAGGCCTGGGCCGATCTCGCCCGCGAGGACTGGGCCGGGGCGGCCAAGGTGCTGAGCGCCCTGGAGGGCCAGCCATTGCCGCCGCCGATGAAGAACACCCTGCCCGTGCTGACGCGGCCCTGGCTGGCCTATGCCTTGTTCAAAAAGGGCGACGCCGCGGGCGCCCGCGCCGAACTGGCGGCGACACCCGCCGATTGCGCGCTCTGCCAGCGCATCCGGGGCCGGATCGCGGCGCAAAGCGGCGATGCGGCTGGCGCCGAGCAGGCCTTCGGCAAGGCGATCGACTTGAGCGCAGGCCTGCCGTTCGCCTATGTCGATCGTGGCCGGGCGCGGATGGCGCGGGGCGACGTGGCCGGCGCCCTGGCGGACGGCAAGGCGGCGGTCGCCGCCTCGCCGAACAATCCGGACGCCAGAGACCTGATCAGGACCGCAACACGATGAGGAACCGGTTCGGCAAGGCTCTGTCGGTGGTTGCGCTCGTGGCCCTGTCCGCCTGCGGGCCGAGGCCTGCGCCGGCGCGCCATGACGGCGACTGGCTGGCGACCTGGGCCTCGCCCGCCCAGCCGCCGGGCGGGGCGCCCTCGGGCCTGAAGGGCCAGACTGTGCGCCAGGTGGTGCGGGTCAGCCTGGGCGGCCGGCGCTGGCGGCTGAAGCTCAGCAACGCTTTCGGCAAGGGCGAAGCTCGGATCGACGATGTGCGCCTGGCCCTGGCCGGCGACGGCGCGGCGACGGCCCCGGGCTCGGACCGGCCGGTGACTTTCGGCGGGGCGTCGTCTGTGAGCCTGGCGCCCGGCCAGAGCCGCTACAGCGACCCAGTCGACTTGCCTGCGCCGTCGCTCGCCAAACTGACGATCAGCCTGCACGTGGCCGAGAGCCGGGTTCCTAGCCAGCACGCCGAGGCGTGGGACCCCATATTCGCGGCGCCCGGCGATCAGGCGGGCCGGCCGACCCTAACCGGGGCCAAACCCCTGGAAAAACGCCCGTTCCTGACCGAGATCGACGTCGCCGCGCCGGCCTCGGCTCATGCGGTGGCCTTGCTAGGCGATTCCCTGACCGACGGGCGCGGCTCGAGCCCAGGCGCCTTCCATCGCTGGAGCGACCGGCTGGGCGAGCGGCTGGTGATCTCGGGCGGCGGGGTGGCGGTGGTCAACGCCGGCATCGGCGGCAACCGCCTGCTGCATGCCCTGGTCGGGCCGCCCGCCCTGCGCCGCTTGGATCCAGACGCCCTGGACCTGCCCGGCGTGAGCCGGTTGGTGGTGCTGGAGGGCAGCAACGATTTCGGCATACCCGGCCTGATCGGCCGCCCCGGTGAGGCGGTGCAGGCCAGCGACGTCGAGGACGCCTATCGCCAGATCATTCGCCGCGCCCATGCCCGGGGGATCAAGGTGATCGGCGCCACCCTGCCGCCATTCTCGGCCAGCGCGGACTGGGCCGGCTACTGGAGCCCCAGGGCGGCGGCCGAGCGCCAGGCGGTCAATCAGTGGATCCGGACCTCGGGCGCCTTCGACGCCGTGGTGGATTTCGACGCTGTGCTACGCGACCCGCGCGATCCCGGCCGCCAGCGCCCCGCGTTCGACAGCGGCGACCACCTGCACCCCAACGACGCCGGCTATGCCGCCATGGCCCAGGCGGTGGACCTCAGGCTGCTGCGCTGAGGGCCTTTGGCGCGCGCCAACGCCGGTTCAGCCAGCGGCGGGCGGGTTGTTCGACCAGGTAGAAGCTCGCGAGCGCGCAGGCGACCGCGCCGGCCAGCAAAAGCGGCTCCGGCGCGCGGCCGATCAGGCGGAAGAAGGGGTGCTGCCAAAGGTAGAGCGAGAACGACCAGAGGCCGATGCGGGTCAGGACCGGGTCGGCCAGCAGCCTGCGCAGGCCCTGGGGCGCCTGGTCGAGTCCCACCAGGGCCAGGCTGAGGCAGAGGGTTCCCAGGCTGTATTTGATGGCGTCCGGCACGACCGCGACGCTCAGCATCAGCGCGAGCCCGCCGAATGCGGCCGTGGTCCAGGCCGGCCAGGCGAGGCCGGCCTGGCGCTGGGCCAGATAGACCGCCGCCGCCATCAGGATCGAGCCCATGCGTACGTCGGTGCGCCAATAGACGGCGTAGTAGTCGAGACCGAGGCCCGACTGGACCATGCCGTTGGCGACGCAGGCGATGGCGAGGCCGGCTATGGCCAGGAGCGGGTTGAAGCCGAACCGGCGCGCGGAAAGGGCCACAAGGCCCAGGACCAGATAGCCCCACTCCTCCACGCACAGCGACCAGGTGTGGTCCAGGACCCCCATGTTGTGCAGGTAGATGCGCACATAGTTGCCGGTGAAGGTCAGGCTGGAGGCGATGTCGATCGGCTGCACGGCCAGGGGCCCCGGCCCATGGAACACCACCGCCATCAGGGCCACGAAGACAAACAGCCCCGGCCAGACCCGGGCGACGCGCCGGCGAAAGAAGGACCCAAGCGGAAAGCGCTCGACGAACAGCACGTCGGCCATCAGGCGGCCTGAGAGGACGAAGAACATCTCCACCCCCAGCCGGCCCGTATTGTAGATCGCCAGTGGCGCGAAGTGGCCGGCCAGCACGGCCAGGATCGACAGGCCCCGCCAGCCGTCGAGATAGTCCAGCCTCTGGCTGTGCACGCTGGGAGCCGCCGGCGCGCGCGCGGTCGCCTGCGGCGCCACAAGCTCCAGGGCGGGTCCCGCCTCCATGCCGATCCTTCTCGCCAGACCCCTCAGGGGTGTCGGCCACAAGCATGGAGGCTTGTGATTACGGCTTGGTTGAAGCGGGGCTGCGGCTTTGGCGCAACGCCCGGCGCGACCTGTGGGCGCGGGCGATTTTTCAAGTCTTGCAATTTCGCCGAGTCTGCGCTTTCACCCTGCCGTTCAAGTCACGGAGACCCGATGCAGGAACCGAAGAGGTCGAACTTCAACGACCGCGCCGCCGCCTCGGCAGAGGCCAAGAAGGCGCTGCTTGCCAAGTTCAAGCCGAAACCCACCGTCACCGATCCCGACTTCAAGAGCCGGGAACAGCGCCGCCAGGAAGAGCTGGCCGCCGTCCGCGCGGCCCGCGAGGCGGAACGCGAAGCCTTGCGCCGGGCCCAGGCCGAAGCGCAGCAGGCCATGCGCCAGGCAAGCCTGGACGCCGAGCTGAGCGAGCTCGACGCCAAGCGCCAGGAGCGCAAGGAACGCAAGGCCGCGATGAAGGCCGAGGCCCGCGCCAAGCGCGAAGCCAAGGCGGCCGAGCGCCGCCGCTGATCCTTAGAGCGCCGCCGCTCCTGACCCGGGGCGCGGCGAACTGTGCGCTTGCAACGCCGGAACCGAGAGGGGCCGGCGTTTTGGCGCGTGGGCGGTTCAGAAATGAGCGTGCAGGCGGGCGGCCAGCACCGGCGCCGGGCCGCGGTCGGTGTTGTAGGCCGGATTGACGATCAGCTGGGCGTCCAGGGTCAGGGCCAGCCATGGGGTCAGGCCAGCGTCGTAATAGGTCTCGACGATCGCCTCGTCGCCCGGATGCGGCAGCCGCCCGTCGCCCACCAGAATGCCGAGGCCGCCGTCCGCCAGGTATTGGGTGTGAACGCGGCTGATCCCGTTGACCACGCCGGCCAGGCCGACCATGTCGCCGTCGCGGCCCCAGCGCCTGCCGCCGAAGGAGAGGCCAAGGGCGAAGGTGCGGTCCACATCCGTGAACTCGTAGGCCTCGGCCTCGCCGCCGGCGAACCCGGCGCGGGCGAAGAGGCCGATGTCGCCGCCCAGGGCCTGCTCCAGGTTCAGCCCTAACCCGCCCCGGCTGCGATAGTCGCGCACCAGGGCGGTGCTGGGGGGCTGGCCGGTCGAAAGCCCCAGGGCGATGGCGTCGCCGTAGCGGCCCATGCGACCGCGGGTGAGAAATCCGGTGAGGGCCAGCTTGCCGTCTTGGCCGCGCAGGGTCCAGCGCCGCTCGGCCTCGCCGATCAGCTGGAACTGGCCGAAGCGCCCGTCCAGGTGCTCGCTGTTGGGCACGATGGAGAGGTCGAAGGCGCCGGCGCGCAACGTCCACGGGCCTTGGTACCACTCGGCCGCCGCCCCGACCGTGTAGCCCCAGGCGTCGGCGGCGTAGTCGAAGGTCCCGGTGTCGATCACCGTCCAGTTCAAGAAGTCGCCGCGCGGATCGTGGGCGTACCTGTTGGCGTCGAACACGTCGCCGACGCTGAACTTGCCGACCGTCAGCACGAGGCGGTCGCCGGTGCGCGAGCCCGCGAACTGGTTGGCGTCGGCCTCGACCTTCTCTGCAGGGCCGCCCAGGTCGATGGTCTGGCGCAAGAAGGCGCGCTGCAGGCGCAGATAGGGGTCCTTCTTGCCGACCTTGTAGGCCTCACCCGAGGGGAAGCCGGCCGCGCCCAGGGTGTCGTTCAGGCCGAAGCCCTGGTCGATCTCCGGATCGACCCACAGCTCGGCGCCTCGCCAGGGCCTGAACCCCAGATAGAGGGTGGCGTCGACGGTCTCGCGCCCGCGAGTGGCCGGGTCCAGGCTTTCGGCGCCGCGATAGGGCGAAGGAAAGGCGATGGTCGCCTGCTCCACCACCGTCGCCTGGCCGTGGACCGCCCACAACGCATCGGCGGCCGCTTCGGATGACGGCCTGGCCGGGGCGGCATCGTCCGCGCGCGCCATCGGCGAACACGCCAGGACGAGCCCGGCTGCGGCGAGAACCGCGATCAGGTGGAATCCGCAGGGCTGGCGGCCGGGCTGGAGCAAGGTCATCGATTTCACTTCGTGCTGGCCGTCGGGCCTGAGGACCCTTCTGCCGTCCATCGGCGACCGCTGCGTGACACACGCTAAACGCGGCCGTCCGGCAAAAGAGCTTGTTGCAGATCTTCGGGACGCGAGCCGACCGTCGGCGCCGCGAGCCCGGCGGCGGGGTATACTATACTGGGGTATAGGTCAATCGGCCCGAGTGCGGGATCTATTCCGCAAGGCTGGCCAGGAGCTGCTCGCGCGTGACGCCCAGGGCGGCTGGCTCCGCCTCGCCTTCCATGGCCGGGCGCATCATGCCCAATGACGCCTCGATCGCGCGATCGATGGCCAGGGCCGGATAGCGCTGGGCGTAGCGCCAGTACATCCAGACCGAGGAGTCGATGGCATAGAGGTTGATGGCCAGGTCGAAGAGGGCCGCGTCCGACCAGGGCGAGCCCAGGGCCCGCATGTCGGCGGCCAGCTGATCGGCCAGGATCATGCCATGCCGCAGGTCGATGGCCCAGAGCTGCGGCAGCATGAAGATGGCGTCGGCCAGGCTGAAGTCGAAATCGACCACCCGTTCGGCCGCCTTCAGCTGGCGGAAATAGCCCTCGAAGAACGCCCGCCAAGGGGTCGTGGCCGCATCCGGGCGGGTGTCGATCGCCAGCTTGCGGATCTCGATCAGCTTCTCCTCATAAAGGTGGCAGACGATCGCCTCCTTGTTGGGGAAGAAGCGGTAGAGGGCGCCGACCGAGACCCCGCTGGCCTCGGCGATGGCCACGGTGGTCAGCTGGTGCACCCCGTGGGCTTTCAGAAGCGCATGGGCGGCGTCCAGCACCTTGCGCCGGTTGCGTTGCGAGCGCGGCTGGACCGGCAGGGCGCGGGGTCGCAGCTCGGCGGGGGTGTCGGCGGGCAAGTCGGACATGCGCCCTACTAACCCGCCCCGCCGGCGCCGTCAGCTTTGAGGCTTGGCCGCATAGACCTTCTGGCCCTTGAACCAGGTCTCCAGCACCTTGGTCTTGCCGATCTGGTCGGCGTGGCCGGCGTCGCCCAGGGCCAGGATGTCCTGATCCAGGAGGATGAAGTCGGCGGACTTGCCGACCTCCAGCGAGCCGTACTCGTCGGCCCGGCCCATGGCCTGGGCGCCGTGGATCGTATAGGCGTCGACCACGTCGCGCACGGTCAGCCGCTCGCTGGGCGTCGCCGGCGGCAGGCCCGGCTCGGCGCGGGTGAGGCCGAGCTGCATGTTGACGAAGGGCTGCGGGTCGCGGGTGTTGACCGGGGCGTCGGAGCCCGCGGCCAGGATGGCGCCGGCGGCCTTGGTCGACTTGGTCGGATAGAAGGCCTTTTCGTAATAGCTGTCCGGCTTGTGGTAGTCGGCGTAGCTGTTCCCGCTGACATGCTCGAAGAAGGGCACGACGGTCAGGTCGTATTCCGGATCAGCGTTGGCCCAGGAATAGGTGTAGGCGAGATAGAGGTGGTCCTTGCCGATGCGGGCGATGTCCTCCGGCGAGACCACCTGCAGGTGGGCGATGGTGTCGGGGGTCTTGTCGTTGCCGTCCGCGGCCCGGGCGCCTTCGATGGCGTCCACCGCCGTGCGGACCGCCGCATCGCCGATGGCGTGGATGTGCAGGGTGAAACCGGCCAGGTGTGCGGCCTTGGCGTAGTCCAGGATCACCTGCCGGTCGTGCTGCAGCTTGCCGGAGGAGATGGCGCACTGGCCGGGGTGGTAGCCGTTGGCCTTCATGAAGGCGGCGACGGCCTCGGCGCTTTCGTACTGGTCCGGGTGCGCGCGCACGCCCTGGCAGAGGCTGGAGGCGGTGTCGACATAGCCCTTGACCACCAGCTTGCCGTCGGCGCCCTTGCCGAAGATCGGCTGCAGATAGGGCTTCAGTGACGGCGAGTCCGGCAGGGTCGGCGGGACGGCGTAGGGGTTACCCTCCAGGACCCCGTCGGCGAAGATCTTGATCGCCTCGGAGCGGATCAGGTCGTCGCCGGCATATTTGGCCCGTATCTGCTTCGCGCCCGTCAGCAGGCGGTCGTACTCTATGTGGCCGTCGGCCGCGCGGAACTCCTCCGGCAGGTAGAACTGCATCAGGTTGACCCGCACGGTCAGTTTCCCCTGCGCCGCCAGGGTGTCGTAGAACACCTGCATCTCGGGCACGACATAGGCGTCCTGCATCGCGGTGATGCCGACGCTGTTCAGCCGCTCGGGCACCAGCTGCGGCGTCTTCATCAGGGCCTGGAAATTGACCAGCAACAGGTTCGGCGCGTCGATGACGTCGCGGGCGTCCTCGTTGACCGTGCCGTTGGGCTCGCCGGCGGCGTCGACGCCGATCAGCTTGGCGAAGTCCTTGAAGTCGCTGGCTATGGTGGCCCGGGAATAGCCGACCACCTGGCCCTTGGCGTTCTTGGCGCGCGCCAGGCCGAGGCTGTTGAAGGCGCCGTGGTGGCCGTCATTGCCCAAGAGCGCCACCGGGTTGTTCGGCGCGGCGCGGTCCAGGGCCCGGCGCAGGTCGGGGGCCTGGGCGCTGGGCTCGTTGCCGGCGCTGAAGTTCCACTGCTGGACCGTGATCCACTGGCCGGGCTTGATGTCATAGCGCTTGATGCAGGCCTGGATGAAGCCGGCCATGGCGTCCAGGGAATAGGGCTTGCTCTCGAAGCTGCAGACGTCGAGGTCGGCGATGCCGGTGGGGTGGATGTGGGCGTCCACCAGGCCGGGCAGGACCAGGCGCCCGGCGCCGTCCTCGACCCTGGTGTTCGGCCCGATCAGAGCCTTGGCCCCGGCCGCATCGCCGACATAGACGATCTTGCCGCCGCTCACGGCCATGGCCTGGGCGGTCGAGCGGGCGGCGTCCTCGGTATAGATGCGAGCGTTCTGCAGCACATAGTCGGCCGGCGCGGCGGCGTGGGCGGCCGAGGCGAGCATGGAGGCGCCCAGCAGGGCGGCGATCAGGCGCTTCTTCATGGCGTTTCCTGGAAAAGGTGCCCCGCCGAAGGGACCGGCGGGGCGCGAGGTTTTGTTCAATAACGATAGGCCGCGGTCACCCCGACAGTCAGCGGGCGGAAGGTGAAGTCGCGGTGGACGGGGTTGCCGATGACCTCGGAATAGCGGGTCAGGCGCGGCGCCTCGTTGGTCAGGTTGTTGACGAACAGGGAGACGTCGTAGCCGCTCCAGCGCACCCCGCTCCGGAGGTTGACCAGGTTGGTGGCCGGGGCGGTCAGGGCGAAGGGGTCGTAGCCGCCGTTGTTGGAGTCGGTGACCGGGTTGGTCAGGCCCCTGGAGTGGTAGGTGTAGTCGAGGCGGGCGTAGCCGTTTCGATCGCCGAACACCGGATGGTCGAGGGTGACGCCGAAGGTGGCGCTCCAGGGATTGGTGTCCAGATGGTCGCCCTTGGTGACGACGTTGAAGGCGACCCCCGGGTTCTTGTTGACGGTCTTGGAGTAGGTGGCGTCGGTGTAGCCGACCGAACCGTCCAGGGTCAGGCCGTGCAGGGGATGGGCCTCGAACTGGACGTCAAAGCCGTTGCTCTCGGCCTGGCCGAGGTTGTCGACGAACTGCTGGCCGCAGGAGCTGACATAGACCAGCTGCTGAATGTTGCTCCACTCGATGTGGTAGACGCTGGCGTCGACCTCGAGCCGGCGATCGAACAGCTTGCTCTTGGCGCCAAGCTCATAGCTCCAGACGTTGTCCGAGGCGTAGGTCAGGGGCGCCTGGGTATAGCCCTGGGCGGTCAGGCTGCCGGGGCCGGTCTGGCAGGACAATGACAGCGGCGCGTTGGTCCCGCCGATGCGGTAGCCCTTCGCGGCGGTGAAATAGAACAGGGTGTTGTCGTCCATCTGATAGGACAGCCCGCCCTTGGGCGTGACCGGGGTTTCGCTGATCCTGGTCGACGGCTGGGCGATGGGAGGCCCGAACAGGAATGGTCCGGCGGCATAGCCCCGGCCGGTGAACTGGGCGTCGGCCACGCGGACCCCGGCCGTGATCTTCAGCTTGTCGGTGATGTGGTAGCTGGCTTCGCCGAAGCCGGCGAACTGCTTGTCCACGCCTTCCCCGGTGGCGATGAGGGCCTGGGTCCCGTTGATCAGTTCGACGCCGGTGATGTCGGCGATCGACGAGCCCGCCGGCAGGCCGAACAGCTCGGCGAACTTGGGATCGATGATGTTCTCGTAGGATTTCTGCCGCGATTCCGAGATGAAGAGGCCGACAGTCCAGGTCAGGCGGGCGTTGGGGTCGGTCGACTGCGCCCGCAGCTCCTCGGTCCAGACCGTCTGCTTGTTCACCATTATGGTGGGCGAGTTGTAGGCGGTGTCGATCTGGCCCGTTTCGGAGGTCGGATCGATGACCCAGTTGGCGCCGTCGAAGATGGCCGGGTTCAGGGTCGAATAGTCGTCCACCAGCCGGTCGCGGCGCTGGTACATCGAGGTGTTGGAGATCAGCTCCACCGGGCCGAGCTCATAGCGGATGTTCAGGGACGGCAGGACGAAGTGGTCGTGGTCGGGCTGGCGGCCCGGCTGGCCGTTGACGAACTTGCCGGCGCCGGGGGCGGAATAGCCCTCCCAGAAGGTGCCAATGTCGTTGAGATAGCGGTTCTGGTAGAATATCGACGGGGTGATGGTCAGGTGCTCGGTCGGGGCCCAGGCCAGGGCCACGCGGCCGACCTGAGTGTCGCTCCAGTTGGCGTTCTTGAACACCTGGCCGGTCCCGTTCAGCCCTGGATTGAGGTTCTTGCGGTCGACATAGCCGCCGTCGTGGCGATCCCAGAGGCTGGCGCGGAAGCCGAGCTTACCGTCGACGATCGGGCCGCCGACCGCCCCGCCGGCCTCGTAGCTCAGGTCGCCGCCGTCGGTCCCGGCCAGCTCGGCCCGGGCGTAGCCGGAATAGTGGGTCAGGCTAGGCTGGGGGGTGATGAAGCGGATGGTGCCGCCTTCCGACCCGGCGCCGAACAGGGTGCCCTGCGGCCCGCGCAGCACCTCCACCCGGTCGAGGTCGAACACCAGGGGGTAGGAGTTGGTCGAGGAATAGCCGACCACCCGGGTCATGATCGGAGTGTCGTCGACATAGATGCCGGTGGTGGCCGCGCCGACCAGGCTGTCCACGCCGCGGATCGAGATGTCCGACTGGGTGCCGAAGCCGTTGGGGTTCAGGGTCACGCCCGGGGTCATCTGGCTGATCTGGTCGATGCCCTTGATGCCCCGCACGTCCAGGGCTTTCTCGTTCAGCGCCACCACGCTGGCCGAGACCTTGGAGAGGCTCTCGGCGTGACGGGTGGCCGTGACCACGATCTCGCCCACCGTCTGGGTCCCGGAAGAGGCCGGCGCCGCGGTCTGGGCCAGAACTGGCCCCGCGGCCAGCAGCGCGGCGGTCAGGAACCCGCCGCTCGACAGGGCCTGCTTGAAGCGATTGCGCGAATTGGCCACCCGATCCCCCTTGGTTCATCAGGCTTCACGCCGGCGAACCTTGCCGCCCCACAAAACGTGAAACCGACTTCATGTTTCTATCATCGACGCCCTTCGTCAAGTGTGATCTCAGAATCTCGGGGCGGCTTTCTGAGGTGGCGCGCCAACCGCAGACTGAACGTCCTAAAATTTACGATGGTTAACGCGTAGATCCGGATATTGTCTTTGTAAAACCATCGATATTGTCGCTGTACGACCAACCAAACTAGTACGCTGAGCGTATGAATGAGTCAGACTGAATCGGACGCCGCCGCGATTTCCCGGGCGGTCATGGGGCTGAGCAGGCGACTGCGGGCCGAGCAGCCGGAGCAGGCCGTCGGCCTGACCGCCCTCGGCGTGCTCGCTTCCTTGCAGCGATCGGGACCCCTTTCAGCGGCCCAGCTGGCGGCGGACCAGCGGCTGCAGCCGCAGTCCCTGACCCGGGTGCTGGGCGAAATGGAGCGGTCCGCCCTGATCCGCCGCAAGCGGAACCCGGCCGACCGCCGCGCGCTGATCATCGAGATCACCCCGATCGGCCGCCACCGGCTGGCCAGCGACGTTCGCCAGGGCCAGGGCTGGCTGGACCAGGCGATGGCGGCCAAACTGACCGTGGCCGAGCGCGCCATCCTGCGCCTCGCCGCCTATCTGATGCAGAAGCTCGCCAGCGATGCAGACGTATAAATAGCCGCAAGATGCAGACAGACAGACAACGTTCCCATATAGAGCGCGGAGACAAATCTTGCGCCAGACGCGGCCGGCTCCTGCCCTTACGGCAAGCCCATGCTAGAAGCGCCGCAAAGAGCCTGACCTAGAGTGAATCGCCATGCATGAAGCCGTCGCCGCCGTCACCGCCCGAATCCGGGAACGCAGCCGCGACCGCCGGGCCGACTACCTGGCGCGGGTCGACGAGGCCAAGAGCTCGGGCGCCGGGCGGGCGAAACTGTCCTGCGCCAACTGGGCCCACGCCTTCGCCGCCGCGCCGGGCGAGGACAAGCGGCGGATCATGGATCCGGCCGCGCCCAATATCGGCATCGTCACCGCCTATAACGACATGCTCTCGGCCCATCAGCCCTACGAGCACTTCCCCGAACTGATCCGCGCCGCCGCCCGCGCGGCCGGGGCCACGGCCCAGGTCGCCGGCGGGGTGCCGGCCATGTGCGACGGGGTCACCCAAGGCCGCCCGGGCATGGAGCTGTCGCTGTTCTCGCGCGACGTGATCGCCATGGCCACGGGCGTGGCCCTGACCCACGACGCCTTCGACGGCGCCCTTTGCCTGGGCATCTGCGACAAGATCGTGCCAGGCCTCGTCATCGGGTCGCTGGCCTTTGGCCACCTGCCGGTGGTGTTCGTGCCCGCCGGCCCCATGACCAGCGGCATCTCCAACGCCGAAAAGGCCCGGGTGCGCACCCTCTACGCCGACGGCAAGGCGACCCGCGATGAGCTTTTGGCCTCGGAAATGGCCTCCTATCACGGGCCGGGCACCTGCACCTTCTACGGCACCGCCAATTCCAACCAGATGCTGATGGAGATGATGGGCCTGCACCTGCCGGGCGCGGCCTTCGTCAACCCCGGCACGCCGCTGCGCGAGGCCCTGACCGCGGCGGCCACGCACCGGGTGGTCGAGATCGGCCCACGAAGCCAGAGCTACACCCCCATGGGCCGGGTGGTGGACGAGAAGGCGGTGGTCAACGGCATGGTCGGCCTCTTGGCCACCGGCGGGTCGACCAACCACACCCTGCACCTGGTGGCCATGGCCCGGGCCGCGGGGATCGAGATCACCTGGGACGACTTCGGCGATCTCTCGGCGGTGACGCCGCTGCTGGCGCGGGTCTATCCCAACGGCCAAGCCGACGTGAACCATTTCCACGCCGCCGGAGGGATGGCCTTTGTGGTCCGTGAACTGCTGGACGCCGGCCTGGCTCATGAGGACGTCCTGACCGTCGCCGGGCCGGGCCTGCGCCGCTATCAGCAGGAGCCCTATCTGGAAGACGGCCGCCTGGCCTGGCGCGAGGGCGCGGCCGAGAGCCTGGACCTGAACATCCTCAGGCCCGCGAACGACCCGTTCGACAAGGAGGGCGGCATCCGCCTCCTGGCCGGCAATATGGGCCGCGGGGTGATCAAGACCTCGGCGGTCAAGCCGGAGCAGCGCGCCCTCGAGGCCCCGGCCAAGGTGTTCGACGACCAGGACGACCTCCTGGCCGCCTTCAAAGCCGGCGACCTGACCGGCGACTTCATCGCCGTGGTCCGCTTCCAGGGCCCCAAGGCCAACGGCATGCCCGAGCTGCACAATCTGAGCCCGACCCTGGGCCTGCTGATGGACCGGGGGCAGAAGGTGGCCCTGGTCACCGACGGGCGCATGTCAGGCGCCTCGGGCAAGGTGCCGGCGGCCCTGCACATGACCCCGGAGGCCATTGAGGGCGGCCCCCTGGCCTATGTGCGGGACGGCGACCTGATCCGGCTGGATGCGGAGGCGGGGGTTCTGGAGATCAAGCTGGCGCCGGCGGCGCTGAAGGCGCGCGATCCGGCGGTGAAGCGGCCGGTGGGCCATGGCCTGGGCCGCGAGCTGTTCGGCCACATGCGCGCGGCGGTCAGCGGGGCCGAGGCCGGCGCCTCGGTGCTGTTTTGAGCACGGCCCGCGCGGCCGAGGCCGCTTCCAAGCCAGCCCCCGCCCTTCTGGGCCTGATCGGCGACATCGGCGGCACCAACGCCCGCTTCGCCCTGGGCCACATCGAGGACGGCCGGGTCTGGGTCAGCTCGCTGCGCATCCTGCAGGCGGCCGACTATCCCACCGGCGAGGACGCGGTGCGCGCCTATCTGGACGGGCTGGACGGGCATGAACGGCCGCGGGTTGCGGTGATCGCCGCCGCCGGCCCGATCGAGCACGGCGCTGTCGAGTTCACCAACAACACCGCCTGGCGCTTCTCCGAGGCCGGCCTGGTCAAGGCCGCGCACCTGGACGGAGCCCGGCTGATCAACGACTTCACCGCCCAGTCCCTGGCCCTGGACCACCTGCGCGCCGAGGACTGGCGCACGGTGGGGCCGGTGGAGGCGGCGGCGGATCCCGACGCGACAGCGGCGATCCTCGGGCCCGGCACCGGCTTCGGCTGCGGCGCCCGCATCCGCGACGGCAAGGCCTGCGCCACCCTGTCGGGCGAGGCCGGCCATGCCGCCTTCGCGCCCACCGACGAGCTGGAGGTCGAGGTCGCCCGGCGCCTGGCCCAGCGCTTCGGCCGGGTCTCGATCGAGCGCATCCTGTCTGGCCCGGGCCTGGCCACCCTGTACGAGACCCTGAACGCCATCGAGGGGATCGACACCCCGCCTCTGGCGCCCAACGAGATCACCCACCGCGCCATCGAGGGCGACGAGCTGTGCCGGGCGGCCCTGTCGCGGTTCTGCGCCGTGCTTGGCTCTGTGGCCGGCGATCTGGCCCTGGCCTTCGGCGCCCGGGCCGGGGTCTATGTCACCGGCGGCATAGCTCCGGTGATCCTGGAGTTCCTGCGCGCCAGCGACTTTCGCGCCCGCTTCGAGGACAAGGGCCGCCTGAGCGACTATGTCAGCGCCATCCCGACCCGGGTGGTGGTGCGCCCCGACGCCGCCCTGGTCGGCGCCGCCAGCCTTCTGGGTGATTTCGAGGACGCCGCCCGATGATCCGCGCCCGCCGCGCCCGCATTGTCGCCACCCTGGGCCCCGCCAGCCGCGCGCCCGACAAGGTGCTGGCCCTGGCGCAAGCCGGGGCCGACGTGTTCCGCCTGAACTTCAGTCATGGCACGCACGAGGACCACGCCGCCACCCTGGAGGCGATCCGCGCCGCCGAGGCGGTGGTCGAGCGCCCCCTCGCGGCCCTGGCCGACCTGCAAGGACCGAAGTTTCGGCTGGGGACCTTCCAGGCCGGGCGCATCTCGGTCGGGCCCGGCGCGCGGCTGAGGCTGGATCTGGATCCCACCCCCGGCGACAGCCACCGGGTCTACATGCCCCACCCGGAGCTGTTCGCGGCCCTGAGCCCCGGTGCGGCCCTGCTGCTGGACGACGGCAAGGTGCGGCTGAAGGTTTTGGACTGCGGCCCGGACTTCGCCGAGACCGAGGTGATCCAGGGCGACGGCCTTTCGAACCACAAGGGCATCGCCTTGCCCGGCGCCGTGGTGGCTTTGTCGCCCCTGACGCCCAAGGACCGCGAGGACCTGGCCTTCGCCCTGCGCCTGGGGGTCGACTGGGTAGCCCTGTCCTTCGTGCAGCGCGCCGCCGACATGGCCGAGCTGCGCCAACTGGTCCAGGGCAAGGCCGCGGTGCTGGCCAAGATCGAAAAGCCGGCGGCCCTGACCGACCTTTCGGCCATCCTCGACCTCTGCGACGGGGTGATGGTGGCGCGCGGCGACCTGGGCGTCGAGCTGGACCCGGAAGAAGTGCCGGTGGCGCAGAAGACCATCGTGCGCGCCGCCCGACGCCGCGGCATTCCGGTGATCGTCGCCACCCAGATGCTGGAATCCATGATCAGCGCCCCGGTGCCGACCCGGGCCGAGGCCAGCGACGTGGCCAACGCGGTCTATGAGGGCGCCGACGCCATGATGCTGTCGGCCGAGACCGCGGCGGGCCAGTTCCCGCTGGAGGCGGTCAGCATCATGAGCCGCATCATCGAACGGGTGGAGCGAGACCCCAACTGGCCCGGCCTGATGGACGCCGAGCACGCCTGGATGGAGGAGGGCGACGCCGACGCCCTGGTCGCCGCGGCGCGCAAGGCCGCCGAGTCCAGCTCCACCGCCTGCCTCGCGGTCTACACCACCACCGGCACCACCGCCCTGCGCCTGGCGCGCGAGCGGCCGCTGCAGCCGGTGCTGGCCCTGACCGCCAGCGTGAACGCCGCGCGCAAGCTGGGCCTGGTCTGGGGGCTGGAGCCGCGCGTCGCCGAGACTCCCAAGGGCCTGGACGATCTGACCCGGGTGGCGGCCAGCATGGCGGCGGACCTGGGCCTGGCCGAGCCGCACAGCCGCATCTGGATCCTGGCCGGCACCCCATTCGGCTCCCCCGGCGCAGCCAACCTGCTGCGCCTGGCTCACGCGCCGGCGAAGGGGCGATAGCTCACCCGCCGAAGCGCAGTCTCAGAGCCAGTATGGCGCTTGAGAGCGCCAGGCAGACCAGGTTCGAGCCGATGACCGGCCAGCTGCGGATCATCAGGCCGTAGGCCGTCCAGAGCGCAAATCCGGCCACCGTTACGGCGTACATGCGCAGGGAGACGCCGTCGACGGCGCGTTCGCGAAGGATTTTCACGATCTGTGGCGCGAAGCTGCACATCGAGCAGCAGGCGGCGAGCGTCCCCACAGCGTTGATCAAGATCAGGGCCATCCCATCGCTCTTTTTGCGCAAGGCCTCAGCCCGGTTCAGCGGCCCAGGCGGCCGCCGGTTCCCTGATCGCCGATCAGAGGCTCGGGATGGGCGAGTCGAGGTTGCGGTCGGGCGCGTTACCTGTCATCCCGCGGGAAATCCCCTCGCGCCCTCGAGCATCTCATGGCCGCCGTGTCTGCTTCGCCCCTGCCGCCCGAACCGGTTGAGGGCCGCCCCGCCTTCGCCGAGCTGGTGGAGAGCCTGCCGGACCCGGTTCTGGTGGTGGTCTCGCACGACGCCGAGGACCCCGCCGACCGCCGCGTGGCCTTCGCCAACAGGGCGGCGCGCGAGCTCTTGCGCATCCAGGGCGAGGGCGCGCCTCTGGTGTCCTCAATCCGTAACCCGCGGGTGCTGGAGGCGGTCGAGGAGAGCCTGTTCGGCCGGCTGGAGGGCGAGGCGGCTTATGAGGCCGGCGGCGCCCAGGACCGCTACTGGCGGGTCTCGACCCGGCCGCTGGAGACCCTGGCCGACGGCGGGCGGCAAGCCCTCTTGGTCATGCGCGACGAGACCGACTCCCGCCGCAACGAGCGCATGCGGGCCGACTTCCTGGCCAACGCCAGCCACGAGCTGCGCACGCCGCTCGCCTCCTTGACCGGCTTCATCGAGACCCTGCGCGGCCACGCCAAGGACGACGCGGTCGCGCGCGAGCGCTTCCTGGGCGTGATGGCGGCCCAGGCGAGCCGCATGGCCCGGCTGATCGACGACCTGCTCTCGCTGAGCCGCATCGAGCTGAACGAGCACATCGCGCCCGAGGGCAAGGTCGATGTGGCCCTGGCGGTGCTGGACGTGCTGGACGCCCTCTCGCCGCTCGCCGCCGAGCGCGGGGTCAAGCTGAAGACCAGCCTGCCCGAGCGGGGCGTCGCCACCATCACCGGCGACCGCGACCAGATCCTGCAAGTGGCCCAGAACCTGATCGACAACGCCGCCAAATACACCCCCGGCGGCGACGCGGTGCAGATCGAGGTGCTGGTCGGCCAGACCGCCGACCAGGCGATCGCTCCGCTGCGCGCCAGCGCCGCGCGGCTGTCGATCCTCAATCCGGACCTGGTCGGCGGCGAGCGGTTCGTGGTGCTGCGCTGCACCGATCGTGGGCCAGGGATCGCCCGCGAGCACCTGCCGCGCCTCTCCGAGCGCTTCTATCGGGTCGAGGGTCAAAAGAGCGGCGAGCGGCTGGGCACGGGGCTCGGCCTCGCCATCGTCAAGCACATCGTCAACCGCCACCGCGGCGGCCTGGTGGTGGAGAGCGAGGAGGGCCATGGAACCACCTTCACCGCCTACTTCCCGTGGCTGCAACAAAACCGTCACGAAACCGTCGCATAGGGACAGCAATCCCGCGCCAATAAGGTGCAGGGTGCTGGCGCCGAGTCAGTCGGCGCTTACCAGTGGGCGATCGCGGCACTCGAATGAATGAAGTTTGCGCCAAGTCGGGCGGAGATCTGGTGGATCCGCTGGTTGCGGAAGTGGCCCGCCTGGGCGGCCTGGCCGAGGCCCAGATCGCCGACTGCGTCGACGCGGTGACGCGACGCGACGTGCCCCTGGCCCAGGCCCTGATCGGCCGCGACCGCAAGCTGGACCAGCTGCAGGCCGACATCGAGCGCAGGGCCATCGACCTGATCGCCACCCGCCAGCTCTCCGGCCGCCAGCTGCGCCGCGCGGTGGCTGCGCTGAAGATCGCCTCCAACCTCGAGCGCTGCGGCGACCTGGCCCGCAACATCGCCAAGCGCACCCTGGCGCTGAGCGAAAACGAGCCGCTGACGCCGCTGACGCGCTCGATCGACCGCATGGGGCGGCTGGTGGCGAGCCGGCTTAAGGACGTGCTGGACGCCTATACGGCGGGCGAGCTGGACAAGGCCGCCCAGGTCTGGAGCCGCGACACCGAGGTCGACGAGCACTACAACAGCCTGTTCCGCGAGCTGCTCACCTACATGATGGGCGACCCGCGCACGATCACCCCCGGCGCACACCTGCTGTTCATCGCCAAGAACCTCGAACGGATCGGCGATCATGCGACCAATATCGCCGAGATCATCCACTTCGAAGTCACCGGCGAAACCGACATGGGCGACCGGCCCAAGTGGGACGCCCTGATGGAAAAAATGCCCGCGGCGGCCAAGCCCGAGAACTGAGGACCCGACATGATCCCCTATATCCTGGTGGTCGAGGACGAGGACGCCCTGAGCGCCCTGCTGCAATACAACCTGGACAAGGAAGGCTACCGGGTCGCCGTCGCCGCCGATGGCGAGGAAGCCCTGGTGGTGATCGACGAGCAGATGCCGGACCTGGTCGTGCTGGACTGGATGCTGCCCAAGGTCAGCGGCGTCGAGGTCTGCCGACGCCTGCGGGCGCGGCCGGAGACGCGCAACCTGCCGATCATCATGCTGACCGCCCGCGGCGAGGAGAGCGACCGTATCCGCGGGCTCGACACCGGCGCCGACGACTATGTGGTCAAGCCGTTCTCGATGAGCGAGCTGGCCGCCCGCATCCGCGCCGTGCTGCGCCGCATCCGCCCGGGCCTGGCCGAGGACCGGCTGCACCACGGCGACATCGTGGTCGATCGGGTCGCCCACCGGGTGCGCCGGGCCGACCACGAGATTCACCTGGGCCCCACCGAGTTCCGCCTGCTGGACTATCTGATGCAGCATCCGGGGCGGGTGTTCAGCCGCGAGCAGCTCTTGGACGCGGTCTGGGGCTCGGACGTCTATGTCGAGGCCCGCACGGTCGACGTGCACATCGGCCGCCTGCGCAAGGCGCTGAACCAGCACGTCGAGTTCGACCCCATCCGCACCGTGCGCTCGGCGGGGTATTCGCTGGACGCGGCGGGCTGACTTCCCGCCGCCCCCAAGGGGCGGCTGGCCTTGCGTGCGCCAAACCTGCCGTTAAGGTCGCTGCAACTTGAGGGGGATTCTATGATTCGTCGCGCTGCAGCCTTAGTGATGATGATGGCGTTGTGTGCGTCGGGCGGGCCGGCTCGGGCCGGAGTCTATTCCGACGATCTGTCCAAGTGCCTGGTCAAGTCGTCCAGCGCCAGCGACCAGACCGCCCTGATCGCCTGGATGTACCTGGCGATGAGCGCCCATCCCGCCCTGAAGTCCTATACGACCATTACCGACGCCCAGCGCCAGGCCGCCGACAAGACCGCGTCGGAACTGATGCAAAGGCTGCTGATTGTGGATTGCCACACCGAGAGCGTGGCCGCGCTCAAATATGAGGGAACCTCGACCATCGAAACGGCCTTTTCGGTGCTAGGCCAAGTGGCGATGCGAGGGCTGATCGGCGATCCGGCGGTGGCGAAGGAATTCGCCGGCCTGCAGAAATACGTCGACAAGACAAAGTTCAGCGACCTGTTCAAGGAGGCGGGCGTCCCGACTGAAGCGGCGACCAAGTAAAGCCGTCGTAGCCCGCCCAAGCCTCCGTCGTTTCGCCATCTGCGCTGCCTGCTGCGCCACCAAGGGAATCGTCTGGCCGGGGCGGCCGCCGACGCAAGACCCTGAACCGGCACGTCGAGTTCGACCCCTTCCGCACCGTGCGCTCGGCGGGGTATTCGTTGGATGTGGGGCGATCCGACCTGGAGGCGAATATTGGACGAACGTCACGCCATCCGCCGCGCAACTGTGGGCTACACGACTCTCGGCGTCCTGGCCGTCGGAGCCATCGCCGTGGGCGCGCTGGCGATCGGCGCCCTGGCCATAGGCCGGCTGGCGATCGGCCGGGCCAAGCTGGGCAAGGTCGAGATCGACGAACTGACCGTTCGGCGCCTGACGATATTGGAGCCGTAGCCGGGGCGACGATCAATCCTGCTCGAGATGAGCGGCTATGTCCCGTCCACCATAGAGAATGCGGTCGACCACAAGCAGGCCTTCGCCCAGATGAAAGGCGATGGTGACGCGGCGTTCGAAGCCGATGATCCGCAAGCCGGGCGCGAGATCGTCCCGGCGGGTTCCCCGCTCGGGAAAAGTCGAAAAGCTGAGGCAATAGTCGCGGATTCTCTGGACGTAGGCCAAAGCCCGCGAGTCGCCGGCGCGATCGGCGATGAACAGGTAGAGGTTGCGAAGATCCGACCGCGCCTCGGGCGAAAAGACGATCCTGCTCGTCACGCCTGACGGCTTTTGAGCCGGTCCTCATGCAGCGCCTGGATTTCGGCCATGACCTCGTCCAGCGGGATGCCACGGCCCGGATCGGCCTGCATGGCGAGGGCGACGGGCGCGACTTCCTCGCGTAGCCATCGCTCCAATGCGGCGTCCTGTTGCTGCAAAGCTCGCAGGCCGGCCCGGACGACCTCGCTGCCGGTGGCGTAGGCGCCGCTTTCCACCAGCTGGTCGATGAAGCGCGATTGCTCGCTGGGCAGGCTGAAGGTGCGTTTTTCGGCGGCGGCCACGGTGCTACTCCGTCAGACGTCACAACGGTATGATAAATTCATACCATCGTCTACGCCGTTTTCGGCGGTGCGCGGCGCAGCCGGAACGACAGCTTGGCCGGAGCGTTCATCCCGGGTTCAGTTCGAGAGGGATAGGCCGTTCCCGTCCCGCCGCGTCCCGTGAGGCTTTCAATGAACCCGTCGATTTCGTTCCGTTCCAGCGCCGTGAAGAAGACGCTGGTCGCCCTTTCGCTGGCTGTCGCCGCCGGCTCTCTGGCCGCCTGCGCCGAGGACTACGGCCCGCGGCCCTATCCCGCCTATGCGGCGGGCGTGCCTTCGACGGTCGAGCATGGGGTGATCGTCAGCTATCGGCCGATCGAGTTCGGGCCGGGCAACAACGGCGCCGGAGCCGTGGTCGGCGGTGTGGCCGGCGGCGTGGCCGGCAACGCCCTGGCTCACGGCCGGGACCGCGGCCTGGCGACGGTCGCCGGCGCCGTCGGCGGCGCGCTGCTGGGCAACGCCGTGCAGAACGGCGACCGCCACCCCGGCTTCGCCTACATGGTCCGCTTGCGCGACGGCCGCGAACTGGAGATCCCGCAGCCCGACGCCCAGCCGATCCCGCAAGGCGCGCCGGTCGACGTGATCTGGCAAGGCGGCCGCGCCCAGGTGGTCCCGCGCGGATATCCGCCGCGCTAGGTCAGGCGGTCTGCAGCGCCACCACGGGAATCGTCTGGCTCAGCCGCCCGCCGACGCGGATCGGCTCGATGCGGGTCGCCAGGCCCGTGCGCGGATCGGTCTCGACGAACACGCCGCAGACCGTCGCCGGGCCTTCGGCCGGCTTGTAGCGGCCGCCGGCGATGCGGGTGGTGAAGCGGCGCAGCGGCTCTTCCTTCTGGTTGCCGATCACGCTGTCATAGTCGGCGCAGGCGCCGGCGTCGGTCTGGTAGGCGGTGCCGCCGCTCAGGATCTGGGCGTCGGCGGTAGGCACGTGGGTGTGGGTGCCCACGACCAGGCTGGCGCGGCCGTCGCAGAAGTGGCCCATGGCCATCTTCTCTGACGTCGCCTCGCAATGCATGTCGACCACCACCGCATCGGCGGCCACGCCGACCGGGCAGGCGTCCAACTCGCGGTCCACGGCGGCGAAGGGGTCGTCCAGGGCGTCCATGTGCACCCGACCCAGAAGATTGATCACCAGCACCCGGTGGCCGCTCTCGGTCTCGAACATCTGCGAGCCGCGGCCCGGGGCGTCGGACAGCACCGGATAGTTCAGGGGGCGGATCAGGCGCGGCTCGCGCACGATGTAGGTCAGGGCCTCGCGCTGGTCCCAGGAATGGTTGCCCAGGGTCAGGCAGTCGGCGCCGGCCTCGAACAGCTCGCGGGCGGTGTTCTCGGTGATGCCGAAGCCGGCGGCGGCGTTCTCGGCGTTGACGATCACGAACTGCAGGCCGAGCCGGCGCCGCAGGTCGGGCAAATGGTCGGCCAGGCCGTCGCGCCCGGAGCGGCCGACGACATCGCCGAAGAAGGCGAAACGCATGTCAAAAGTCCTTTCGGGCCGGGATATAGCCTGTTTCCGTCAGGATGGCGTCCAGCATCTGGTCGTGCGCCTCGCCGGGGATGCGGGCCACCTCTTGCCCTGCGTAGGCGAGGCCGAGGGCGAACACCGGACCCCGGGCGCGCAGGGCGGCGAGGGTGCGGTCATAGAAGCCGCCGCCCTGGCCCATGCGCGCGCCGCGGCGGTCGAAGGCCACGAGGGGGGTGATGACCAGGTCGGGCCGGACCTCGGCGGCTTCGGGCGCCGGCGAGGGCACGCCGATGGCGTCGGGATGGACCGGCTCGCCCGGCCAGTAGCGGCGGAAGATCAGGGGCGCGTCGCGGTCCAGGGTCACCGGCAGGGCCAGGGTCGCGCCGGCGGCCTGCAGCCGGGCCATCAAAGGGCGAGGGTCGATCTCGCCGCCCAGGGGGTGATAACCGCTGACCACGGCGAAGCGGCCGAGCAGGGATTGCGGGAGGTTGGCGGCGGCCTGTTCGGCGGCGCCGGGAACGTCTTTCCTGAGGCCGCGGCGCAGGGCCCGCATCTCCTCGCGCAACAGGGCCTTGGCTGAGGCTGGGTCGGCCTGAATCACGCAAAACCTGGTTGCGGGAGAGACTAGGGTGGCGGCGCCGCGAAAACCGTGAAGGCGTTTTCAATCCACTCGGACCTGGTCAGACCAGGTGGGCGCCGTGTGTCCAGGACCACGATCCCGGACAGGGACAGCTCCCTAAGAGATGAATTAAGGTCCCCGGGATGTGAAGCCTTCGACGCGAGCCGCAGCAGACCCGCCGGTAGGCAACATAGGCGCCCGGCCGGGTTTTCTCAAGCCAGGCCGCTGTCGCACCCCGCTAACGCGCAACCTTGGCCGCGATCGCCTCGACCTTGCGCGCGGCGGCGTCCAGGGCCACGGCGGCGCGGCTCTCCAGGCGGGCGGCGTCGGATTGCAGGCGGGCCAGCTCGGACTGGGCGTGGGCCATGCGCATGCGCACGTCGGCCAGCTCGTCGGCCAGCAGGAGGGCGCCCATCAGGAACAGCCGGGTTTCGCCCAGCTGGCCGACCTCCTGGCTGACCTGGCGCACCTGGCGGTCGAACAGGCGGGCGAGCTCGGTGAGGTGGCCCTCCTGGCCGTCCTCGCAGCCCACCACATAGGGCCGGCCGTTCACTTCGATGGTCACCTGGGACATGGGCCGTCAAACCTCCTCGACTTCGTCTGCGCCGCCCACGTCCCCAAACACGTCGTCCTCGATCTCGTCTTCATCATCGGTCAGCGCCTGACGCAGCTCGGCTATGGCCAGGCCGATGGCCGCCGAGGCCTGGGCGCCGGCTTCTTCCAGCTCGCGCTCGCGGCCCCTGGCCGCGTCCAGCTCGGCGGCGAGGGCCGAGCGGTCCAGGTCGAACAGCTCGCCATTGCCCGAGCCGGCCTGGGCGGCCAGGCCCGTCACGCGCAGGTCGAGCTGGGTCAGGGCCCGGTCCAGCCGCTGGATCGCCGCCTCCAGGGAGCCGCCCTCGCTGACATCGTGCAACATGCCGCCTCGCTTCGCCGCGTCGCTATCGCCGCCGCCCTCTATAGACCGCGCCGGGGCGAGGCTGAAAGCGCGGCCTTGCTTGACCCTCGCCGCTTCGCGGTGCAAAGGCGTGGCGCATCACCCTTTTCCGTCACTCTCTCTGTATCGAGGGCGCCCGCGCATGTCCGCCTCCCCCACCGCCATGGCCGACGCCATCCGCATCCTGTCGATCGAGGCGGTGCACAAGGCCAAGTCCGGCCACCAGGGCATGCCGATGGGCATGGCCGACGTGGCCACGGTGCTGTGGACCAAGTTCCTGAAATACGACGCCAGCCGCCCCGACTGGGCCGATCGCGACCGCTTCGTGCTATCGGCCGGCCACGGCTCGATGCTGATCTACAGCCTCCTGCACCTGACCGGCTTCAAGGCCGTGACCATGAAGGAGCTTGAGGATTTCCGGCAGTGGGGCTCCAAGACCCCGGGCCACCCGGAATACGGCCACACCCCGGGCGTCGAGACCACCACTGGCCCCCTGGGCCAGGGCATCGCCACCGCCGTCGGCATGGCCATGGCCGAGCGTCACCTTGCCGCCCGCTTCGGCGAGGACCTAGTCGACCACCGCACCTGGGTGATCGCCGGCGACGGCTGCTTGATGGAGGGGGTCAGCCACGAGGCCATCTCCATGGCCGGGCGCTGGAAGCTGAACAAGCTGACCGTCCTCTTCGACGACAACAACGTCACCATCGACGGCGAGGCGACCATTTCCGAGACCGGCGACCAGGTGGCGCGGTTCAAGGCCGCCGGCTGGGCGGTCAAGGTGATCGACGGCCACGACTACGGCCAGATCCGCCGGGCGCTCGCCTGGGCGACCAAGCAGGACCGGCCCTCGATGATCGCCTGCAAGACCAAGATCGCCCGCGGCGCGGGGCCCAAGGAGGGCGACCGCCACGGCCACGGCTACAACCTGTTCGACAAGGAGATCGCCGACGCCCGCACCGCCATGGGCTGGTCGGCCGAACCCTTCACCGTGCCGGACGAGGTGCTCAAACCCTGGCGCGCCGCCGGCCGCCGCGGCGCCAAGGTGCGCAAGGCCTGGGAGGCCAAGCTGGCGGCTTCAGGCCACGCCGACGCCTTCCACCGCGCGATGGTGGGCGAGCTGGGCCCCGACGCCTTCGTCGCCCTGGACGCCCACATCCAGAAGATGGCGGCCGACAAGCCGGCCAACGCCACCCGCGTCTGGTCCGGCGCGGCCCTGGAGCAGCTGACCCCGGCGATCCCGGAGATGGTCGGCGGCTCGGCGGACCTGACCGGCTCGAACAACACCTTCGTCAAGGGCATGAAGGCGTTCGACGCACCCGACTACGAGGGCCGCTATGTCCATTACGGCGTGCGCGAGCACGGCATGGCCGCGGCCATGAACGGCATGGCCCTGCATGGGGGCGTGATCCCCTATTCGGGGACCTTCATGACCTTCTCGGACTATTCGCGGCCGGCGATCCGCCTGGGCGCCCTGATGGGCATCCGCGTGATCCACGTGATGACCCACGATTCCATCGGCCTGGGCGAGGACGGGCCCACCCACCAGCCGGTCGAGCACCTGGCCGCCCTGCGCGCGATCCCCAACCTGCTGGTGTTCCGCCCCGCCGACGCGGTCGAGGCCGCCGAGTGCTGGCGCCTGGCGCTGAAGCACCGCACCACCCCCTCGATCATGGCCCTGTCGCGGCAGAAGACCGCCGCGGTGCGGAGCGACGGTCAAGACAGCCTGTCCGACCACGGCGCCTATGAGCTGCTGCCGGCCGAAGGCGAGGCTCAGGTGACCCTGTTCGCCACCGGCACCGAGGTCGCGGTGGCGGTCGAGGCGCGCAAGCTGTTGCAGGCTGAGGGCGTCGGGACCCGCGTGGTCTCGGTCCCCTGCTGGGAGCTGTTCGAGCAGCAGGACGCCAGCTATCGCGCCGAGACCATCGGCGGCTCGCCGGTGCGTATCGCCGTCGAGGCCGGGGTCAAGTTGGGCTGGGAGCGCTTCATCGGCGAGGACGGCGGCTTCGTCGGCATGAGCGGCTTCGGCGCCAGCGCCCCGTTCGAGCGGCTGTACAAGGAATTCGGCATCACCGGCGAGGCGGTGGCGTCGCTGGCGAAGGCGAAGCTCAGGCAATAGGCGGCGGGGGCGGCCGCCCTGTCGGCCGCTCGGCCATTCCGCCTCATCGATTCGCGCGCCAGGAAAATGCGCTAGGCGCGGCCGCCACAGCCGCTTAGCTTAGCCATGGTGTTTTCGTACGGGCTGCGTGTGTTGGATCAGATCGATTCCTTGTACGAGTGGGACTTCGAGGTCGCGAATCTGGCGCAGATGCGCGAGCGCCTGAGGCGCAGGCCGGAATATCCCGCCGCGGCGCGGCGGCTGGCCGCCAATATGCTGCGCGACGCCGAAGCGGATCCCGCGTTGGACGGGCTTCGGAAGGACGCCGGCCGCACCGTCGCGGGGCTGAGCGCCGCCTATCTGAACGCTTCCGGCGGACTCACCCTGGCCCGGCTGAAGGATTTCATTGCGGGTTTCGGCCTGGTCAGCCCCGGGCGCGCCCGAGCGCTGCTGATCTATATGCGCTACCTGGGCTATGTGGAGCCCAATCCCGGCCGCGGTCAGCGGCCGGCGGCCTCGTATCGCCTGACGCCGCGGTTCCTGGCCACCTACACGCGCCATCAGGCCAGCCTGCTCGACGCGCTGCAGGTGATCGAGCCCGGCGCCGGGCTGGTGCTGCGCAATCTGCATGCGCCGAGCGTTTTCAACACCCTGGTCATCGAGCAGGGCGACGCCTTCACTTCGGGAAGCCCGCAGGCGGAGCCGTTCGAGGACTGGTATGGCGTGTTCATGAACCGCCACGCCGGCATTCAGGTGCTCCACGCCCTGGTGGCGCAGGCCGATTGCTTCCCGCCGGAGGGTCCGATCGCCTTGTCCCTCGCCGCCATGGCCCGCCGGCTGAAGGTTTCGCGCGTGCATTTGACCCGGATGGTGAAGGCGGCCGAACGCCACGACTTCGTCGAGCTGGAGCCCGGCGGCCTGAGGTTCACCGAGGCCGGCCGCCAGGCGCTGGATTGGCTCTACGCCAGCCGTTTTTGCGTTCTCCTCGCCTGCGCCGCCCGGACGCTGAAGGCCAATGAAGAGGTCTGTGCGCGCACGGCGGCTTGAGCGCGCCCTCGCCGCGAGCGGCGGCGATTCAAAATGTGCGTCGACCGCGGCGCCCCCGCCTTGGTAGGCGCCATGCCGGTGGGACGCTGATCGCGGAGGAATTTGCAATGTGGCGGCGACTGGCGCGATGGGCTTCGGCTGCGCTTCTGGTGGCCGGGACAGCGGCCCACGCCGCGCCGGCCGGCCACTACCTGTTCGCCTGGGCGGGCGATACGGCCAAGCAGGGGCAGGATTTCATCATGGTGATCGACGCCGACCCGGCCTCGCCCGGCTATGGCAAGCTGGTCGCCTCCGCCGCCTCGGGCATCCAGACGCACCAGGTCCACCACACCGAATACTGGATGCCGGACGGGGGCCTCTTGTTCGCCAACGACCATATCTCGGGGCAGACGGTGGTGATGGATCTGCGCGATCCGCTGCATCCCGGCGTGCACGCGAGCTTCAAGGACCTGGACGGGTTCAGCCACCCCCACTCCTTCCTGCGGCTGCCCAACGGACACGTGCTGGCGAGCTTCCAGGTCGAGGGGCAGATGAACCACGCCGGCATGGACCACGAGATGGCCGGCATGGCCATGCCCATGACCGACATCGGGGCCAGGCCCGACGTGCACGGCGGGCTGGTGGAGATCGACGACGAGGGCCATGCGGTGCGCGCCGCCTCCACCGCCGACCCGGAGCGGCCCAATGACCTGTTGATGGCCTACAGCCTCCTGCCGCTGCCCGACATCGACCGGGTGATCGTGACCAACTCGTCGATGCGCGACGAGGACCGCATCGGGCACACCTATCAGGTCTTCCGGCTTTCCGACCTGAAGCGGCTGTCGACCAACGACCTCGACGCCCCGGCCGGCCGCTATGGCGAGACCAATCCGGAGGAGGCCAGGCTCGGCCCCGATGGGGCGGTCTATGTGCAGACCACGGGCTGCGGGATCGAACGGGTCAGCGACATCGCCTCGGACCATCCGCGCTCGAAACTGGTCTGGCAATTCCCCGGCTCGTTCTGCGGCGTGCCCAGCATCGTCTCGCACTACCTGATCCAGAGCGTGCCGATCCTGCATGCGATCGTGGTGCTGGATATCCGCGACGGCGACCACCCCGCCGAGGTGACGAGGGTGGTGCTCGATCCGACCATATCGCCGCACTGGACGGGCTATGACGCCAAGACCCATCGCCTGGCCGTCACCGGCTATGACGAGGATCGCCTGTTCATGCTCAGCTTCGATCCGGACACCGGGGCGCTGGCGATCGATGCGGCGTTCCACGACGACAAGGGCAAGCCCGGCTTCGACCTCGACAACCGCACCTGGCCGCACGGCTGGACCGGCTCGGCGATCGCCCATGGGGTGGTGTTTTCGAAATGAAGTCGACCAGGATCACCGCCCCGCAGATCGCCCTCGCCGCCGGCCTGATGGCCGCGCTCTGCCCGCTGGCGCCCGCCCGCGCCGCGCCGGACGCCGCCGCCCAGCAGGAGGTCGCCCGGCTGGAGGAGGCCTATTCGCAGAGCTTCGTCACCGGCGATGTCAGCATCGCCCAGCGGCTGGTGGCGGAGGATTTCGTCGGCTGCGAGCCCGACGGCAAGACCTCGGACAAGGCGGCGATCCTGGCCGATGTCCGCAGCGAGCCCCGCGCGACCTCGCTGAAGATCACCGCCCTGACCGTCCGCCTGCACGGCGACACGGCCATCGCGCTGGGCAGCGAAGAGGATGCCTATGCGGGCGCGACGGCGCCGACCCACAGGCGATGGCTGGATACGTGGCGCAACACGGCCGATGGATGGCGGCTGGTTGCGTCGGCGGAGGTTTTGGTGAAGCCGTGAGGCCAGCGGAACGGTCCGGCTTCTCATAGCTTCACTGCTCTTCCTCATCCTGAGGCGCCCGCGTGAGCGGGCCTCGAAGGACGCAGTGGCCGCGCCGTGCGTCCTTCGAGGCTCGCCGCTTCGCGCCAAGCACCTCAGGATGAGGAAGAGCAGTGAAGCCGCGCCGCCAACGGCCGGATCCGGTCTCCAGTAGTCGCGAAGAAGGCGCGTTGCTGCGGCTCCGCTTGAATGTATGCTCCGGCGGAACAAGGCGCTGTGGAGCAATCAGTCGTGGCCATCCTGGTCAGTTTGCTTTCGCTGCTGTTCGTCGCTGCGCAAGGGGCGGCGGTGTTCGCCACGGCCTATGTGGTCCTGAGAGCTTTCAAAATCAGGCACTGGCTGGCCAAGATCGCCGCGATCGCGCTGTCCTATGTCGCCTGGATAGCCGCAACGGTCGGTGGATATTTCCTGACGGGCGGCGACGGGAGTTTCATGAAGGGGTTCGCGGTCGTCATGATGCTTTGCCTCACGGCCTTGGTGAGTTCGCTCGGCTATCTGCTGGGATGGCTTTTGTGGCCCAAGCTGCGCGGCGGCGGGCGCTTGTTGGCGAGCTAGATCAGTCGACCTACGCCGCCCAGCGGCGAGCCTGAGCCTTTGTTTCACAGTTGCGAGCCTGCCTGCCGGCATAGCCAAGTCAAGGGCGCAGCCGGCTTCGCCGGTCGCCCGCAGGGCGACCCTTGAGTTGGCTATGCCGGCAGGCTCTGATCAGCTGTGAAACTAAAGCGGTGAGTGGGCCGGGCGGCCCGTCGTTGAGGGCGTTGTCTTGCTACAATGGCACCCTCAAGGCGGCGTTTGCCATGCGCTATTTCACCTACAAAGGCTTTAGTAGAAGAGTTGCACGCCGTGGGCGTGGAGGAGACAAACGCCAACCTAGGCAATAGGATCAGTCGAGGCGGATTCTTGGCGGGGTTCTTCATCCAATGTCTGGTCGCGATTGGCGCCCATTCAGTCCGGGTTCACGAGCCCGAATAGGGTTCGACAAATCTCAACCCGAAACTGATGCCATAGCAGAAGGCGACAATAGAAATAGCGGCGCTCAAGATACGGCCAGTGCGTCTCAAGGCGCATCGGGCGGCAATGGCCACGCAAACCCAATCGCAGAAGACCCAGAACGGCCAAATCGAAACGACCCTCCCAAGGCTTCTGGTGGGGTTGCGCTCGTCGTTTCCATTATTACCGCCGCCATCGCAGCGGCCGGTGTTTGGGTCTCGAATGGGAATTTGGAAGCCACCAAAAGACAGGCTGACGCTGCCAGCGGCCAATTGAGCGTCATGATGGAGCAACTGAGCGATGCCCGCTCCTCGGCAGCCGCCGCCGATAGCGCCGCCGCTATAGAAATGGCCAAGCAAGACAAGCAGATCTCTGCAAACCAGACCTTGGCTGCCGCGGCGGCGAATCAGGCGATCGCCGCAAAGACCTCAGCTGAAGCGTTGAAGGGTCAAGTTGCTCTGATGCAGGCCCAGCAGAGGCCGTGGATCACACTCAATATCAGTACTAAAAATCCTCTTCAGTTTTTTAATTTGCCGGACGGGCCACACGCGTTCATGCCGCTTGATATCAGGCTGGAGAATATAGGACAGTCCCCAGCCTTCAACGTTAATAGTGTGACGTGGGGATATCTAAGCTATCCAGGACATGCAGATTTTACACAAGAAGCCACTTCGCGTTGCGAATCTTTTAGAAAAGAGGTTCTCGACAATCCTAACCGAGGGGAAATACTGTTCCCGCATGATCACGTCGATATCAGCTTGAACGATCAGCGCCATTTTGCCACCCAGGCAATCGGATTCATGCCGAAAGAAATTGCAAGCGCCGCGGACAGGGAGAATAATATCACGATATTTTTGTATGGTTGCGTGGATTATATGTTCGGGAAACCCAAAACTCATCATCAGAGCGGCGTCATATTTCAACTATTCAAGCGCGTAAAATTGCAGAATGGCCAAACGGCTTTGGACTACAACTTCAAGATCGGTGAGAACATACCCGCAAGTGATATTCTCTTTTTGAAAACACCCAGCGACAGTTGGCAAACCGACTAGCGCAGCTGGCGGATTCGTCGCCGCTAGAGGACGACGCGTGAGCGATCGCCGCTTGACTTTCGCTCGACATTTGTTCATGTTTTGTTCGTGTCGATTCAAGCCCAACGCCCTCAATCCGACTCCACCCGCGCCGCCCATCGCGCGCGGGTGGAGCGGCATATGGAGGACCTGGCGGAGCTGTCCGCCCTGGGCATGGAGTTGGCCAGGTCCCTGGCCAAGCGCGGGATCGAGGCGGCCAGGGCCGGGAAGGCCGAGGCGGTCGAGGCTGAACGCAGCTTTTCGCGGCTGACGCGGGCGGTGCGCCTGACCATGGCGCTGGAGGCTCGTTTAAGCGAGAGCCTGCTGCCGCAGGACAAGCCGGGCGCGGCCCAGGGCGCTCCTGGCAAGGGCCCCCAAGGCCAGGGCCCGGAAGACGGCTTCTGGATGCCCTATAGCCAGCTGAACGGCGCGACCCAGCGGCTGAAGGAGAAGCTGGCCAAGTTCATCAAGAACGCCCCGGCGCCGGAGGATGGCGACGGCGAGGACGATTTTGTCGAAACCAGTGAAGGGCGCGAGCGGGAGGCTCGTGAGCGGCTGGTGGAGACCGAGGAGGAACTTCCGGACTGGCTGATGTCCGGGGGGCGTGCGGCGGAGTTTCCGGATGGGGTTGATCCGTTCGGACGGCCTGCGGGTGGTCATGTTCGGCCTGCCGGTGACGGATTCAAGGCTCGCGGCCCCGCCAAGGCCACCCCTCATACCGCTCACCCCGGCGAAGGCCGGGGCCCAGATCGTATGGCGCCGCCCTCTGGCCCTGATCCACAACGCAAGTCCGGCGGACCCTGAGCCTTATGATCTGGGTCCCGGCCTTCGCCGGGATGAGCGGATTATGTTTGGGGATTGAGAGATGTGGGCGGGGCCGAACCAGCCCCACACCCTGACAACGCTACCTGAAGCAACGCCAAGATTAATAGGTCGCACATTGGTGCTGACCATCTGCATTTGCATGCTTAACGGAAACCATTCGTGAGCCCGCCGCCCTTGACTTTGGGCGTTTCAACCGCAAAACCCGCGCGAATTCGCACTGACAGGGAAGCTGGTTCATGACTGTTCGCGTCGCCATCAACGGATTTGGCCGCATCGGCCGGCTGGTTCTGCGCTCGATCGCCGAGCATGGGCGCCGCGATATTGAAGTTGTGGCCATCAACGACCTGGGCCCGGTCGAGACCAACGCCCACCTGCTGCGCTATGACAGCGTGCACGGCCGCTTCCCGGGCGAGGTCAAGGTCGATGGCGACTCCATCGACGTCGGCTTCGGCAAGATCAAGGTCACCGCGATCCGCAACCCGGCCGAACTGCCGCACAAGGACCTGGGCGTGGACATCGCCCTGGAATGCACCGGCCTGTTCACCACCAAGGAGAAGGCCGCGGCCCACCTGGAAGCCGGCGCCAAGCGCGTGCTGGTCTCCGCGCCGTGCGACAACGCCGACAAGACCATCGTCTATGGCGTCAACCACCAGACCCTGACCAAGGACGACCGGGTGGTCTCCAACGGCTCGTGCACCACCAACTGCCTGGCGCCGGTGGCCAAGGTCTTGATGGACCTGGCCGGCATCGAGCGCGGCTACATGACCACCATCCACTCCTACACCGGCGACCAGCCGACCCTGGACACCCTGCACAAGGACCTCTACCGCGCCCGCGCGGCGGCCATGTCGATGATCCCGACCTCGACCGGCGCGGCCAAGGCCCTGGGCCTGGTTCTGCCCGCCCTGGCCGGCAAGCTGGACGGCTCCTCGATCCGGGTGCCGACCCCGAACGTGTCGGTGGTCGACCTGAACATCGTGCCGAGCCGCGAAGTCACCAAGGACGAGATCAATGCGGCCTTCACCGCCGCCGCGGCCTCCGGCCCGCTGAAGGGCGTGCTGGCCGTGACCAACGACCCGCTGGTCTCGGTGGACATCAACCACGTGGCCGCGTCCTCGACCGTGGCCCTGCCGCAGACCCAGATCGTCGACAAGATGCTGGTGCGCGTCCTGTCCTGGTACGACAACGAGTGGGGCTTCTCGACCCGCATGAGCGACACGGCCCTGGAGCTGGCGAAGCTGATCTGAACCACCCCGCCCCGGCCGCCTTTGGTGACCGGGGCGACTTGTTTTTGGGCGATGGCGGCGCGATCGCCGCAGCGGCCTCGGGCGGCCGCGACCGACCGCGCGGCCACGCCTGGTGTCTTGACGAACTGACGGGATTTTCGATGGCGTTTCGCACCCTCGACCAGGCTGACCTGAAGGACAAGCGCGCCCTGGTGCGCGTCGACTTCAACGTGCCCATGCAGGACGGAGCGATCAGCGACGACACCCGCCTGCGCGCGGCCCTGCCGACCATTGCGAAGCTGCGCGACGGCGGGGCCAAGGTGATCCTGCTGGCCCACTTCGACCGGCCCAAGGGCAAGCGCGTGCCGGAGATGAGCCTGAAGCCCGTGGCCGCGCCCCTGGCGGCCCTGGTCGGCGCCCCGGTGGCCTTCGCCAATGACTGCATCGGCCATGACGCCGCCGCGGCCATCGCCCAGCTGAAGGGCGGGGACGTGCTGCTGTTGGAAAACGTCCGCTTTCACGCCGGCGAAGAGAAGAACGACCCCGAGTTCGCAAAGGCCCTGGCGGCCGAGGGCGACCTCTATGTCAACGACGCGTTTTCGGCCGCGCACCGGGCGCACGCCTCGACCGAGGGGGTGGCGCACCTGTTGCCGTCCTATGCCGGCGAGCAGATGCGGCGCGAGCTGGAGGCGCTGGACCGGGCCTTGGGCAATCCGGAGCGGCCGGTGCTGGGCATCGTCGGCGGCTCCAAGGTCTCGACCAAGCTCGATCTGCTCTCGCATCTCGTGACCAAGCTGGACCGCCTGGCCATCGGCGGCGGCATGGCCAACACCTTCCTGTTCGCGCAAGGCTGTGACATCGGCGCCTCTTTCGCCGAGAAGGACCTGGCCGACACCGCGCGCGGCATCATCGAGACCGCCAAGGCCAAGGGCTGCGAGCTGCTGTTGCCGATCGACGTGGTCGTCGCCGAGAAGATGGAACCCGGCGTCGCAGCGCACGTTCGCGAGCTGGGCCAGGTGGGGGAGAAGGACCGCATCCTCGACGCTGGCCCCAAGAGCGCGGCGCGGCTGATCGAGGTTATGGACGCCTGCAAGACCCTGGTGTGGAACGGCCCCCTGGGCGTGTTCGAGATCCCGCCGTTCGACGCGGCGACGGTCGCGGCGGCGAAGCATGCCGCCAAACTGGCGCGCGCGGGCAAGTTGGTGGCGGTGGCCGGTGGGGGTGATACCGTGTCGGCCCTGAATGCGGCGGGGGTCGTGGAAGATTTCACCTTCGTCTCGACCGCCGGCGGCGCGTTTCTTGAATGGATGGAAGGCAAGACCTTGCCCGGCGTCCAGGCCCTGATGATCTGATCCGATTTGGGATCGCGGGCGGACGCCTGAAGAAGAATTTGAAGGAGAACGATAGTGGCCCGGATCACCCTGAGACAGCTTCTCGACCACGCCGCCGAGCACGGCTATGGCGTGCCCGCCTTCAACATCAACAACATGGAACAGGGCCTGGCGATCATGCAGGCCGCCGACTCGCTGAAGGCGCCGGTGATCATCCAGGCCAGCCGCGGCGCGCGCAGCTACGCCAACGACATCGTCCTGGCCAAGCTGATCGACGCCCTGGTCGAGCTCTACCCGCACATCCCGGTGTGCATGCACCAGGACCACGGCAACAACGAAGCCACCTGCGCCACCGCCATCCAGCACGGCTTCACCTCGGTGATGATGGACGGCTCGCTGATGGGCGACGCCAAGACCCCGGCTTCCTACGAGTACAATGTCGACATCACCCGCCGGGTGACCGACATGGCCCACTGGGTCGGGGCCTCGGTCGAGGGCGAGCTGGGCGTCTTGGGCTCGCTGGAGACCGGACAGGGCGAAAAGGAAGACGGCCACGGCTTCGAGGGCACCTTGGGCCACGACCAGCTGCTGACCGACCCCGACCAGGCGGTGGACTTCGTGGCCAAGACCCAGGTCGACGCCCTGGCCATCGCCATGGGCACCAGCCACGGCGCCTACAAGTTCACCCGCAAGCCAGACGGCGACATCCTGGCCATGAGCGTGATCGAGGAGATCCATCGCCGCCTGCCCAACACCCACCTGGTGATGCACGGCTCCTCGACCGTGCCGCAGGACCTGCAGGACATCATCAACCAGTACGGCGGCGCCATTCCCCAGACCTGGGGCGTGCCGATCGAAGAGATCCAGCGCGGCATCAAGAACGGCGTGCGCAAGATCAATATCGACACCGACTGCCGCCTGGCCATGACCGGCCAGATCCGCCGCGTGCTGTCGGAAACCCCCGAGGAATTCGACCCGCGCAAGTACCTGAAGCCGGCCCTGGAGGCCATGTCCAAGGTCTGCAAGCAGCGCTTCGAAGAGTTCGGCGCGGTCGGCCACGCCGACAGGATCAAGCCCCTGCCGCTCTCGGCCATGGCCAAGCGCTACGCCTCAGGCGAGCTGAACCCCAAGTTCGGCGTGTCGAAGGCGGCGGCGGAGTAGGGTTTTCCGCCTGGCGCCTCAGGCGATGATGTCCGGCGTCAGGCGGTCTTCCAGCTCGGCGATCTTGTCGCGCAGGACCAGCTTCTGGCGCTTCAGCCGGGCGATTTGCAGCTGGTCGGGCTGAGGGCCGAGGGACAGGGCGACGACGGCGTCGTCCAGGTCCTTGTGCTGCTGCCTCAGATCGGCGATGCGCATCAGAATGGCGTCGTCGTTCGCGGCCAGGTCGTTGTCGTCGAACATGTCACTTCCGCGCTGGCGGCCTGCCGATGCGGCCGCACGAGGTGATTGAATCTAGCAAGAAATCACGCTGCGGAAAATGCCCGCGCCAGGGGTTCGAAGACGGAAACCTGTGACTTGCCGCCATCCCACGCCTCGCCCGCCGCCGTCAGCAGGGCCAGGGGATCGGCTGCGGCCACGACCCGCGGGCCGGCGATGCGGGCCAGGCCCTCCAGCATCAGCCGCTCGGCCTGGAACTCGCTGCCCTTGACCTGTTCGCGCAGGGCCAGCCGCGCCACGTCGTCGATGCCGGGAAACGCCGCCTTTGCCGCCCGCCGCGCGGCGCGGAGGGGATCCAGCACCGCCTCGCTCCAGCTGCGGGCGAGCGCCGCCCCCGCTGTCAGCGCCGCCGCGTCCGGCGCGGCCCACAAGGCCCAGAGGAGATAGGAAACGCAGTGGCCATGCTCGTCCTGCAGCATAAGGCACGCCTCATCGACGCCCGGCCGGCCATGGACCTGGACCGCCCAGTCCCAGATCCCGCTCACAGGGTCTCGTCCCCGCCCGCGCTCGGCCCCTCCAGCGGCCGGATGTCCTCGCCCCAGCGGCGCACGGGCGCCCAGGAGAGTCCGAACAGGTCCAGGGCCCGGCCGACCGACTGGTCGACCATCTCCTCCACCGTGGTCGGGTGGGCGTAGAAGGCCGGCAGGGGCGGGGCGATCACCGCCCCCATCTCGGCCAGCCTCACCATGGTCCGCAGATGGCCGAGGTGCAGTGGCGTCTCGCGCACCAGGAGCACCAGCGGGCGCCGCTCCTTGAGCGTCACGTCGGCGGCGCGGGTCAGGAGGGTCGAGGTCACGCCGGTGGCGATCTCGCTCATGGTGCGGACCGAGCAGGGCGCTATGATCATGCCCAGGGCCGGAAACGAGCCCGAGGCGATCGAGGCCCCGACATCGGCCGGGCGATGCGCGACCGAGGCCTTGGCGGCCAGCTCCGGCAGCGACAGGCCGGTCTCCTGCTTCAGGGTCAGGGCCGCCGACTTGGATGCGACAAAATGGCTCTCGAGGCCCAGGTCGCGGCAGGCGTCCAGCAGGCGCAGGCCATAGACCGCGCCGGAAGCGCCGGAGACGCCGACGATCAACCGTCGCCGTTCCAAGGAATTCGTCATCTCAACCTCTTTTCGAGCGCCGATCGCCCGCAAAATCGGCGCCGCCTTCTGAGGGGCCAAACACAAAAGAATGTGATCTGACGCCGGAACATGTGGGTGATTTACTTTGGCCGCCATCAGCACGGAGGCGCAACCCATGGCTATCCAAGCCCGCATTCGCGAACTCGGTTTCCGGCACGAATCCCTGGATCGCGCGATCCAGGAAGAGGCGAGCCGACCGGCGGCGGATGAGATGCGGCTGAGGGAGCTCAAGCGGCGAAAGCTTCGGCTGAAGGAAGAGATGGAGAGTTTGCGGGCCAGCCTGCACTGACGCGGCGCGGGTCCTGAGCCCCGCTTTCGGACAATCGAAAACAATCTGAACAGCGAACGCGGCCGGCGCTCGCTCTAGCGCCCTTTCCCCTCGACGGGAAAGGGCCTTGCGAGTCTGACCCGACCGCCCCATTTGCCCAGATCCGACCGACCGGCTGGCAAATCTGCTGCGCCGCAGCATAAGCGCTTGAACCCCGCGCCGATCCGCGCGAGATGGCGGACATCCATCAATTGGAGGCTTCCATGGCGGGTAAGGTGCGCAGCGCCGCGGTCGAGGCGCTTTCAGGGCTCTTGTTCGACGGCATGACCATCATGGCCGGCGGATTCGGCCTGTGCGGCATTCCGGAGAACCTGATCGCGGCGATCCGTGAGGCGGGGGTGAAGGACCTGACCGTGGTCTCCAACAATTGCGGCGTCGACGGCTTCGGCCTGGGCGTGCTGTTGGCCGGGGGGCAGATCCGAAAGATGATCTCCAGCTATGTCGGCGAGAACAAGCTGTTCGCCGAGCTCTACCTGTCGGGCAAGCTGGAGCTGGAATTCAATCCGCAGGGCACCCTGGCCGAGCGCATCCGCGCCGGCGGGGCCGGGATCCCGGCCTTCTTCACCAAGACTGGCGTCGGCACCCTGGTGGCCGAGGGCAAGGAGGTGCGCGAGTTCGACGGCGAGCTCTATGTGATGGAGCGCGGCCTTGTCGCCGACCTCTCGATCGTCAAGGCCTGGAAGGGCGACGGGGAAGGCAACCTCGTCTATCGAAAGACCGCGCGGAACTTCAATCCGATGATGGCGACCGCCGGCAAGGCCTGCGTGGCCGAGGTCGAGGAACTGGTCGAGGTCGGGGCGCTGGATCCGGACCAGATCCATACGCCCGGCATCTATGTCGACCGCATCCTGCACGGCGCCCATTTCGAAAAGCGCATCGAGCAGATGACCACCCGCCCCCGTGAGACGGAGCAAGCGTAATGGCCTGGACCCGCGACGAGATGGCCGCCCGCGCGGCCAAGGAGCTGAAGGACGGCTTCTACGTCAACCTCGGCATCGGCATCCCGACCCTGGTGGCCAACTACATCCCCGAGGGGATGCACGTCACCCTGCAGAGCGAGAACGGCATGCTGGGCATGGGGCCGTTTCCTTACGAGGGCGAGGCCGACCCGGACCTGATCAACGCCGGCAAGCAGACCATCACCGAGCTGCCGCAGTCCTCCTATTTCAGCTCGGCCGACAGCTTCGCCATGATCCGCGGCGGGCACATCGACCTTTCCATCCTGGGCGGCATGCAGGTTTCGGAAGCCGGCGACCTGGCCAACTGGATGGTGCCGGGCAAGATGGTCAAGGGCATGGGCGGGGCCATGGACCTGGTGGCCGGTGTCAAGCGCGTGGTGGTGGTCATGGACCACTGCGAGAAGTCCGGCGCGCCCAAGCTGCTCAAGGCCTGCACCCTGCCCCTGACCGGGGCCAAGGTGGTCGACATGCTGGTCACCGAGCTCGGCGTGTTCGCGATCGACCGCAAGGCCGGCGGCGTCACCCTGGTCGAACTGGCCCCCGGCGTGACCGCCGAAGAGGTCCAGGCCAAGAGCGAGGCCGAGATCAAGGTCGCCGTCGCCGCCTGACGCGGCGCCCAAAAGGTGGCCTGGCGGCGCCTCAGGATGCGGCGATCCCAAGCCCTGCAAGGGTTTCGCCGGCTCGTGCGCCCCGCGATAAGACATGATTAACGCGCCACGGCCGCATGTCTCGCGAACGCAGGGGCTGTGCAAGGCGTCACACCGTGGCTGATCCATCCGCCCGGGCCGAAAGGCTCAGGGCCTTTTTCTCCCGCCGCCGGTGGCGGGCGGCCACCGCCGGCGCGGCCGAGGCGCGGCTGCAGGCGGTGCTGGACGCCCTGCCCGAGGGCGTGGTGGTGCTGGACGCCGAGGGCCGCTACGTCCATTGGAACGAGGCCTATGCCGGCATCTATCACCGCTCGGCGGACCTGTTCGCCCCGGGCGCCCGGCTGATGGACACCTTGAGGGTCGGCATCGAGCGCGGCGACTATCCCGATGCGGTGGGCCGCGAGGCCGAATGGCTGGCCGAGCGCCAGGCCTGGCTGGACAATCCCGGCCGGCGCCACGAACAGCGAATCGCCGACGGCCGCTGGCTGATGATCGAGGAGCGCCGCACCGCCGACGGCGGCACGATCGGCCTGCGCGTCGACATCACCGACATGAAGCGCCAGGCGGCCGAGCTTGAGGCCGCCCTGCGCCGGGCCGAGGCCGCCAGCTCGGCCAAGGACGAGTTCCTGGCCAATATGAGCCACGAGATCCGAACGCCCCTGAACGGCGTCCTCGGCCTGGCCGAGGTGCTGCGCCGCACCAGCCTGGACCCCATGCAGCGCGACCTAGTGGGGGTGATCGTCAGCTCGGCCGGGGCCCTGAACCAGATCCTCGCCGACGTGCTGGACCTGAGCCGGCTGGAGGCCGGGCGGATCGAGATCGAAAGCCGGCCCTTCGACCTCGGCGAACTGCTGCGCGAGACCGCGGCCCTGTTCGCCCCCACCGCCCGCGGCAAGGGCCTGGCCCTCGCCTGCGAGATCGCGCCGGATGTCCAACGCCGCGTGGTCGGCGACCCGACCCGCCTGAAGCAGATCCTGGCCAACCTGCTCAGCAACGCGGTCAAGTTCACCGAGGCCGGTTCGGTCACCCTGAGCGCCGATCGGGCCGCGCGGGGCGAGGTGCGATTCGAGGTGGCCGACACCGGCATCGGCTTCACCCCGACCGAGGCCGCGCGCCTGTTCGAGCGCTTCCAGCAGGCCGACGGTTCGATCACCCGCCGCTTCGGCGGCACGGGCCTGGGGCTTTCCATCTGCCGCCAGCTGGTCGAGCTGATGGGCGGGCGCATCGCCGCCGCGGGATCGCCGGGGGAAGGCGCCTGCTTCACCCTGCTCCTGCCCCTGGCCGAGGCCCCGGTCGCCGCGCCCACCGACGCCCAGACCGCCGCGACAGCGCCCGGGGTCAAGGTGCTGGTCGCTGACGACAATCCCACCAACCGCCGCGTGGCCGAGATGATCCTCTCCGCCGCAGGGGCGCAGGTGATCGCGGTCGAGGACGGCGCCGAGGCGGTGCGCGCCTTCGAGGCCCAGGCCTTCGACGTGATCCTGATGGACCTGCAGATGCCGAGGATGGACGGCCTGACCGCCATCCGGGCGATTCGGCGCCAGGAGGCGGCCACGGGGGCGGGCCGCATCCCGATCGTGGTCCTGAGCGCCAATGTCATGGCCGAGCACAGAAGCGCCTCGGCCGAGGCCGGCGCCGACGACCACCTGGGCAAGCCGTTCCGCGCCGAGGAGTTGATCGAGGCGGTGATTCGCGCCGCCGAGGCCGGCGCCGAAAATCTACGCATGGGCGAGTGCGACCAAGCTTCGCCGTCACAAGATGTTGTGGCGCCGGCCCTCGGGCTCGCCGGAACGGGCCGCCTTCGCCAGGGGTGAGTCGGCCCCCGCAGCGCCCTGCGGCTTCGCGCCGCGCAGATTGACGGGATCTTAACCGCCGGCGCCGGCCGCCGCTCTTCGTTTCGGCGAAATTATCCCCAAATATCTGAGTCCAAGCCACGGCCCCGATCGCCCGGCCGGCGGGCTCGCGATAGGACGCGTTAGGAACTTGTTTACGAAAAACCCCGCTTGGCGCCGTTTTCGCCCGTTGACGGTATGTCACGCCTGTGGCCCCATATGTGTGGGGTTAGGGCTGCTTCGCCCACAAGATATAGGGTCTGGACGACGCTGCTGGCGTCGCCGCGTTGAAGGGGTGATGGGGTTTCCAAGATGATGCGCAACCAGGCGACCAAGTCTTCTGCGAAGGTCCGTGACGCCAAGTTCGCCGCCACCCGCCCGGCCGATCGGCCGCAGCTGCAACTGGTGAAGAAGGTCGAAGTCGACCGCTCGCGCGACGCGCTGCTGACGGATTTCGGCCGCACCACCCTGGAAGACCGCTATCTGCTGCCGGGCGAGTCCTACCAGGACATGTTCGCCCGCGTGGCCACCGCCTATGCCGACGATTCGGATCATGCCCAGCGGATTTATGACTACATCTCGAAGTTGTGGTTCATGCCGGCGACCCCGGTGCTGTCCAATGGCGGCGCCGACCGCGGCCTACCGATCTCCTGCTTCCTGAACTCCGTGTCCGACAGCCTGGAGGGCATCGTCGGCGCCTGGAACGAGAACGTCTGGCTGGCGGCCAACGGCGGCGGCATCGGCACCTATTGGGGCGGGGTTCGCTCGATCGGCGAGAAGGTCAAGGGCCAGGGCCAGACCAGCGGCATCATTCCCTTCATCCGCGTGATGGACAGCCTGACCCTGGCCATCAGCCAGGGCTCGCTGCGCCGCGGCTCGGCGGCGGTCTATCTGGATATCCACCACCCGGAGATCGAGGAGTTCCTTGAGATCCGCAAACCCTCGGGCGACTTCAATCGCAAGTCGCTGAACCTGCACCACGGCCTGTCGATCACCGACGAGTTCATGGAGGCGGTGCGCGACGGGACGCCCTTCGGCCTGCGCAGCCCCAAGACCCACGAGGTGGTCAAGGCGGTCGACGCCCGCGCCCTGTGGCAGAAGATCCTGGACGTGCGCCTGGCCACCGGCGAGCCCTACCTGATCTTCTCCGACACCGTGAACCGGATGATGCCGCAGCATCAGCGCGAGCTCGGCCTTTCGGTGCGCCAGTCGAACCTGTGCTCCGAAATCATGCTGCACACCGGCCCCGATCACCTGGGCGAGGAGCGCACCGCGGTCTGCTGCCTGTCCTCGGTCAACGCCGAGACCTTCCTGGAATGGCGCGACCATCCGACCTTCATCGAGGACGTGCTGCGGTTCCTGGACAACGTGCTGCAGGACTTCATCGACCGCGCCCCGCCGGCCATGCAGGCGGCCAAGTACGCCGCCGAGCGCGAGCGGTCCGTGGGCCTGGGCCTGATGGGCTTCCACTCGTTCCTGCAGGGCCAGAACGTGCCGTTCGAGAGCGCCCTGGCCAAGTCGTGGAACATGAGGCTGTTCAAGCACCTGCGCCGCGAGGCCGACAAGGCTTCCCGCGTCCTGGCCGCCGAGCGCGGCGCCTGCCCGGACGCCGAGGAGCGCGGGGTGATGGAGCGGTTCAGCCACAAGCTGGCCATCGCGCCCACCGCCTCGATCTCGATCATCTGCGGCGGGACCTCCGCCGGTATCGAGCCGATCCCCGCCAACATCTACACCCACAAGACCCTGTCCGGCTCCTTCGCGGTCAAGAACCCCTATCTGGAGAGGCTTCTGGACGAACGCGGCCTGAACAACGACGCCACCTGGCGCTCGATCCTGGAGCACGAGGGTTCGGTGCAGCACCTCGACGCCCTGACGCCGGACGAGAAGGATGTGTTCAAGACCGCCTTCGAACTGGACCAGCGCTGGGTGGTCGAACTGGCCGCCGACCGCACGCCCGAGGTCTGCCAGTCCCAGTCCCTGAACGTCTTCCTGCCCGGCGACGTCGACAAGTGGGACCTGCACATGCTGCACTACACCGCATGGGAGCGAGGCGTGAAATCCCTCTACTATCTGCGCTCCAAGTCGGTTCAGCGCGCGGCCTTCGCCGGCGCCGAGGGGGGTGAAAAGGCCGAATCCATGTCGGTCCCGTCCCGCACCGACTACGAAGAATGCCTCGCCTGCCAGTAGGGCGGCGAGCGCGTCCAGGTCGCCAGAACGGCGCGGAAACGGGGAAGCCCGACGCGCCGTTCGAGCGGCGTTTCAGCATCCCTTGATCGCCGTCAAGGCGCTCCGAAGCGGATTGTGCTCTTCACAATCCAGCGAGCGCTGTGGCGAAGGTCCCGTCCTGGCCGAAAGCTTGCAGCGAAGTTTGCGCGCAGCAGGTGAATCCGCGGGAACTGTTAAGGAATCCGTGGGTTGATGAGCTGAGCCGATTGATGATCGTCCGGCCTGTCGCCGGGCGACGGCCATAGGGACGAAGGGGTTGTGCGATGCGGGCCATATTGGGTCTGCTACTGATCGCACTCACGGGCGGGGCGGCGACCAGCGCCCTCGCCGCCGATGATGCGGCCTTGACGGCGCTGAACCGCGCCGCGTTCGACAAACCGAAAGCGGCGGCGGAACAGCCGAAAAAGCCACGCTTCCAGGCCAGCTACCATGTGGGCGAAGGCCCGGCCGCGCCGGCCGAGAGCAGCCAGGCGCCCCTGGCCGCCGATCGTCTCCTCTCCGAGCGCGCCTGGGCGCTGACCGGGGGCTCGGCCACCTGGACCAGCCACTCGGTCAGCCGGCTCAACGACGACGGCGCGGTCGACACCCTGCGCATGACGGTGGTCGCCGCAGAGCGCGGCCCGGGCGGGGTGGTGCTGGCCTCGCCGGGCGGGCGGCTGCAGCCTGAGACCAACAGCGTCAACCTCGACTTCGAGCGTTCGGCCCCGATCACCAGCGGCCGCTTCGCCCTGGACGTGGCGCCGCACTTCGGCGTGGCCATGAACGATCAGGGCGGCTCGGCCCTTGCTGGCGCCGCGGTGCGGCTGCAGCTGCCGCAGCGCCGCAACTCCATCGCCGGCCAGCTCGGCTTCCAGCCCGACCGCGAGGCCGACGGGACCCGGGGTCGCTGGTTCCTGTTCGCCGAAGGCAGCGGGGAGCTGGTGGGCGTCCACCTCAGCCGCAGCGGCGGCCTGATGCCCCGCGCCAACCTGACCGTCGACGACGGCGTCAATCCCACCGTGGTCAGCGACAGCCAGGCCGGCGTCGGCTGGAAGAAGGGCGCGATGCAGGCCTCGTTCGGCTATGTCCACCGCGAGATCCGCAACGACCTCGGCTACGATACCAGCCGCCAGATCGGCGACATCAAGGGCGACATGGTGGCGTTCAGCTTCAGCTTGAAGTCGCGGTAGGGGGCGATCCATCGCTCCTTAGTCCCATGTCGGCCAGAGCTCCAAGCACGCAGGGAGCAAAGCCGCGCAGCATTCCGAGACATGGGCGCTCGAGCGGTGAGGCGTTAGGCAGGCAATCGCTTGTCTGCTGGCGAAATTCAACTCATAATCGCACCACTTGCATCTCATCGATCAGCCGCGGAGGCTAGTGTCATTGATGAAATGCTAGGGAAGGCGACTCGAATCCGCAGCCGCGTCGGCGAAACAACGGGAACGGGCGTGTACCCTATGTCGAATTCACTCATGAAAGATAATAACGATCCTTGCGAAAAGGAATAAAGTATGAATTGGCGATTATTGGCATATTATTCGCTTCTTTTAATTGGCGTATGCACGATTCTACTCGCACTTTATCTTTCCTATATACTCAAGATGAATTCTCATATGAGGTACGGAGTTACATCTTTAATAGGGTTGGTTGGGTTTATCATAGCGACCGCAGCGAGACGATTTCGAGGGGACGGCTGAGGTTCGGATCAAGTTCTATACTAATCTGAACAATTATTGGGCAGGCATCGGGGTGGCATAGAGGGGGCTCTCGGCGGACCAGCCGCTGATGTCTGAATGGGGGGCAGACCTCACCTTTCCGCGGCTGAGCTGAGCGCCGCCTTCAGCGTCGTGCCGGTGTTGACATCTGGTTCCCATGGCGAAGTCGCCGCGATCAAAGGCGGGCAAGAGAAGGAGGAAGCATAGGTGAGACGTCAAACTCACTACCGAGCAGTTCACTCCTACCGCCCTACAAACGCCTCCGCCCGCTCCACCGCGTTGCGGCGCAGGTTCATGTAGAACAGGTTGTAGTCCAGGTCGTGATACACCCCGACCAGGGTCAGGGGGTCGCGGAAGCCTTCGCGGCGGCCGAAGGGGATATCGACCTCCAGCATGCCGTCTGAACAGCGTGCGCCGGTCAGACCAGCGACCGGCGCCGGCAGGCCGCTCAACCCGTGGACGGCGGGGATCGCGCCCTGGTTGGCGTCGGCCGGGGCTTCGCCGCCATAGCGCCAGTCCAGCGGGTTGACGCAGACGATGTCGTGGCCGGCCGCGCTCTGATAGCGCCCGTCCAGCCACATCAGCGCCGCGCCGCCGCTGCGGGTCTTGCCCTTGCCGGCGGCGACGCTGTTCCAGTCGACGATGCAGCCCGTCTGGCGCTCGGTGCGGCAGATCGGCAGGCCCTTGGCCTCGATCTCGGCAGGGACGAAGCCGCCGATGACATAGGCCGCCACCAGCCGCTTCTGCAGCGGCGTTCCGATGATCCGCTCCTGAAGCAGGCGCAGCGCGTGCAGCGAGCCCTGGCTGTGGCCGGCGATGATGAACGGCCGCCCGCCATTGTCGTGAGCCATGTAGTCGTCGAAGGCGCGCAGGACGTCGGCATAGGCCAGGTCGATCGCCGCCTCGCCGTCGGGCGTATCGCGCATGAAGGCGCCCAGCACCGCCTGGCGATAATGCGGGGCGTAGATGCGGCAACAGCCGTTGAATACGCTGGCTTGGTAGCGCATCACCCCCGTCTCGATCCGGGTGGAGGGCGTCCCGGGCTCGTCATAGGCCGCGTTCCAATGCTCGCCCGCCAGGTAGGTGGTGGGGTGGATGAAGAAGACGTCGACCTTGGCCGCTCGGCCAGCGGGCTTGAGGCCGGTTTCGTCCGGGGTCAGGGCGGTCTCGCCGGGCGCGTCCGGGCGCGCCGCCCAGGCTTCGGGCCGGCGGTAGTCCGGAGCCGGCGGCGGAGGCTGGGCCGCGAAGGGCTCGGAGGGGCCTCGCATCAGCCCGCCCTCGGCGTGCAGCCGCTGGGCGAACAGGCCCGAGGCGGCCAGGACGGCGACCAGCGCCAGGGCGGCGCTCAGGCTCTTGCGCATTCGGCGATTCCCCTCCGGTTTGGCGGGGTCAGCCCTTCCAGCCGCCGCCGAGCGCCTTGAAGATCGCGATCTGATCCTGAACGAGAGCTGAATCCGACGCAGCCACCGCAGCGTCGGCCGCGACCACGGTCTGTTCGGCGGTGAGGAGGTCCAGGGTGCTGATCGAGCCAGCCGAAAGCTGGCCGCGGGCCAGGTCGAAGGCTTCGTGCGCCCGGGCCTGGGCCTCGTCCAGGGCGCGGCGGTGATCCAGCTCGGCGCCATAGGCGGTCAGGGCCTGCTCAGCCTCCTTCAGCGCCTGCAGCACGGCGGAATCGAAGCCGTCCAGCGCGACCTCGGCCCCCGCCTTGGCCTGGCGGATACGGGCGCGGGGGGCCGATTGGTTGGGAAAGGCCCAGCTGATCTTGGGTCCGACGCCCCAGCCCAGGCCCGCGTTGGTGGCGATCAGCGAGGTGTCGTCGGCGAAGCCGCCCCAGAAGCCGGTCAAGGTGATGCGCGGGTAGAGGTCGGCGGTCGCCACCCCCACCCGCGCGGTAGCCCCGGCCAGCCGCAGCTCGGCCTGGCGCACGTCGGGCCGGCGCTTGAGGAGGGCCGCGCCGTCGCCCACGGGAATGGGCGCCGCCAGGCGCGGCGGGGTCACGCAGGCCTCGGCCTCGTGGGGGGCGTTGGCCGGGGTGCGGCCGAGAAGGGCGCCCAACTGGAACAGGGCGGCGCGCCTCTGCCCCTCCAACGGCGGCAGGGCGGCCCGGGCCTGGGCCACCAGCCCGCGGCTCCTTACCACGTCGAACCGCGTGCCGGCGCCGACCTGGAGCCGCTGGTCGGCGATCTCGGCCTGGTGGCTGACCACATCGAGGGAACGCTGGGCCACGGCCAACTGTTCGCCCAACGCGCAGACCTGGGCGTAGGCGCGGGCGGTCTCGGCCGCGACGGTGATCTTCAGTCCGTCCCGCGCGGCCCGGGCCGCGGCGGCGTCGGCCTTGGAAGCCTCGATCTGGCGGCGCAGGCGGCCGAACAGGTCGAACTCGTAGGAGACGTCGATCAGGTCGTCGAACAGCCAGATGGTCTGGGGCTTGGCCCCCAGGATCTCGACGATCTCGTCCGTGGCCGGGTCGCGGCCATAGATCGAGCCGGAGGCCAGGGTGGTCGACGGATAGCGGCCGGCCCGCGTCGCCTCATAGACCGCCCTGGCCGCCGACAGGTTGGCCTGGGCCGCCTTCAGGTCGGTGTTGGCGGCGAAGGCCTCGGCGATCAGCTTGTCGAGCAGGGGGTCCTGATACAGACGCCACCAGTCGTCCGGCAGGGCGGCCGTCGTCTCCAGCTCCGGCCGCACCGAGACCAGGGGCCCGGCGGCGCCCGCTGGCGGGTTCGGGGCGCGATAGGTCGGGCCAACGAGGCAGCCGCTCAGGGAAAGGGCCAGGATCAGAGGGGCGGCGCGTCTCATGCCGGGTCGGCCTCCCGCGGCGAAAAAAGCGGCCGGTGCGAGGCTGGCCCCAGCGGCGCGGGCTTGTGCGCCACCACCAGCATCAGGGCCAGCGCCGTGCAGGCGGAAATGGCGACAAAGGCGTCGATCACCCCCTGCGTCGCCGCGGTGCTGCGCACCACCCCGCCCAGGAGCGCGCCGGCGCGGGCGGGGCCAGAGCCGGGATCGCCGGCCCGGGCGGTGGCGGCGGCATAGGCGCCCAGGCGCTGGACCACGACCGGGTCGCCGGTCTGGACGTGCAGGCCGATCAGGTTGGAGGCGGTCTGCGAGCGCATCCGGGTGAAGGTGGCGACGAAGGCCACCCCCAGCTCGCCCCCCATCAGCCGCGCGGTCTGCACCGCCCCGCCGAAGGTCAGGGCGTCCTCGGGCCGCAGGTGCAGCACGGCGAAGAACAGGATGCCGGACAGGGCGAAGCTCTGCCCTACCGCCTGCAACAGCTGCGACGGCAGGAACTGATCCGAGTTCCAGATCGGAGTCAGGGTGCGCGAAACCATCAGGCAGGCCAGGCTGATGAAGATGAATCCGATCGAGGAGACCAGCCGCGGGTCGGTCCGCCGCAGCATCAGGGCCGCCAGCGGACAGAAGACCAGCTGCGGCGCGGCGATCCAGATCAGGGTCTGGCCGACCTCCAGCGCCCGATAGCCGCGCACCGCCCCCAGATATTGCGGGATCAGGAACGCCGTCGACAGGATGGTCAGGCGCAGGAATGAGATCAGCACCAGAAGCCTCGGCAAGGGCGGCGCCGCGGCGACCCTGAGATTGACACCGGGGTGGGCGGTCCTCAGCTCGTGAACGATGAAGCCGGCCACCAGCACACCGCCGGACAGCAGGAGGGCCGAGACCAGACCGGAATTCAGCCAGTCCAGCCGGTTGCCCTGGTCCAGTCCGGCATAGATCAAGGCCAGGCCCAGGCCGCCGAAGATCAGGCCGAACACGTCGGCCGGCGGGCGGGCCGGCAGCGGCGCCGTGCGCGTCACGCCCCAGTGCAGACAGCCGACCATGCCCAGCGCAAGGGGCACGTTCTGCCAGAAGATCCAGCGCCAGGTCAGGTGATCGACGTACCAACCCTCCAGCGAGGCGGAGATGTTCAGCGAAAGCTCGAGATTGAGGGCGTAGATCGCCACCCCATACGCCCAGTACTTGGGCGGGGTGTTCCTCAGGATGAAGCTCAGCGTCAGGGGCACGAAGAACCCCGAGGCCAGGCCGCCGGCGAACTGCAGCGCCAGGAGCATCGGCAGGTTGGTCGAGAAGGGCTCGATCAGCGAGATGATCGCGAAGGCCAGGGCGGAGTCGATCAGCGCCCGACGCGGCCCGAACATGCCGCCGATCCACACCGCGAAGGGCGCCACCAGCATCTGGGCGCAGGTCTGGGCGGTGGTGATCCAGGCGCCTTCGTCGAAGCCGGCATGCACCGCGCCGCGGATATCGGCCAGGCCGAAGGTCGAAAGCCGCCCGTTCAGGGTGGAGATGAAGGTGCCGAGCAGCACCGCCGCCAAGCCCAGCCAGGGAATGCTCTCGGGCGGGGCCGGCGGCGCCGGGGCCGCAGCAGGGACGGCCGCGGCGTCGCTCATGAGCGGCCGTCTCGGGCGTCGATCCGCGCCAGCACCGACAGGCCCGGCCGCAGGCGATCGGCCAGGCCGTCCGCGTCGTCGATGGCGATCTTCACCGCCACCCGCTGCACCACCTTGGTGAAATTGCCGGTGGCGTTGTCGGGGGGCAGCAGCGCGAACTGCGCGCCCGAGCCGGGGGCGAAGGCCAGGACGTGGCCCTTCATCACGTGGCCGGGATAGGCGTCGATGCGCACCTCTGCCTTCTGGCCCACGGCCATGTGGGTCAGCTGGGTCTCCTTGAAATTAGCGGTGACCCAGACCTTGGGCAGGGGGGTCAGGCTGGTGACCTGGCCGCCGGCGCCGACGAACTGGCCGGGCTTGACCTGGCGCTGGCCCAGCACCCCGTCCTGTGGAGCGACGATGCGGGTATAGCCGAGGTTGATCCGCGCCAGCTGCAGGTTGGCGGTCTGGGCCTGGATCGCCGCCTGGGCCTGGGCCTCCTGCGCCGCCAGCACGCCGAGCTGGCGCTGGGCGGCCTCCACCTGGGCCTTGTTCTGGGCCTGCTGGGCGGAGAGCTGGGCGCGGGTGGTCTCCAGCTTTTCCCTGGCCTCGGTCGAGGAGGAGCCGATGGCCAGCAGCTCCTTCTGCCGCGCCAGGTCGCGGCCGTTCTGCGCCAGGGTGGCGGTGGTCGAGGCCAAGACCGCCTTGGCCGCGTCCAGATTGGCCTGCTGCAGGCCGGCCTGGGCCTTTAGCGCCTCAGCCTGGGCGCTGGCCGAGGCGACATTGGCCTCGCCCTGGGCCACGGCCGCCTTGTAGTCGGTATCGACGATCTGGGCGATCAGGTCGCCGGCCTTGACCCGCTGGTAGTCCTGCACCGGCATCTCGGCCACATAGCCTGGGACCTTTGAGGCGATGGGGGTGAAGTCCGACTGCAGATAGGCGTCGTCGGTCTCCTGCCAGCCGGCCCGGCCCTGCCAACGGTCCCAGCGGCTGGTGACCACGATCAGAACCGTCAGGGCGACCAGGAACACCAGGATCCGCCAGACGACTTCCGGCGCGGTGCGCCAATCGATCCCGAACCTGTGCTCGGCCATTCGAAACCCCCGGGGACGCGCGCTTGAGGGTGCGACGCAATAGCTGCGCCGCAAACTGGCGCCGCAGAATTTCCCCGTCTAGCCGAAGGCGGTGAAATAGCGCGCGATCAAGGCGGCATAGACACGGGTCAGGTCCGCGATGTGCTCAACCGGCGTGCATTCGTCCACCGCATGCATGGTGGCGTTGACCAGGCCCAGCTCGACCACCGGGCAGAGCTTTCGGATGAAGCGGGCGTCGGAGATGCCGCCGGTGGTGGAGAGCTCCGGCCGCCGGCCAAGCACCTCTTCGACCGCCTGGGCGCAGACTTCGACGAACGGGCCGGGCTCGGTCAGGAAGGCGTTGCCGGTCAGTTTGGCGACTAGGCCGACCTTGCCGGAAAAGCCGGCCTGCTCAGCGGCGCATTCGGCGATCAGCCAGTCGATCAGCCCCTGGCCGTCATGGGCCGGGTTGAAGCGGATGTTAAGCCGGGCCTTGGCCTGGGCCGGGATCACGTTGGTGGCGGGGTTGCCGACATCGATGGTGGTGACTTCCAGGTTCGAGGGCTGGAAGCCCGGATGGCCTTCATCCAGCACCCGCCCTTGCAACCGGGCCAGGAGCCGCACCAGGGGCGGGATCGGGTTGGCCGCCTGCTGCGGATAGGCCACGTGGCCCTGGGCGCCATCGACCGTGATCCAGGCGTTCAGGCTGCCGCGGCGGCCGATCTTGATCTGGTCGCCGAGGCGGGAGGACGATGTTGGCTCGCCCAGCACCACGTGGTCGATCCGTTCGCCCTCCGCGGCCAAGGCCTCGACCAGGCGGGCGGTGCCATCCTCGGCCGCGCCCTCCTCGTCGCCGGTGATCAGGAAGGAAAGCGAACCTGGGACTTGCGCCTCGCTGGCCGCGGCGGCGAAGGCGGCGATGGCGCCCTTCATGTCCACCGCCCCGCGGCCGTACAGCACCCCCTCCTCGACCACCCCGGCGAAGGGCGGCTTCAGCCAGGCGCCGGCGTCGCCCACCGGCACCACGTCGGTATGGCCGGCGAAACAGAGGTTGGGCGCGGCGGTCCCGCGGCGGGCGTAGAGGTTCTCGATCTCGCCGAAGCGCATCCGCCGGCAGGCGAAGCCGGCGCTTTCCAGCGCCTGTTGCAGCACGTCCATCGCCCCCTCGTCGGCCGGGGTGACCGAGGGGCGGCGGATCAGGTCCTGGGCGAGGGCGACGGGATCGAGGCTCATGCCGTGCCGCTAGCGGCTTGCGGCGGCGAATGCAAATGCGACGTCCCGACCGCTGGCGTCGGCAGGCGATATTGTATACTGGGGGAGGGTATCTTGAGGTTCCTTCCGCCATGGCCGCCCATCGCCACGATCACGACCATGATCATCACCACGACCACGGCCATGACCATCATCATGGGCATGATCACGGCCACGGACATGGCCATCACGGCCACGTCCACGCCTCGCCCGAGGACCCGCGCTACGGCTTGGCGGTCGGGCTGAACCTGTTGATCGTGGCGGTCGAGGCGGTCGGCGGCTTCTTCGCTCACTCGACCGCCCTGGTGGCCGACGCCGGGCACAACCTGTCCGACGTGATGGGCCTGGTCCTCGCCGGCGGCGCCTTGTGGCTGTCCAGGCGCCCGGCCAGGGGCCGGCGCACCTATGGCTTCGGCAAGGCCACCGTGCTGGCCGCTCTGATCAACGCCTTGGTCCTGATGCTGGTCAGCGGCGGGCTGATCGTCGAGGCGGTTCGCCGGCTGACGCACCCTGAGCCGGTGCATGCCTCCCTGGTGATGATCGTCGCCGGCGTCGGGGTGGTGGCCAACACCCTGACCGCACTGATGTTCGTGGGCAGCAGCGGCCACGATGTGAACGCCCGCGGCGCCTTCCTGCACATGGCGGGCGATGCGGCGGTGTCCCTGGGGGTGATCCTCTCGGCCGCGCTGATCGCCGTGACCGGCCAGACCTGGATCGACCCGGCGGCCACCGTCCTGGTCGTCGCCGTGATCGTCGCCGGGACCTGGGGCCTTTTGCGGGAGTCCGTGGACCTGGCCCTCGACGCCGCCCCGATCGGCGCCGACCTCGGCCGCATTCGCGCCTTCCTGCTGGACGGCCAGGGGGTCACCGACGTGCACGACCTGCACGTCTGGGCCATGAGCACCACCGAAACGGCCCTGACCGCCCACCTGGTGCGGCCCGCCGACGACGGCGAGGACCAGTTCCGCGCCAGCCTGTCGGCCGCCCTGCGCTCACGCTTCGGCGTCGGCCACGCCACCTTGCAGATCGAGCGGGCCCGGACCGATCACTGCCCCGAGTGCTGAGCCGCGCCTGAAGCGTCGACTGCGCCCGGCGGCACATTGGCGGTGGCCAAGAGCAGCCGCGCGGCATCGCCGACCCGGCCGGTGCCCTGTTCCGACAGGGCCAGCTTGGTGCGCCGCCAGTCGCGCTCGGCCCGCACGACCTGCTCGGCGCTGGTCCCACCCTCGGCGAAGGCCTTGCGCACCATGTCCAGCCGCCGGGTCGCCGCGTCCAGCGCTCGGGTCTGTTCGGCATACGAGGCGTTGTCGTGGGCGATGGCGGTCAGGGCGTCGGCCACCTGGCCGAAGGCGTCCAGCACCGTCTGTTCGTAGGTCGCCAGCGCCGCCCGGGCGTTCTCCTGCGCCTCGCGCTGTTTGGCCTTCAGTTCGCCCGAGTGGAAGATCGGCGCGGTCAGGCCGCCGGCGATCGCCCAGCTGGTGGAGGTGTGGTCGAAGATCTTGTCCGGGGTCAGGCCGTTCAGGGCGTAGTTGGCGCTGAGGGTGATGTTCGGATAGAGGGCCGCGGTCTCGACCCCGACCTGGGCGGTGGCCGCATGCAGCCGCGCCTCGGCCTCCAGGATGTCCGGCCGCTGGCGCACCAGTTCCGAAGGCAGGCTGACCGGCAGGCTGGCCGGCATCGAGCCCGAACTGGCGTCGAAGACCGGCGCGTCGAAGCCGTCCGGCGACTTGCCGACCAGGGCGGCGAGGGCGTGACGGGCTGCGGCCAGCCGCTGCTGCTGCACCGGGACCATGGCCTGGTCTTCGGCCAGGGCGGTCTCCGCCGCCGCCACGTCCGCCGCGGCGGCCCCGCCGGCGTCACGAGCGCGGCGGATCATGTCCAGATCCTGCTGATCGGTGCGCACGATATCGGCCAGGGCCTGGACCTGAATGCTGGCGTCGGCGGCGGTCAGGGCCTGGGCCACCACCTTGCCGGTCAGGGTCAGGTAGGCCGCGTCCAGCTCGCGCGCCTGGGCTTCGGCGTCGGCCTTGGCCGCCTCGACCCGCCGCCGCTTGGCGCCCCAGACATCGAGGTCGTAGCTGACCGTGGTCCCCAGGGTATAGAGGTTGAACTCCGGATTGGTGGGGAAGGACAGGCCGCCCGGCAGGGCTTTGGCGTTGAAGGCGCCGCCGGAAAAGGCGTTCAGATTGGCCCGCTCGCGCTGGATGCCCGCATTGGCGTCGACCATCAGGTTCCCGCTCTCGGCGCCCACCGCCTCGCGCGAGGCCGCCAGCCGCGCCCGCGCCGCTTCCAGGCTGCGGTTGTTGGCGATGGCCTGGCGCACCAGCTGGTCCAGCTGGGGCGAATGAAACAGGGTCCACCAGTCGGCCACGACCTTGTCGCCGACCCTGGTCTCGATCGGGCCGGCATTGGCGTCGTCGCCGGCCATGGCGTAGCCCTTGGCCGCCGGGGCGGCAGGGGTCTTGAAGTCGGGGCCGACGGCGGCGCAGCCGGCCACGAGGCTCGCGACGGCGACTCCGGCGGCGAGGGCCCTAGTCCGCGATAAGGTGCTGGTCATCGGAAACGGCTCTTTGGCTCTTGCGCATCAGAAGCAGCGCGGGGATCAGGACGAGGGCGGTGACCGCCATCAGCTTGAAGTCGTCTATGTAGGCCACCATCGAGGCCTGGCGGGTGACCTCGCCGTCCAGCGCGGCGACGCCGGCGGGGCGGGTGAGGCTGAAGGGCGCGGCCAGGCTGCGGACCAGCGGATTGTCCAGGGTCAGGCCTTCGACCAGGCGCGAATGGACGATCTGGGTGTTCTCGGTGTGCAGGGCCTGCATGATCGAGATGCCGGCGCTGGAGCCCAGGTTGCGCACCAGGGTGAACACCCCCGCCCCGTCGGCGCGGTAGCGGGCGTCCAGGGTGGCGAAGGCGAGGATGGTCAGGGGCACGAAGATCAGGCCGATGCCGAAACCCTGGAAGATGCCGGTCCAGACGATCAGGCTTGAATCCATGGTCAGTGAATAGCGGGTCATGCCGCTGAGGGCGGCGAAGCTGATCAGCAGCCCCGCGGTGATGATCAGGCGCACGTCGATCCGGTTCACCATCCGACCGACCACGAACATGGCCAGCCAGCTGCCTATGCCGCGGGGGGCCGAAACGATGCCGGTGGTCACCACGGGATAGCCCAGCAGCACCTCCATCATCGGCGGCAGCAGCGCCAGGGTCGAGAACAAGAGGATGCCGATGAAGAAGCCGAACACCGTGGCGCTGATGAAGTTGCGGTCGGCGAACAGCGCCCGGGGCAGGAACGGCCGGTCTGCGGTCAGGGTGTGTACGGTGAACAGGAAGGCCGCCAGGCCCGCCACCACGGCCTCGATCCAGATTTCGGTGGATTCGAACCAGGCCTGGCTCTCACCCCGGTCGAGGAACAGCTGGAACGCGCCGATGGCGATCGAGAGCAGGCCGAAACCCATCAGGTCGATGGGGATCTTCTGCTCGTGCTTATGGTCGTGGATGAAGGCCGAGACGCCCAGGAAGGCCAGTACGCCGAAGGGCAGGTTGATATAGAATACCCAGCGCCAGCTGAAATTGTCGGTCAAAAAGCCGCCCAGGGCCGGGCCGACGATCGGGCCCAGGATGGCGCCCATGCCCCACATGGCCATGGCCGAGCCCTGCTCTTCGGGCGAATAGATGTCCATCAAGACCGCCTGGGACAGCGGCACCAGGGCCGCGCCGAACAGGCCCTGCAGCAGGCGGAAGCCGACGATCTGCGCCAGGGTGGCAGCCGCGCCGCACAGGGCCGAGGCCACGGTGAAGCCGGCGATCGAGATCATGAACACCTGCTTGCGGCCGAAGCGCCCGGCCAGCCACCCCGTCATCGGCGTCATGATCGCCGCCGCGACGATGTAGGAGGTCAGGACCCAGGTGATCTGGTCGGCCGAGGCCGAGACGCTGCCCTGCATATGCGGCAGGGCGACGTTGGCGATGGTGGTGTCCAGCGAGTTCATCACCGTCGCCAGCATGACGCAGGCGGTGATGATCCCCCGGTTCGGGTCGCCCTTTTGAGTCTCGGATGGGGCGGCCTTGGCCGGGGACGCGGGTCCCGCGGCGGCGTCGCTCATCGGCCGGCGCCTCCCGCGCCCTTCGCCTGAGCAGAACCGCCCAGGCTGCGCTTGTGGGTGGTGTCGACCGTGACGGTCACCGACAGGCCCGCCGGCATGGGGACGCCCGGATCACCCTCGAACACCAGGCGCACGGGCACCCGCTGGGTCACCTTGACCCAGTTGCCGGTGGCGTTCTCCGCCGGCAGCAAAGAGAAGCTGGAGCCGGTGCCGGGGCTGATGTTCTCGACCCGGGCCTTGAACTTGTGGTTCGGATAGGCGTCGACCTTCACCTGGGCCGACTGGCCGGCGCGCATATATTCCAGCTGGTTTTCCTTGAAGTTGGCCTCGATCCAGATGTTCGGCGAGACAAGGCTGAACACCGGCGTCGAGGCGTTGACATAGTCGCCGGCCTGCAACTGGTCGACCTTGGTGACGATGCCGTCCTGCAGGGCCACGACATCGACATAGCTGCGGTTCAGGCCGGCGGCCGAAAGGCGCGCGCGGGCCTGCAGCACCATCGGGTGGCGCTCGACCGGCAGGTTGGGGTCGCCGTCCAGGGCGGCCAGTGCGTTGGCGACAGCTTGGCGCTGGGATTCGACCTGGCGGGCGGCCTGCTCGGCCTGGTTGGCGACCTGCGCCGCCTGGATCTGGGTCGCGGTGCCGGCGGCCACCAGGGCCTTCTGCCGCTTCGCCTCGCCCTCGAGATAGGCCAGGTTGTCCTGGGCGGCCTTCAGCTCGGCCTCGTGCTGCAGATAGCTGGCCTTCAGCCCGTTCACCTGCAGCCGAGCCGCCTCCAGGCTCGCCTGGGCCTCGTCGACCGAGGCCTGGAACGGGCGCGGATCGATCTGGAACAGGATCTGGCCCTGCTTGACCAGCTGGCCGTCATGCACGCGCACGGCGATCACCCGGCCTGAAATGCTGCTCGAAACCGAAACCCGGCCGCTGTTGATCGAGGCGTCGTCGGTGGACTCGTAGCGCCCGCCGGTCAGATAGACATAGAGGCCGCCCAATACCACCAGCAGCACCGCCCCGATCATGATCGGCCAGCGCAGGCGGCGGAATCGATTGGGCGCAGGGGCCACGACCCCATCGCTGGGGGTCGAAGGCGTCTCGTTCTGACTCATTTGGCCAAGTCCAGTTCGCGCCAGGCGCGGCGCACACAAAAAGCGAGGTTTCGGGAAAGCCCCAGGCATAGTCAACCGGCGGGCCGGGAGGATGTCCGGGCCCGTCCGGGTCGCATCTTCAGGTAGGGCTCCGCTTCCCATGAGCCAAATGAGAAGTTATCACGACGGATATGCCGGAGATTCATTTCGCCGCCCTCGACCTCAACCTCCTGCGGGTGTTCCACGCCCTGGCCGAGGAGGGCAGCGTGACCCGCGCCGGGGCGCGGCTGGGACTGTCGCAATCGGCGGTCAGCCACGCCCTGAACCGGCTGCGCTACGCCCTGGATGACGAGCTGTTCGTGCGCGGCCCCGCCGGCATGCGCCCCACGGCCCGGGCGCTGGAGATCGCGCCCCGCCTGCACGAGGGCTTGCGCCATCTGCAGTTGGCCGTAGCGCCGGCCGAGTTCGTGCCGGCCGAAACGCGCCGCCGCTTCACCATCGCCGCCGGCGCCTACACCTCGACCGTGCTGATGCCGACCGTGATCGCCATGATCCGCCAGGCCGCGCCCCTTGCCGAGGTCCGCCTGCAGCTGGCCGCCGCGACCCTGGGCGAAGACCTGATGACCGGCCGGGTGGACCTCGCCATCGGCGCTTTCGGCCGCTCGACCCCCAGCTACGAGCGCGAGGCCCTTTTTTCGGAGGCGATGGTCTGGGCCGTGCGCGCCGACCATCCGGCGGCCCGGGCGGGAGTCCTGACCCTGGCCGACATCGCCGCCACGCCGCATGTCCTGATGAGCTCGTCGGAAGAGGACGTGGCGGTCGACGGGCGCGTGACGGAGACGGGACTGGAGCGGCGGGTGTTCTGGGACGACCGCGGCGAGGTCGACGAGGTCCTGGCGCGGGCGGGACTGCGCCGCACCGTGGCGCTGAGGGTGCAGGACGCCCATAGCGCCCTGGCCATCGTCAGCCGCTGCGACATGATCGCGATCACGCCCCGGCGGCTGTCGACCACGCTCGCGGCCCACTATGACCTTCGGCTGTTCGAGGCGCCCTACGCCTCGCCGCTGATCCAGATCGAGGCTCTGTGGCGGCGCGAGGTCGGCGAGACGGCGCCGATCGCCTGGCTCAGAGGCTGCTTGCGAGCGGCGGCGGCTCAGCTCTGAGGCCGCCGGCCGTGGGCTCGGCCGGGCGAGGCTTGCGCAGGGCGCGCAGCTTCAGAATGTTCGCCGTCGTGCCGCCGGCGAAGATCAGCAGCACCGAGTAGCTGATCATGTTGTTCAGCAGCAGGTAGACCACCATGCCGCGCCAGCGCGGGGCGTCGGCGTCATCGAGCTGGATGCCGTGCAGGGCGAACAGCATCGATTCCAGCAGCATCGCCATGCCGACCCAGACGCTGGCGTAGCGGATGGCGATGATCAAAAGGCCGATCGAAAATGCGGCGTCGGCGCCGAACAGGATCACTGTGGGGATCAATTCGCCGCTGATCGCGCGGAGCAGGTCGCTGCCGATCCAGCAACCCGCGACGACCATCATGCCCAACTTTTCGGCCCTGCCGCCTTTCCACCATGCATAGGCGCAGGTGAGCGTCAAAAGGCCCAGGCCGAACTGGGTGTAGACGTTGCTGAGGTATGAAACCAAAGACATTCCGCGCCCCGGACCAAAGGCTCGAGGCGCGGATACAGTAGAAGTCTTAAAATACCTGAACTATCGAAGTTCAGCCGGCGAGGCGGTCGTTGGCGCTGCCGGTGACCACGTTTTCGCCGAACGACTTCGGACCGCTGCCGATCATCCGCGTGCGGATGCCCAGGCGCAGCTTGGCTTCGGCCAGTTCGTTGTGCGAAGCGACCACCGCGGCGCGGGCTTCGGTCAGGGCGTTCAGCGCGACGCCGATCTTGGCCGCCGCATCGGAGCCCAGCACCGCCGAGAAGCCGATTTCCTGACGCGCTTCGATCATGCCGGCAAGAAGTTGGCTCGCTTCGAGGATGGCGGCGTCCACCGCATTCTCTGTCGCAAACAACTTGTTGGCGACCCGTTGAGCAATCAGCGCTTTTTCCACTCGGTCCTCCAGGGGGCGTGGCCCGCAATTAGCTAAGCAGTGTTAACCTTAAGCTAGTTTAAGGATTTCGCAATCAAAAAGAGCAGGCGCGACGAAAGCTCGCGCCATGGCGTCAAACCTGGCCATAGCCGAGCGTGTGACGCGTCGAAGCGAAGCGTTAGGAAGTTGCGACATATGGTCCCGCGGGCCGATGGGATCTCGGGGCTTGTTTTGACGGGAAGCGAACAACTGGAGCCGGGTCCGACGGTGGGCGCTCGGGGGATCACCTTCGAGCACCGCATCGCCGTCACAGCCCTGGCCACCGCCATCGCCGTGCTGGCCCTGGCCAGCGCGCTGTTCCTCTATGAGCAGTGGCGGTCCGAGCGCTCGAACCACATCCGCGCGCGCGGCCACCTGGCCGAGCTGGTGGCGCGCGAGCTTGAGCCCAGCCTTGCCGCCGGCGACATGGGCCTGGCGCGACGCGAGGCGACCATGTTCGACGTGGTCGGCGGCGTGCGCCATATCGTGGTGAAGAATCCGGGCGGCGGCGTTGTCATCGACTACGAGCCGCCGGGCCTCGGTCCGCCCAGGGGCGGCGAGCTGATCGACAGCCGCGCGCAGGTGGTCCACGACGGCCAGGTTCTCGGCCAGGTCGCCGTCACCTCGGAAAGCGCGCCGTTCAGCGCACTGCTGCTCCGCTATCTGGCGGTCTGCGGCAGCCTGTTCTTCGCCGCCGTCGCCATGGCCCTGTTCATGGGCCGCGCCCTGGCCAAGCGGGTGGTGCAACCGGTCAACATCCTCTCGCGCGCCATGCGCGAGGTCACCGACAGCGGCGACTATTCCGGCCGGGTGCCCAACTGGGCCAAGGACGAATTCGGCGAGCTGACCGACAGCTTCAACACCCTTTTGGCCCAGCTGCAGGCCAACGACCGCGCCCTGCACGCGACCATGAGCGACCTGGTGGAGGCGCGCGACGCCGCCCAGGCGGCCAATGTGCTGAAGTCTCAGTTCCTGGCCAATATGAGCCACGAGATCAGGACGCCGCTGAACGGGGTGCTGGCCATGGCCGAGATCATGGCCCTGGGCGACCTGGCCCCCAACCAGCGCGAGCGGGTGGCGGTGATCCGCCGCTCGGGCGAGGACCTTCTGGCCATCCTCAACGACATCCTCGACCTTTCGAAGATCGAGGCCGGGCGAATGGAGATCGAGGATGGCGAGGTCAGCGCAGAGATGCTGGAGACCAAGACCATCCAGGCCTTCGCCGAGGTGGCCGCGGCCAAGAAGAACCTGAAGTTCAAGATCGAGGTGAAGCCGGCCGCGCGCGGTGTGCGCCGCGGCGATCCGGGCCGCGTGCAGCAGATCCTGAGCTGCCTCGTCTCCAACGCCATCAAGTTCACCGGCGAGGGCGAGGTCCGAGTGCTGATCGACGGCTACGGGCCGGGCGGCGGCGAAGGCCTGCGCCTGACCGTGGCCGACAGCGGCATTGGCATCGCCCCCGAGCAGATGCCCCTGCTGTTCCAGAAGTTCAGCCAGGCCGACAGCTCCAACACGCGCCGCTTCGGCGGCACGGGCCTGGGCCTGGCCATCTCGCGCGAGCTGGCCCGCCTGATGCACGGGACCATCGAGGTCGACAGCGAGCAGGGTAAGGGCTCGACCTTCACCGTCACCCTGCCCCTGACCCGCGTCGCCGCCGCCCCCGCCGACACCGCCGACCTGGCGGCCGGCAAGCGGGCCATGCGAGTCCTGGCGGCCGAGGACATTCCGACCAACCAGCTGGTGCTGAAGACCATCCTGCAGTCCTTCGGCGTCGAGCTGGAGATGGTCGAGAACGGCCAGCTGGCCGTGGAGGCCTGGCGTCAGCACAGCTTCGACCTGATCCTGATGGACATCCAGATGCCGGTGATGGACGGGATCGCCGCCACCCAGGCGATCCGCGCCGAGGAGCTGGCCGCCGGCCGCCCCCGCACCCCGATCATCGCCGTGTCCGCCAACGCCCTGCCGCACCACGCCAAGACCTATCTGGAAAACGGCATGGACGCCCATGTCGGCAAGCCGATCGAGCTGGCCAAGCTGCAGGAGGCGATCGAGCGGGTCGCCCCGGCCGCGCCGTTGAAGCGGGTCGAGCTGGGCTGACTGCGAGAACCCGCACAGGTTCTCTATTTGACATCAAACAAGCGTTCGAATTGTCTGGCGGTCCCAGTGTTTTCAGCGGACCCGCCCCATGGCCTTCGACGCCGTCCTGATCGCCAACCGCGGCGAGATCGCCATCCGCATCGCCCGGGCCTGCGCCGCCCTGGGCCTCCGATCGGTCGCGGTCTATTCCGAGGACGACGCCCGCTCGCTGCACGTGCGCGCCGCCGATCAGGCCGTGGCGCTGAAGGGCGCCGGTGCGCGGGCCTATCTGGATAGCGAGGCGGTGATCGCCGCGGCGCTGGAGGCCGGCTGCGGCGCCGTCCACCCGGGCTACGGATTCCTGAGCGAAAACGCCGCCTTCGCCGCCCGCTGCGCCGAGCGGGGCCTGGCGTTCATCGGCCCCAAGCCGGAGGCGCTGGCCCTGTTTGGCGACAAGGCCGCCGCCCGCGCCCTGGCGGCGCGCGTCGGGGTTCCGACCGCCCGCGGGCTCGACCGAGGCGTCAACCTGGAGGATGCGCACGCCTTCTTCGCCGGGCTAGGCGAGGGCGGGGCGATGATGATCAAGGCCCTGGCCGGCGGCGGCGGGCGCGGGATGCGCGCCGTGCGCCAAGGCGCCGAGATCGAGGCCGCCTTTGAGCGCTGCGGCTCGGAGGCCAAGGCCGCCTTCGGCGACGGGGCGCTCTATGTCGAGGAGTTGATCGAGACCGCCCGTCACGTCGAAATCCAGGTGCTGGGCGACCGTCACGGTGGGCTGGTCCACCTGTGGGACCGCGACTGCAGCCTGCAGCGGCGGCATCAGAAGCTGGTCGAGATCGCGCCCAGCCCCAACCTGCCCGAGGCTCTGCGCGAACGCCTGGCCGAGGCGGCCCTCAGCATGGCCCACGAGGTCCGTTACGACAGCCTGGGCACCTTCGAGTTCCTGGTCGACGCCGGCTCTGCCGAAGGCCGGTTCGTGTTCATCGAGGCCAATGCCCGCCTGCAGGTCGAGCACACGGTCACCGAGGAGGTCTGCGGCGTCGACCTGGTCGCGGCCCAGATCCGCGCGGCGCAAGGCGCCACCCTGGCCGAGATGGGCCTCACTACTCCGCCGGCGCCCATGGGCTGGGCCATCCAGCTCAGGCTCAACACCGAAACCATGGACGCCACCGGCGCGGTCAAGCCCACCGGCGGGGTGATCGGCCTCTACGAGCCGCCCTCCGGCCCGGGCGTGCGGGTCGATGGCTACGGCTATGCCGGCTATGCGACCAACCCCAATTTCGACTCCCTCCTGGCCAAGGTGATCGTCCATCAGCGCGCCGGCGGCTTCTCCGCCGCGCTGGCCAAGGCCGGCCGGGCGCTGGACGAGTTCCGCCTGACCGGGGTCGAGACCAACCTTGCCCTGCTGCGCGCCCTGGTCGGCCGGCCCGAGGTGCGCGAGGGGCGGGTGTTCACCACCCTGGTCGAGCGCGACATCGCCCTTCTGCTGGCCGAGGCCGACGCCGCCCAGCCGCGCTTCTTCGAGCCGGCCGCGGCCGGACCGGCCCACGCCCAGCACGGCCACGACACGCCCGAGGGCATGGTCGCAGTCGCCGCACCGACTCAGGGGCTCCTGGTCTCGATCAGCGTCGCCGACGGCGATGTGGTGCGCCCCGGCCAGGCGGTGGCGGTGCAGGAATCCATGAAGATGGAGCACCTGGTCGAGGCCAGCGAAGGCGGGATCGTCCGCGCCATCGCCGCCCATGCCGGCCAGACCCTGTTCGAGGGCCAACCGATCCTGTTCCTCGAGCCCGCCGAGATCGAGGGGGCGGCGGCGGCAGCCGCCGAGGCGGTGGACCTGGACGCTATCCGCCCCGACCTCGCCGAACTGAACGAGCGGCGCAACTTCGGCCTCGACGCCCATCGCCCCGAGGCCGTCGCCAAGCGGCGCAAGCTCGGCATGAGGACCGCGCGGGAGAACGTCGACGCCATCGTCGATCCGGGCAGCTTCATCGAATATGGCGCCCTGGCCATCGCCGCCCAGCGCCGCCGCCGCTCCACCGACGACCTGATGAAGAACACCCCGGCCGACGGTCTGATCACCGGGGTCGGCCAGGTCAATGGCGCTCTGTTCCCCGAGGACAGGAGCCGCTGCGCCGTCCTGGCCTACGACTACACGGTGCTGGCCGGGACCCAGGGCACGGCCAACCACAAGAAGACCGACCGCATCCTGCAGGTGGCCGAGCGCGAAAAGCTGCCTGTGATCTGGTTCTGCGAGGGCGGCGGCGGGCGGCCCGGCGATACCGACGGCCTGGGGGCCACGGGCCTGGATGTGCCGACCTTCGAGCTCTATGCGCGGATGAGCGGCCTCGCCCCCCGCATCGGCATCGCCGCCGGGCGCTGCTTCGCCGGCAATGCGGTGTTCTGGGGCTGCAGCGATATCACCATCGCCACCAAGGATTCCACCATCGGCATGAGCGGTCCGGCGATGATCGAGGGCGGGGGCCTGGGGGTCTATACCCCGGAGGAGGTCGGGCCGATCTCGGTGCAGGACGCCAACGGGGTGGTGGACCTGGTGGCCGACGACGAGGTCCACGCCGCCGACCTCGCCCGCCGGCTGATGGCCTATTTCCAGGGGCCGGTCGCGGGCTGGACCTGCGCCGACCAGCGCCTGTTGCGGCGGTCGATCCCGGAGAACCGCCTGCGCGTCTATGACGTCCGCGCCCTGATCCGGCTTCTGGCCGACGATGACAGCTTCCTGGAGATCCGCCCCGGCTTCGCCAAGGGCATGATCACTGGCTTCCTGCGCATCGAGGGCCGCCCGGTGGGCTTGATCGCCAACGACCCGCGCTTCCTGGGCGGGGCGATCGATTCCGAAGGGGCGACCAAGGCGGCCCGGTTCATGCAGCTGTGCGACGCCTTCGACCTGCCGATCCTGTCGCTGTGCGACACCCCCGGCTTCATGGTCGGTCCGGATTCGGAAAAGACCGCGCCGGTGCGCCATGGCTCGCGCATGTTCGTCACCGCCGGCGCCCTGCAGGTCCCGATCTACGCCATCGTGCTCAGAAAGGGCTACGGCCTGGGCGCCCAGGCCATGACCGGCGGCACCTTCCCCGCCAGCTTCTTCACCATCGCCTGGCCCACCGGCGAGTTCGGCGGCATGGGCCTGGAGGGCGCCGTCCGCCTGGGCTACCGCAAGGAACTGGAGGCCGAAACTACGCCCGAGGCCAAGAAGGCCCTGTTCGACCAGCTGGTGGCCAAGAGCTACGAGCGCGGCAAGGCGGTCAATGTCGCCCAGGTGCTGGAGATCGACGCGGTGATCGACCCGGCCGAGTCGCGGGCCTGGATCGTGCGGGGGCTGAAGTCGCGCGCGCCGCGGGAGGGCGGCGGGCGAAGAAGGTTCGTGGATACGTGGTGAGGGGATAGATGAAACTTAGAACCTTCGCCGGCCTAGCAGCGATCTTCTTGGCCGCTGCATTTGTCATCCGATCCATCGCCTATGACAAAATGCTCGAAGCCCGCTTCGATAAGATTTTGCCCGGCATGACCGCCAGCCAAGTCACTCGGATACTGGGCTCGCCCAAATCGGTTGGTCGGTGTGGTGTTGCTTGGGGAACAAGACCCCCCGCTCATTGCACCAGAGAGCTCCTATATGCCTCCGCATTCGCACCTATCAATCCGACCTACTACCTAGTGGATTTGGGGGTGGACGGTCGCGTCGTGGAAACGATGCCACTATTGTCGCCTTGAGTGTGCAACTGAATTCCGGTCGCCAGTCCCCGACTGCGAACCATCCCTGAAGGCCTTGGTTGATAGTGAAGCCGTAGACCCCAGCAAGACACGCCACCAAGACTTAAGGGACAATCCGGGCCGCACGCCCAAAAGAGCCCCTCCCCCTTGCGGGGAGGGGTTGGGGCGGGGGTGTCAGCGCCCAAGTCGGTCGAAACTGAGGTTCACCCCCATCCCCTGCCCCTTCCCCGCAAGGGGGAAGGGGTTCTCATAGGCGCCGCCTTCGCTATGTTGCCCCGCTTGACCTAAAGGGGCTGCATGAACCGCCGTTTCACCATTCTGCTGGTCGCCGCCATGCTGGCGGGGATCGCCGCGGGCTATGTGCTGCATGGCTGGCTGCCCGACGACGCCGCCAGGGCGCGGTGGGAGGGCTATTTCGGGGTGGTCACCTTCGCCTTCCTGCAGGCGATCAAGATGATCATCGCTCCCCTGGTGGTCTCGACCCTGATCGCGGGCATAGCCCACATGGAGGACGCCGCCGCCGTCGGGCGGGTGGGGGCCAAGACCATGGGCTGGTTCATCGGCGCCTCGCTGGTCTCGCTGACCATCGGCCTTCTTATGGTGCACCTCTTGCACCCCGGCGTCGGCCTCGCTCCGCCGCATCCCGCCGCCGGCGCGGCCCAGGCGGTCGACACGACGAGCTTCAACATCAAGGACTTCGTCGCCCACGTGATCCCGTCCTCGATCGTCGACGCCATGGCCAAGAACGAGATCCTGCAGATCGTGGTGTTCTCGGTGCTCTTCGGTCTCGCCATCGCCGCCACCCCGGACGGCGCGCCCTTGGTGATCCAGTTCTCCGAGCAGGTCGCGCGGGTGATGATGAAGGTCACCGGCTATGTGATGAGCTTGGCGCCCCTGGCCATCTTCGCCGCCCTGGCCGCCACCGTGACCCACTATGGCGTCGGGGTCCTGATCACCTACGCCAAGTTCGTCGGCGGCTTCTACCTGTCGCTGGCCATCCTCTGGGGCCTGCTGCTGGCCGCCTGCGCCTCGGTGGTTGGGCGGCGGGCGCTTACCCTGTTCGGCCTGATCCGCGAGCCGGCGGTCCTGGCCTTCTCCACCGCCAGCTCCGAGGCCGCCTATCCCGGAACCCTGGAAGCCCTGCAGCGCTTCGGCGTCGCCCGGCGCATCGCTAGCTTCGTCCTGCCGCTGGGCTACTCGTTCAATCTGGACGGGTCGATGATGTACTGCACCTTCGCCACCCTGTTCATCGCCCAGGCCTACGGGATCCAGCTCTCCATCGGCCAGCAGATCCTGATGCTCCTTATACTGATGGTCACGTCGAAGGGCATGGCCGGCGTGCCGCGCGCCTCGCTGGTGGTGATCGCCGCCACTTTGGCCTTCTTCCACCTGCCAGAAGCCGGCCTGCTCCTGGTCCTGGCCGTCGACCACCTCCTGGACATGGGCCGCAGCGCCACCAACGTGGTCGGCAATTCCGTCGCCGCGAGCGTAGTGGCGCGGTGGGAGGGGCAGTTGGGGGAGATGACGGCGACCGAGGCCTGAGCCTCACCCATTCATCTCCGTGAGCGCCGAATAGACCAGGGTCCTCAGCTGCCGGCGGATCGGGTAGGCGGAGGAGGGGATCAGCTGGGTCATCAGGATGGCGATCAGTTCCTCCTTCGGGTCGATCCAGAAGAAGGTCGAGGCGGCCCCGCCCCAGGAGAGGTCGCCGACGGTGGCCGGGATCAGGGTCGCGGCGGGATCGACGGTGGTGGAGAAGCCGAGGCCGAAGCCCAGGCCCGCATAGGCCGCCTCGCTGAACAGCGAGCGGGACATGGTGGCGAGTTCCTGGCCGCCCGGCAGGTGGTTCAGCCCCATCTGGCGGATGGTCTTGGGGCTGAGATAGCGCCGCCCGTCCAGCTCGCCCCCGTTCAGCACCATGCGGCAGAAGCGCAGGTAGTCCTGGGCGGTGGAGACCAGACCGCCGCCGCCGGAGACGAAGCTGGGCGGCTTCAGGTACGGGCTCTTCGCCGGGTCGTCCTGCAAGACGACCCCCTTGGGCGTCAGGGTGTAGCAGGCGGCCAGCCGGTCCGCCTCGCCGGGCGGGGCGTAGAATCCGGTGTCGGCCATTTCCAGCGGATCGAACAGGCGGGTGCGCAGGAACTGCTCGAACGGCTGGCCGCTGATCTTGCCGATCAGATAGCCCAGCACATCCGTCGAAACCGAATAGTTCCAGGCCGTCCCCGGCGAGAACTCCAGCGGCAGGCCGGCCAGGGCCTCGATCATGCTGTCGAGCGTGCCCTGAACCTCGATCTCGCCAATGCCCAACTTGCGGTAGGCGGCGTCGATATTGCTGCGCTGCTGGAAGCCGTAGGTCAGGCCCGAGGTGTGGCGCAGCAGGTCGACGATCAGCATCGGCCGTTCGCACGGTTTGGTGCGGAAGGTCTCCATGAAGCCGCCGTCGTAGACCCCGAGGTTCTTCCAGGCCGGGATATACTTGGCCACCGGATCGTCCAGGGCGACCAGCCCCTGTTCCACCAGCATCATGAAGGCCACGCTGGTGACCGGCTTGGTCATGGAATAGATGCGAAACAGGGTGTCGGCCCGCATCGGCCGGCCCCGCTCGGCGTCCATCGCCCCCAGCACCCCCAGGTGCGCGGTCTCGCCCCGGCGATGCACCAGCACCACCGCACCCTTCAGCTTGCCGGTGTCGAGATACTGGGTCTGGAGAAAATGGTCGATGTGGGCCAGACGCTCCAAGGATAGTCCGGCGACCTCGGTCCTGCCGTGCATGCGCTATTCTCCCCATCCCCGCATCAAGCCAACGTCAAGCAAGTGTAAAGCTGCGGGCAAATTTCAGGCTTGAGACACCATCGCCTTGAAGCCGTCGTAGAGGAAGTCCAAACGAGCCTGGCTGAGCTACAGGCGACAGGCATGTCTGCGCACGGGCTCGACTGGACTATCCGCCGCCCTCTGGAGGACGAATGAGCGCGCCGCAATCTGGCTCGACGCCGCCTGGCGCCCACCCTTATCGCGCCCCGCCGCCGCGCAAGCGGCCCGCCTGGCGCTCGGCGCTGTGGGCCGGCGCCGCGATCGTCGTGTTCATCGGCGTCGCCTGGCTGGCGACGCCTCATGACGGCGGCGGCCAGAGCGGGCCCGGCGGGCCGGGCGGCGCCGGTAGCCGCGGCGGCCGTGGCGCCGCAGGCGGGCCGGGCGGCGGGCGCAGACCGCCGACCGTCGTCGGCGTCGCCACCGCCCAGAAGGGCGACATCCCCATCGAGCTGACCGAACTCGGCACGGTCACGCCGCTGGCCAGCGTCACGGTCACCCCGCGCATCGCCGGCAATCTGATGCGCGTCGATTTCAAGGAAGGCCAGATGGTCAAGGCGGGGCAACTGCTGGCCCTGATCGACGACCGGCCCTATGTCGCCGCCCTGACCCAGGCCGAGGGCCAGCTGATGAAGGACCAAGCCGCCCTGGCCAACGCCAGACTGGACCTGACCCGCTACACCACCCTGGCCAAGCAGGACTCCATCGCCCAGCAGCAGGTCGACACCCAGAGCGCCCTGGTCAAGCAGGACGAGGGGGTGGTCAAGACCGACCAGGCCGCCGTGGCCAGCGCCAGGCTCAACGTCGAATATTGCCACATCACCTCGCCGGTCTCGGGCCGGGTGGGCCTGCGTCAGGTCGACCCCGGCAACTATGTGACCAGCTCGGCCACCAACGGCATCGTCATCGTCACCGAGATCGACCCGATGGACGTGGTGTTCACCCTGCCGGAGGATTCCGCGCCCCAGGTGATGGCGAGGATGCGGTCGGGCGCCACCCTGGCGGCCACGGCCCTCGACCGCGCCGGCGCCCAGACCGTCGCCCAGGGCCAGCTCCTGACCCTGGACAACCAGATCGACACCTCGACCGGCACGGTGAAGGCCAAGGCGCGCTTCGCCAACGGAACCGGCGCCCTCTACCCCAACCAGTTCGTCAACATCCGCCTGCTGGTCGACACCATCCACGACGCCATCGTCGTACCGACCCAGGCCGTGCGCCACGGCTCGCAGGGCGACTATGTCTACACGGTCGACCTGGACCAGAACGCCAAGATGACGCCGGTCAAGGTCGGCCAGATCAATGGCGAGAAGACCCAGATCCTGTCCGGCGTGCAGGCCGGGGACGAGGTGGTCACAGATGGCGGCGACCGCCTGCGCGACGGCGCCCCGGTGATCCTGCCCGCCGACGTGCCCGCCATGCAGAAGGCCAACAAGCCGCCGGAGAAGCAGGGCTTCTGGGCCTGGCTGACCGGCCTGTTCGGCCACAAGCCGGCGGCGGGCGAGCAGGCGGCGGCCGGGTCCGGTCGTTCGTCCGGCGCCGGCCAGGCGGCGAGCAGCGGCGCAGGCGCGCCGGGCGGCGGCCGTGGCGGGGCCCGCTTCCAGGCGATGATGGACCAGCTGGACCTGACGCCTGACCAGAAGGAGAAGATCCGCCCGATCCTCTCGGACATGCGCCAGAAGGCCATGGCCGCCGGCCCCGACCCGGAGGCGCGCCGCGCCGCCATGAAGGAGGCCATGCCGAAGATCGAGGCCATACTGACGCCTGAGCAGAAGACCAAGTTCGAGGCTCTGCGCGCCCAGATGCGCGGCGGCGGGGGCCAGGGCGCCGGGGCTCAGCAATAATGGCTTCGGCGATCGGCGAGGCCCAGTTGGTTTCCCCTTCCCCCCTTGTGGGGGAAGGAGGGGCCCGTTCGCGAAGCGAATGGGAGGATGAGGGGTCGCGCCGGCCTATCCGGTCTTACCCGCTCATCTTTGCTGAAGCGCCTGCGCGACCCCTCATCCTCCCACGGCTTCGCCGCGGGCCCCTCCTTCTCCCACAGGGGGAGAAGGGACTTCCTCAATGAGCCCGTCCCGCCCGTTCATCCTGCGGCCGGTGGCCACGTCGCTGTTCATGGCGGCGATCCTCCTGGCCGGCCTGGTCGCCTTCAAGTTCCTGCCGCTGTCCGCCCTGCCCGAGGTCGACTATCCGACCATCCAGGTGCAGACCTTCTATCCCGGGGCCAGCCCGGACGTGATGGCCACCACCGTCACCGCGCCGCTGGAGCGCCAGCTCGGCGAAATGGCCGACCTGAAGCGGATGAGTTCGGTCAGCTCGGGCGGCGCCTCGGTCATCACCTTGCAGTTCAACCTCGACCTGTCGCTCGACGTGGCCGAGCAGGAGGTGCAGGCGGCGATCAACGCCGGCGGCAACTTCCTGCCCGCCGACCTGCCGGCCCCGCCGATCTACGCCAAGGTCAACCCGGCCGACGCGCCGGTCTTGACCATAGCCCTGACCTCCAAGACCACGCCGCTCACCCAGGTCGAGGACCTGGCCGACACCCGCATCGCCCAGAAGATCAGCCAGTTGCCCGGCGTGGGTCTGGTTTCGATCTCCGGCGGCCAGCGCCCGGCCGTGCGCATCCAGGTCAACACCCAGGCCCTGTCGGCCAACGGCATGACCATGGAGACCCTTCGCACCGCCATCTCCAACGGCAACACCGACATCGCCAAGGGCTCGTTCGATGGCCCGACCCAGGCGGTCAATATCGACGCCAACGACCAGCTGACCGACGTCGACAGCTACATGAACCTGGTCGTCGCCTATAAGAACGGCTCGCCGATCCGGCTGCGGGACGTGGCCAAGGCGGTCGATGGCGCGGAGAACAGCCGCCTCGGCGCCTGGTACAACACCACCCCGGCGGTGATCCTGAACATCCAGCGCCAGCCAGGCGCCAACGTCATCACCACGGTCGATGCGATCAAGAAGGCCCTGCCGCAGATGGAGGCCTCTTTGCCCGCCGGTGTGGACGCCGCCGTGGTCAGCGACCGCACCACCGGCATCCGCGCCTCGGTCGAGGACGTGGAGTTCGAGCTGCTGCTCGCCGTGTTCCTGGTGGTGGCGGTGATCTTCGTGTTCCTGCGCAGCGGCCCGGCCACCTTCATCGCCGGGGTCTCGGTGCCGCTGTCGCTGGTGGGCGCCTTCGCCTTCATGTACCTGATGAAGTTCAGCCTGAACAACCTGACCCTGATGGCCCTGACCATCGCCACCGGGTTCGTGGTCGACGACGCCATCGTCATGCTGGAGAACATCTCCCGCTATATCGAAGAGGGGGAAAGGCCGCTGGACGCGGCGCTGAAGGGCGCCTCGCAGATCGGCTTCACCATCATCTCCCTGACCGTGTCGCTGATCGCGGTCCTGATCCCGCTGCTGTTCATGGGCGATGTGGTCGGCCGGCTGTTCCGCGAGTTCGCCATCACGCTTGCGGTCACCATCGTGCTCTCTGCCGTGGTGTCGCTGACCCTGGCCCCGACCCTTGCGGCCCGCTGGCTGAAGCCGCACGTGGCGCACGACCCGCACACCTTCCTTGGCCGGGTCGAGCGTCTGTTCGACGACACCATCGAACGCTACGACGCGGCGCTGCAGTGGGTGCTGGACCGCCAGCCCCTGACCATGGCCGTGGCCATCGCCACCCTTGTGGTGACGGTGCTGCTCTACATGGTGATCTCCAAGGACCTGTTCCCGACCCAGGACACCGGCCTCCTGCAGGGCGTCACCACCGCGCCGCAGTCGGTCTCCTACGGCCGCATGGCCCAGCTGCAGGAGCAGCTGGCAAGCCTCCTGACCAGGGACCCCGACGTGGTCTCCGTGACCGGCAACATCGGCGTCGACGGGACCAACAACACCCTGAACAGCGGCCGGCTGATGATCACCCTGACGCCGCACGGCCACCGGACCGCCTCGGCCTCGGCCATCACCGAGCGACTGCGCCGGGAAGCCAGCCAGGTCGCCGGGATCAGCCTGGCTGTCCAGCCCGTGCAGGACCTGACCATCGACGCCAATGTCAGCCCGACCCAGTACCAGTTCGCCCTGGAGGGCTCGAACCAGCAGGACATCGACGCCTGGGCGGCCAAGCTGGTGGACAAGCTGGGCCAGGTGCGCCAGGTGCGCAACGTCTCGGCCGACGTGCAGAACCAGGGCCAGTCGATGTTCATCGATATCGACCGCGCCACCGCCGCCCGCCTGGGCGTCACGCCCGCAACGGTGGACGAGATCCTCTATGACAGCTTCGGCCAGAGAATCATCTCGACCATCTTCACCCAGTCGAACCAGTACCGGGTGATCCTGGAGGCCGACCCGACGCTGCTGCAATCGCCCCAGGCGCTCAGCCAGATCTACATGCAGTCGACCTCGGGGACGCCGACCCCGCTCTCGGCCTTCGCCACCCTGCGCCGCCAGGCCTCGCCGCTGCAGATCAACCACGTCGGCCAGTTCCCGGCAGCCAACATCTCCTTCGACACCGCCCAGAACGTCTCCATCGACGCGGCGGTGGACGCGATCAAGAAGGCCGAGGCCGAGATCAAGATCCCGGCCACCATCAACACCACCTTCCTCGGCGCCGCCCAGGCCTTTCAGGCCTCGCTGAGTAACGAGCTTTGGCTGATCCTGGCGGCGATCGTCACCGTCTACATCGTGCTGGGCGTGCTCTACGAGAGCTACATCCACCCGGTGACCATCCTTTCGACCCTGCCCTCGGCCGGGGTCGGGGCGCTCCTGGCCCTGATGCTGTTCGGCCAGCACCTGGGGGTGATGGGCATCATCGGCATCATCCTCCTGATCGGCATCGTCAAGAAGAACGCCATCATGATGATCGACTTCGCCCTGGAGGCGGAGCGCGAGGAGGGGCTGGCGCCGCGCGAGGCGATCCACAAGGCGGCGCTGCTGCGCTTCCGCCCGATCCTGATGACCACCCTGGCGGCCCTGTTCGGCGCGCTGCCCCTGATGCTGGGTTGGGGCGTCGGCTCCGAGCTGCGCCATCCCATGGGCATCGCCATCGTCGGCGGGCTGATCGTCAGCCAGCTTTTGACCCTGTTCACCACCCCGGTGATCTACCTGCAGTTCGACCGCCTGGCGCGGCGGCTCGACCGCACGCCGGGGCTGGAGCAGGTCAGCCTGGCCCCGCCGGGGCCCGAGGCGCCGGTCCCATGAACTTCTCCGAGGCCTTCGTCCGGCGGCCGATCGCCACCACCCTCCTGACCCTGGGCCTGGCCCTGGCCGGGATCGCGGCCTATTTCCTGCTGCCCGTGGCCTCCCTGCCGACGGTGGATTTCCCCACCGTATTCGTCCAGGCCGGCCTGCCGGGCGCCAACCCGGAGACCATGGCCACCAGCGTGGCGACGCCCCTGGAGCGGCATCTGGGCCTGATCTCCGACGTCACCGAAATGACCTCGCAGAGCCGGGTCGGCCAGTCGACGGTGGTGCTGCAGTTCAACCTGGACCGCGACATAGACGGGGCGGCGCGCGACGTGCAGGCCGCAATCGTGGCGGCGCGCATCGACCTGCCCTCGACGCTGAAGTCCAACCCGACCTATCGCAAAGCCAATCCCTCGGCGGCGCCGATCATCATTCTTTCGCTGACCTCGGCGACACGAAAGCCGACCCAGATCTATGACGTGGCCGCCAACCTGATCCAGCAGAAGCTGTCCCAGGTGGAAGGGGTCGGCGAGGTCAATATCGGCGGGGCTTCCCTGCCGGCGGTGCGGGTCGAGCTCAATCCCGACGCCCTGGCGCACTACGGGATCGGCATGGAGGACGTGCGCGCGGCCCTGGCCTCGGCCAACGCCAACCGGCCCAAGGGCGTGGTCGAGGAGGGCGGGCAGAGGCTGCAGGTCTATACCAACGACGCCGGCGTCGTCGCCGCCGACTACGCGCCCCTGGTGATCGCCTATCGGGGTGGTTCGGCCGTGCGGCTGTCCGACGTGGCCCTGGTCCGCGACGGCCAGGAGGACGTGCACAATCTCGGCCTGTTCTCCGCCCGCTCGGCCGAGGATGGCAGGCCTTCGGAGGCCCGGCCCTCGGTGGTGGTGTTCATCACCAAGCAGCCCGGCGCCAACGTCATCAAGACCGTCGATGCGATCAAGGCCCAGTTGCCCATGCTGCGCGCGGCCCTGCCGGCCGACATCGACATGAATGTGGCGGTCGACCAGACCACCTCGATCCGCGCGTCGCTGCGAGAGGTGGAGAAGACCCTGCTGATCGCCACCCTGCTGGTGGTGGTTGTGGTGGCGGTGTTCCTGCGCTCGGCCTCCTCGACCCTGATCCCCGCGGTGGCGGTGACCGTCTCCCTGCTGGGCACGCTCGGGGTGATGTACCTGTGCGGCTACAGCCTGGACAACCTGTCCCTGATGGCCCTGACCGTCTCCACCGGCTTCGTGGTCGACGACGCCATCGTCGTGCTGGAGAACATCACCCGCCACATCGAACAGGGCATGAACCGGTTCGACGCCGCGCTCCTGGGCGCCCGCGAGGTGGGCTTCACCGTGCTTTCGATCAGCGTCTCGCTGATCGCCGTGTTCCTGCCGGTGCTGTTGATGGGCGGGATCGTCGGGCGGCTGTTCCGCGAGTTCGCGGTGACGCTCTCAACCTCGATCCTGATCTCCCTGGCCATCTCGCTCACCACCACCCCGATGATGTGCGCCTACATGGCCGGCCGGCCCAAGCCGCGCCACGAGCAGGGACGCCTGGCCCGCTTCTCCGAGGACGCCTTCGAGGCCATGGCCCGGGCCTATCGCAAGGCCCTGCTCTGGTCGCTCGATTCTGGCCCGATCATCCTTCTGATCCTGGCCCTGACCGTCGGCCTGAACATCTATCTCTACGGCGTCCTGCCCAAGGGCTTCTTCCCGCAGCAGAGCAACGGCGAGCTCAGCGGCTTCATGCAGACTGACCAGAGCGCGTCGTTCCAGCTGACCCAATCGCGCCTGCGCCGCTATGTCGACCTGATCAAGGAAGACCCGGACGTGATGCAGGTGATCGGTTTCACCGGAGGTCGGTCAGCCGGCGGCCAGACCTTCATCGCCCTGCGCCCTGAGTCCCAGCGCAAGGGCAAGCTGACCGATGACCAGGTGATCGGCCGCCTGCGCGGCAAGATGCTGGGCGTCACCGGCGCCAGCATGTTCCTGCAGTCGCAGCAGGACGTGCGCGCGGGCGGGCGTCAGAGCTTCGCCCAGTACCAGTACACCCTGAAGGCCGACGACCTGCAGACCCTGAAGACCTGGGCCACCCGGTTGGGCGAGGAGCTGAAGAAGCAGCCGATCTTGACCGACCTCAATTCCGACCAGGAGGATCACGGCCTAGAAAGCTACGTGACCATAGACCGCGACACCGCACAGCGCCTGGGCTTGACCGCCGGCGACATCGACAACGCCCTCTACGACGCCTTCGGCCAGCGCCAGGTCTCGACCATCTACAACGCGCTGAACCAGTACCATGTGATCATGGAGGTCGGGCCGGAGTGGAACCAGGCGCCGGACATGCTGCGCCGGCTCTATGTCTCCACCAAGTCGGCCGCCACCACCAAGGCTAGCAACCCCAATGTCGGCTCGACCGCCACGACGGCGGCTGTTGCGGCCCCGGCCACAGGCTCGGCGCCGGCCTCGACCAATGCGCTGTCCCAGACCTCGCTGCTGGCCACCGGCTCCAATGGGGCCTCGGTCGCCGCAGGCACCCCCTCCAGCCTGGTCGGCCCCGCGGCGCCGCCTGCCAGAGGCGCCTCCAGCGGCGTCGCCATCTCCAGCGTGGGTGAGCGCATGATCCCGTTGGCGGCGATCACCAGCTTCGGCCCGTCCGCTGCCCCGACTTCGGTCAACCACCAGGACGGCTCGGTCGCCACCACCCTCAGCTTCAATCTCCAGCCCGGTCACTCGATCAGCGAGGCGGTGGCCGCGATCGACCAGGCGGAGCAGGCCATCCACATGCCGGCCACGGTCCAGGGCGCCTTCGCCGGCACCGCCAAGCAGGCGCAGGACACCTTCGGCAACGAGCCGGTCCTGATCGCCGTGGCGCTCCTGGCCATCTACATAGTGCTGGGCATCCTCTACGAGAGCTATGTCCACCCGCTGACGGTGCTTTCGACCCTGCCCTCGGCCGGGATCGGCGCCTCCCTGGCGCTCTTGATGTTCAAGACCGAGTTCAGCCTGATCGCCTTCATCGGCGTCATCCTCTTGATCGGAATCGTCAAGAAGAACGCCATCATGATCATCGACTTCGCCCTCGACGCCGAACGCTCGCAGGGCCTGTCGACGCGGGACGCCATCTACCAGGCCTGTATCCTGCGCTTCCGCCCGATCATGATGACCACCTTCGCCGCCCTCCTGGGCGCCGTGCCCCTGGTGGTCAACAGCGGCACGGGCTCGGAGCTTCGCAAACCGCTCGGCATCGCCATCATCGGCGGACTGATCGTGAGCCAGCTGTTGACCCTCCTGACCACCCCGGTGGTCTATCTCTATCTCGACCGGTTCCGTCGTCGCTCGGATGACGAGCGCCGCTTCAGCCGCGGCGTGGGCGTCGCCCCGCCCGAAGCCGAACTCGGCCCGAGCCCCGCCGTTTAGGAATGCGATCCATGGCCCGCTCGCCCACCCACCTCCTGATACCGGCCCTGATGGCCGCCGGCGCCGCCTTGTCGGCCTGCGCCGTCGGCCCCGACTATCATCGGCCGCCGGTGACGACCCCTCCGGCCTTCAAGGAAACCAAAGGCTGGACGCCGGCCGCTCCCGCCGACGGCGTCGACCGCGGCGACTGGTGGACCCTGTTCGGCGACGACCAGCTGAACGCCCTGGAGGCCAGGGTGTTGGTCTCCAACCAGAACCTGAAGGCCGCCGAGGCCGCCTATCGCCAGGCCCGCGCCCTGGTGGCCGAGGACCGGGCCAGCCTGTTCCCCGCCGTCGACCTGACCGGTTCGGCCACCCGCTCGCAGCGCGGCGGAACTTCCACCGCCATCGGCCCGGGCGGCGCGGTGACCACCGTGCGCAGCCCCGCCGCCTCCAGCTACCAGGCCAGCCTCGGCGCCAGCTGGGAGCCGGACATCTGGGGCAAGATCCGCCGCACGGTCGAAAGCGCCAAGGGCTCGGCCCAGGCTTCGGAAGCCGACCTGGCCAATGCTCGCCTGTCCGCCCAGAGCGAACTGGCCGCCGACTACGTCCAGCTGCGGCTGGCCGACGCGAACAAGCGCCTCCTGACCGCCACGGTCGATGGCTACGCGAAATCGCTGCAGATAACCCAGAACCAGTACAAGGTCGGCGTGGCGGCGAAGAGCGACGTGCTCCAGGCCCGGACCCAGCTGGTCAGCACCCAGGCCCAGCTGGTCGATCTGGACAACCAGCGCGCCGCCGCCGAGCACGCCATCGCTGTCCTGATCGGCGAGGCACCCGCCGACTTCACCCTGGCGCCGGCCACCGACTGGACCCCCAAGCCGCCGCCGACGCCGGAGAGTCTGCCCTCGACCCTGCTGCAGCGGCGCCCAGACGTGGCCGCGGCCGAGCGTCGGGCCATGGCGGCCAACGCCCAGATCGGGGTCGCCACCGCCGGCTTCTTCCCCGACATCACCCTCTCCGGTTCCTACGGCTTCGGCTCCAGCGCGCTGAAGAGCCTGTTCAACAGCTCCAACGCCGCCTGGTCCTATGGCGGAAACCTGGCCCAGACCGTGTTCGACGCCGGCGCGACGTTGGAGCGAGTCCATGGCGCCAGGGCTGGCTACGACCAGGCCGTGGCCACCTATCGCCAGACCGTGCTGAGCGCCTTCCAGCAGGTCGAGGACGGCCTCGCCGCCGCCCGCGTGCTACAGGACGAGGCGGTCTATCGCCAGGAAGCCTCGAGCTCGGCCGACCAGGCCGAGCAGATCCTCTTGAACCAGTACCGCGCCGGCCAGGTGGCCTACACCAGCGTGGTGGTGGCCCAGGCGACAGCCCTCTCGGCCCGGGAATCCCTCTTGCAGATCCAGGGCCAGCGCATCACCAATTCCATCAGCCTGATCGCCGCCCTCGGCGGCGGTTGGGACGGGAAGCTGAAGTAGCTTGACTGAGTGGTTTGAAAGGTTACGCCCAATTCACCCGCATTCCCGTTGCCGGGGCGGCCAAGCTCATTAGATTAGCGGCGTTTCGGCCGCGCCGCGGCCGACCAACGGAGACTTTTCTCAAATGTCCTGGACCGCGCGTTTCAAGACGCTGGCCATCGCCCTCGCCCTGCCGGTCGCCCTGGCGGGCTGCGGAATCAATACCATCCCCACCCGCGAGGAGTACGCCAAGGCCAAGTGGGCCGACGTGCAGAACCAGTATCAGCGCCGCGCCGACCTGGTGCCGAACCTGGTTGAGACGGTGAAGGGCTATGCCGCCCAGGAGAAGAGCGTGCTGGTGGAGGTGACCCAGGCCCGCGCCCAGGCGACCCACGTCTCGGTCGACGCCTCGACCATCACCGATCCCGCCAAGTTCAAGCAGTACGAGCAGGCCCAGAACCAGCTGTCCGGCGTGCTCGGCCGGCTGATGGTGATCCAGGAGCGCTATCCAGAGCTGAAGTCGAACGAGAACTTCATGGAGCTGCAGTCGCAGCTGGAAGGGACCGAAAACCGCATCTCGATCGCCCGCCGCGACTACAATGACGCGGTCCGGGCCTACAATACCGAACTGAAAACCTTCCCGGGCGTGATCTGGGCCGGCACGCTCTACAAGGCCGACAAGCCGATGCAGCCGTTCGAAGCCACCACCGAGGCCCAGGCCGCGCCCAAGATCAGCTTCGCCCCTGCTGCGCCCGCGCCCTCGTCGTCCGCGCCGTGAACCGGCTCGGCGCCGTCCTGGCGGCGGTCTTCGCCCTGGTCCTGGCGCTTGCCGGCGGCCAGGGCGCCTTCGCCGACCCCAAGTTCCCGACCCTGACCGGGCGGGTGGTGGACGAGGCCCATGTGCTCTCGCCCGACACCCAGGCCAAACTGACCTCGGAGCTCGCGGCGCTGGAAGCCAAGAACGGCGACCAACTCGTTGTCGTCACGCTGCCTGACCTGCAGGGCTATCCGATCGAGGACTTCGGCTACCAGCTCCTGCGGACCTGGGGCATAGGCCAGAAGGGTAAGGACAACGGCGCGATCTTCATCGTCGTGCCCAGCGAGCACAAGGTGCGCATCGAGGTCGGCTATGGCCTTGAGCCGGTCCTGACCGACGGCCTCTCCAGCATCATCCTGCAGCGCAGCGTCCTGCCCCGCTTCCGCAGCGGCGACATCGAGGGCGGGGTCGTGGCCGGAACCGAAAGCCTGGTCCAGCAGCTCGGCCTGTCGCCGGAAGAGGCGCAGGCCAGGGCGCAGGAAGCGCAGCAGGCCGTCGTCGAGCGCCCGGCCCGGCGTCACGGCTCGCCGCTGCAGGGCCTGATCGTGATCATATTTGTGGTGCTGTTCATCAGCTCGATGCTGCGAGGGCGCGGCGGTGGCTGGTGGTTCCTGCCGTTCCTGTTCATGGGCGGCGGCGGGCGGTATCGCGGCGACGACGGTTTCGGCGGTGGCGGCTTTGGCGGGGGCGGCGGCTTCAGCGGCGGGGGCGGCTCCGGCGGTGGCGGCGGCGCCTCGGGCAGTTGGTAAGGGGCAGGCGATGCTGAGCAAGAGCGACCACCAACGCATCGCCGACGCCATCGCCACGGCCGAGACGGCGACCCGGGGCGAGATCTTCTGTGTGGTGGCGCATGAGAGCGGCGCCTATCGCGAGACGGCCTTCGCCTGGGCCGCGGGCTTGGCCCTCGCCGGGCCGCCGGTGGTGCTGCTGGCGGGTTTCCGGCCCTGGGAGCGCATCGCGACAGGCGACTGGAGCACGGGGGCCATGGCCCACCCCCACCCGATGACGATCCTGATGGGCTACGCCACGGTCCAGGCCCTGCTGTTCGCCGCCAGCCTTCTGCTGATCTCCCTGCCGGCGGCGCGGCGAGTACTGACCCCGCCGCGGGTCAAGCGGGCCCGGGTGCATGCCCGCGCCCTTGAGCAGTTCGCCCACCGGCTGCACGCCACCGAGGCGGAAACGGGCGTACTGATCTACGCCTCCCTGGCCGAGCGCCGGGTCGAGGTGATCGCCGACGAACTGATCCACGCCAAGGTCGGCGACGCGGCCTGGGACCAGGCGGTGGCCGCCGCCCTGGCCCGCATCCGCCAGGGCGACATCGCCGGCGGCCTGGTAGCGGCGATCGAATCCTGCGGCGCGGTGCTGGCGCGCCATTGCCCCGTCGAAGGCGACCGCGCCTCTCCGCCCGGCGGAGAGGCGATCGAGATCTGAGCGGCGGCCCCCGCGTCAATTTGGCTCGCACTTGTGATTGCAGATCACCTGCCGCCGGGCTCATTGTGTCGCCGCGGCTGGCCCGACCGGAACCAGCGACCTGCGCTGTTTTCAACGCGTGCAATCTGACGTACCCGGTCACAGAGCGGCGTTATTGCCCAGGAGGCGAGGCGTGACGGACGAGACGGCCACGAGAGATCACGGCGTCGCCGAGCAGCGCCACCGCATCGCCAACCTGTTCCAGTTGCTTTCCACCTTGACGCGCATGCGCCAGCAGCGCTCGTCGGACGCCGAGGCCAAGCGCCAGCTGGGCTGGATCCTGGAAGCGATCAGCGCGCTGGGCGCCCTGCAGCAGAAGATGGTCATGCACGACCAGTACGATTTCGCCGCCTTCCTGGCGGACATGCAGGGCCAGTGGCGCCGCCGCATCGCTGGCCGGCCGGTGCAGCTGCATGTGGAGGCCGACGAGATCCTGCTGCGCGAGCAACTCTCTTCGGCCCTGGCCATCATCGCCAACGAGCTGGTCACCAACGCCATCAACCACGCCCACCCGGAAGGCCGCGCCGGGGTGGTCGACGTCAGCCTGAAACTGGTGGGCGAGGGCCGGGCCCGGCTGGTCATCGCCGACGACGGCTGCGGCTATGACGACCAGACCCAGGACCGCAGCAAGCTCGGCCTGTGGCTGATCCGCGGGCTGGCCGACCAGGTCCGCGGCGAGTTGGCGACCGAGTGCCAGGGCGGCGTCAAGGTGCGGCTGGAGTTCCCTATCGGTTAGGCCTGGACGCATCCTTCCGGTTGGTGAATGCTGATCACCGAAGGCAGCCGTCCCCTTGAGAGGCCGGCGCCGGAAGGGAGTGTTCGGGTATGGATGGCATGGACGCGCCTGTCGACGCGGGCGTGGTCGCCGAGTTGGCGATGAAGGGAATGCTGTCGTCGCTCTATGCGGCGATCAAGCCGGACGGGATCGCCGTCGTCGCTCCGCGCGGCAAGCGCACCTTCGCCGAGCTGCATGCCGGCGCCAACCGGCTGGCGGCGGCCCTGCGCCGGGCGGGCCTCGGCCCCGGCGACCACATCGCCCTGCTCTGCCCCAACACGCCGGAATTCGTCGAGGTGCTGGCCGCCAACCTGCGTTCGGGCACCCGGCTGACCCCGATCAACTGGCATCTCAGTCCGACCGAGGTCGCCTATATCGTCGCCGACTGCCAGGCCAAGGCCTTCATCGCCCATGCCGACTTCGCGGCGGCGGCCCTGGCCTCGGTCACCGACCGGCTGCAGCTGAAGCTTGCCATCGGCGGGGCGATCGAGGGCTTCGGCGACTACGCCGCGGCGCTGGCGGCCGAACAGCCCGACGACCCGCCCGAGCCGGTTCATGGCGGGACCATGATGTACACCTCGGGCACCACCGGCCGGCCCAAGGGCGTGTTCCGCGCCAAGCCGATCATCGTGCCGCCGGCCTGGGGGCCGGGCACGCTGAAGGGCTACGAGCGCAACGGCGACGTCAACCTGTGCTGCGGGCCCGGCTATCACGCCGCCCCGCTGGCCTTCGACGTCACCCAGCCGCTGAACGCCGGCATCACCATCGCCCTGATGGAGAAATTCGACCCCGAGGCCTGGCTGAAAGCGGTGGAGGCCCATCGCGTGACCCACGTGCACATGGTCTCGACCATGTTCCAGCGCCTGCTGGCGCTGCCTGAGGCGGTGCGCCGCAAATACGACCTTTCCAGCCTGCGCTTCGTGCTGCACGGCGCCGCCCCCACCCCGCCGGAGGTCAAGCGGGCGATGATCGAGTGGCTGGGGCCGATCCTCTACGAGTACTACGCGGCCAGCGAGGGCGGCGGGAACTTCTACATCGACTCCGCCGAATGGCTGGCCAAGCCGGGCAGCGTCGGACGGCTGGACCCGGCCTTCGGCACACGGATCATCGGCGAGGACGGCCGCGACTGCGCCCCCGGCGAGATCGGCGCGATCTATTTCCAGCACAGCCCGGTGGCGCGGTTCGAATATTTCAACGACCCGGGCAAGACCCAGGAAGCGACCCTGGACGGCGGGACCCACTTCACCGTCGGAGACATGGGCTATGTCGACGAGGACGGCTACCTGTTCCTGACCGGCCGCACCGCCGAGTGCATCATCTCCGGCGGGGTCAACATCTACCCGCAGGAGATCGACAACGAACTGGTCAAGCACCCGGCGGTGCTGGACGTCTGCACCATCGGCGTGCCCGACGACGAGTGGGGCGAGGCGGTCAAGTCGGTGGTCTCGCTAAGGGACGGCCATGCGCCCTCGGACGACCTGGCCCGCGAGCTGATCGCCTTCGCCCGTGAGCGCCTGGCCCACTACAAGACCCCCAAGAGCATCGACTTCGCCGCCGACATCCCCCGCTCGGAGGCCGGCAAGGTGCAGCGCCGCCAGGTGCGCGCGCCTTACTGGGCCGGGCGGGTCAAGCAGATCTGAGGACGCGCGCCATGAAGTTCACCTGGTTCAACCTGATGCCGTGGCCCTACCTGCCCGACGATTTCCGGGAAAAGAACCGTTCGGTCTGGGTCGACATCGACCAGAAGCTGTTCGATCCGGTGAAGAGCCATCAGGTCTACAACACCTATATGGACCTCCTGGAATATGCCGGCACGCTCGGCTTCGACGGCATCGGGGTCAACGAGCACCACCAGAACGGCTATGGCATCATGCCCTCGCCGAACATCATCGCTGCGGGCCTCGCCCGCCGGACCAAGGACGTGGCCCTGGTGGTGCTGGGCAACTCCATCGCCCTCTACAACCCGCCGGTTCGGGTGGCCGAAGAGTTCGCCATGCTGGACTGCATTTCCGGCGGGCGGCTGGTGGCCGGGTTCCCGGTCGGAACCTCGATGGACACCAACTATTGCTACGGCCAGATCCCGTCCCTGACCCGAGAGAAGTACCAGGAGGCGCACGACCTGATCATGCGGGCCTGGCATGAGCGCGAGCCCTTCGCCTTCAACGGCCGCTACAACAAGCTGCGCCACGTCAACATCTGGCCGCGGCCGATCCAGGAGCCGCACCCCCCGATCCACATCCCGGGCGGCGGCTCGGTGGAGACCTACGACTTCTGCATCGACAACACCTATTCCTACTCGTACCTCAGCTTCTCCGGCTACATCCGGGCCAAGGCCTTGATGCAGGGCTACTGGGACCGGGTGGCCGAGCGCCAGGCGCCGGATGCGTCGCCCTACCGCGCCGGCTTCGCCCAGACCATCTGTGTGGCTGAGACCGACGAGGAGGCCGAACGGCTCTATTCCGAGCACGTCAGCTACTTCTACAATCGCTGCCTGCACGTCTATCCGGGCTTCGCCGACGCGCCCGGGTATCGCACGATCAAGACCATCCAGTCCGGCGCCCTGTCGCAATACGCCCCACCGCGCGGCGGCTACAGCCAGCTGACCTGGAAGGACCTGACCGAAGGCGGCCACGTGATCGCCGGCTCGCCCGAGACCGTCCGCCAGCGGATGGAGGAGATGATCAAGGGCCTGCACGTGGGCAACATCTTCTGCCTGATGCACGTGGGGAACATGCCGGCCGACAAGTGCATGTACTCGAGCCGCCTGTTCGCCGAGAAGGTGATGCCCAAGCTGCGCGGGATGTTCCCAGACCATGCCGAGGACGGCCGCTTCTGGTGCAAACCGATCGCCGGCCAGGTCACGCCTGGATCGCTGCCCAGCGAGCGCGAAGCGGCCCTGGTGGCGGGGAAGTGACCATGCAGCTGAAGATCGTCCAGACCCACCACACCCCGGTCCACTACCTGGAGGCCGGCTCGGGCACGCCCCTGGTCTATCTGCATGGCGCCGGCGGCCTGACCGCCGAGGATCCGCTGCTGATCAAGCTGGCTGAGCGCCACCACGTCTTCGCGCCCTACCTACCCGGCTATGGCCCCAGCGACGAGTGCCACGCCCTGCGCGACATGCTCGACTTCACCCTGCACGGCTGGGACGTCGTCGAGGCCCTGGGGCTGAAGGACCCGATCCTGGTCGGCCACTCGATGGGCGGGATGATCGCCGCGGAGATGGCGGCGGTCGCGCCGAACGACCTCTCGCGCCTGGCTCTGATCTGCCCGGCGGGCCTTTGGCTGGATGATCATCCGATCCCGGACATCTTCGCCACCCTGCCGTTCGAGATGCCCGGCCTGCTGTTTCATGACCCGGAGCGGGGTCGCGCCATGATGACGTCCGGGCTGGCGGTGGACGATCCGGCGTTCCTGCAGACCTATCTGGTCACCAACGCCCGCCAGCTGGGCATGGCCGGGCGGATCCTCTTTCCCATCCCCGAGCGGGGCCTGTCCCAGCGCCTCTACCGCATCAAGGCGGAGACGGCCCTGATCTGGGGCGACAGCGACCGGCTGATCCCGCCGGTCTACGCCCACGCCTTCAAGCAGAGGATCGAGCATTGCCGCCTGACCTCGATCCCCGAGGCGGGGCACATGGTCGGCTGGGAGAAAACCGCGGAAGTGGCGGCGGCGATCGAGCGACTGGGCCCGTCACGATGATTTCGGATCAAATCGATCCGAAATCATCGTGACCGATTCCTACGAGTTAGAGCGGGACTGGCGCGAAAAACCGGCTTCCACTTTTCCGCGTCCCGCTCTAGTCGAACATCCGTTTGAACGGAGTTCGCCATGTCCCCCGCCGACCTGCTCGCCCAGCCCTTCGGAACCCTGCCGGCCCTGATCGCGGCCCATGCGGCGGAGCGGCCCGACCATGTGGCCCTGATCCAGGGCGAGCGGAAGGTCACTTACGGCGGGCTCGACGCCTTGATGGACAGGGTCGCCGCCGGCCTGCAGCGGGACGGCGCCGAGCCCGGCGGCGCGGTCGCGGCCTGCGCCCTGACCTCGATCGAATATGTGGCGGCGTTCCTGGGCGCGCTCAGGGCAGGCGTCGCCATGGCCCCCCTTGCCCCATCCTCCACCCCGGAAAGCCTCGCCGGCATGATCGCCGACAGCGGCGCCAGCCTCCTGTTCCTGGACCAGGGTGTCTCCGAGCAACTGGAAGGCGTGTCGGGTCAGATCTCGGCGCGGCCCGTTGCGCTGGACGGCTCGGACGCGGGCGAGGCCTTCGAAGCCTGGCTGCCGCCCGCAGGATCGAAGCCGGAACCGGTAGAGATCCAGCCCGACTGGCCGTTCAACATCATCTATTCCTCGGGCACCACCGGCGCGCCCAAGGGCATCGTGCAGTCGCACGCCATGCGCTGGCAGCATGTGGGTCGCGGCCCTGCCGGCGGCTACGGCCCCGATGCGGTGACCATGATCTCGACCCCGCTCTATTCCAACACCACCCTGGTCTGCCTGATCCCGACCCTGGCCGGCGGCGGGACGGCGGTGCTGATGGAGAAGTTTGACGTCGTCAGATTCCTCGAGCTCGCCGAGCGCCATCGGGCCACCCACGCCATGCTGGTGCCGGTGCAGTATCGCCGGCTGATGGAGCACGCGGACTTCGACCGCTTCGATCTTTCGAGTTTCCGCATGAAATTCGCCACCAGCGCGCCCTTCTCTGCGGCCCTGAAGGCGGATGTGCTGAAGCGCTGGCCCGGCGGGCTGATCGAATATTTCGGCATGACCGAGGGCGGCGGCACCTTCATCCTGGCGGCGCATGAGCATCCGGATAAGCTGCACACCGTCGGCCGTCCGGCCCCCGGCCACGATATCCGCCTGATCGACGAGGAGGGTCGCGAGGTTCCCGTTGGCGAGATCGGCGAGGTGGTCGGCCATTCGCCGGCGATGATGAACGGCTATCACAATCAGCCGGGCAAGACCGCCGACGCCGAGTGGCGCGATGCGTCCGGCAAGCGCTTCATCCGCACGGGCGATGTGGGCCGCTTCGACGCCGAGGGGTTCCTGACCCTGATGGACCGCAAGAAGGACATGATCATTTCGGGCGGGTTCAACATCTATCCCAGCGACCTCGAAGCCGTGGTGGCAGGGCACGAGGCGGTAGCCGAGGCGGCCGTGGTGGGCGCGCCGTCGAACCGCTGGGGCGAGACCCCGATCGCCCTGGTGGTGCTGCGCGACGGCGCCGCCATCGAGGCCGAGGCCCTGCGCGCCTGGGCCAATGAGCGCCTGGGCAAGACCCAGCGGCTGGCGGCGCTTGAGATCCTGCCCAGCCTGCCAAGAAGTGCGATCGGCAAGGTGCTGAAGCGCGAACTCCGGGACCAGTACGCGCATCTCGTCCGGGACTAGGGCTCCACTCCCAGCAACCGCAATTTGAGGGTCGAACAAAAGGGCGGAGGCTTCGCCTGAAACCTGCGAACCATTTTCGCGTTCGTTGTTGCGTCCGCGCGTGGCTCCATTGCTTTGCGCGCAGTCGAACCGGACGGGCGAGGGGGTGCTGGCTGTGAGAGAAATTCTGGTGAGCCCGACGGATCTGGCCCTGCAGCCTGCTCCGATTCATCCGGACTGGGTCCTGGAGGGCGCACCCAGCGCGCGTTACCGCATTCTCGCCGACACGCGCGACCACGGCGCCCAGACCCTGCTGTGGGACTGCACCGCCGGCGTCTTCAACTGGTTCTACGACGTGGACGAGACCATTCATATTCTCGAAGGCGGAATGCTCCTGACCGACGGGACTGGAACGCGCCGGGTCAAGGCCGGCGACGTCGTGTTCTTTCCCGCCGGCAGCAAGGCCAGGTGGGAAGTCGAGACCTACGTCCGCAAGGTGGCGGTGATTCATCATCCGCTGCCTGCGCCACTCGGCTTCGGCATGCGGGTCTGGCGCAAACTGACCCGCCGCAATATCGGCCATGCGACGCCGACTGCGGAGACCGCTTCGGCAAGCCCACAGCCCGAGCACGCGTAACCGCTTCGCAGCTTCCGCGACGGCGCCGTCTTATCGCCGTTCACGCGGCGGTCTATGGTTCCTCAAAACGTGAGGGAGCCCAGACGCCGCATGATCCCGGGCCTGATGCAGACGGAGCCGCTATCGACCACGGCGATCCTGCGCCATGCCGCCAGGAACCACGCCGGGCGCGAGATCGTCTCGCGCACGGTCGAGGGCGACATCGTCCGCTATGGCTATGGCGAGCTGGAGCGGCGTTGCGAGCGGCTGGCCAAGGCGCTGCTGGCCCAGGGCGTGGGGCCTGGCGATCGGGTGGCGAGCCTGGCCTGGAACACCCACCGGCATCTGGAGATGTTCTTCGCCGTCCCCGGCCTCGGCGCGGTGCTGCACACGGTCAATCCGCGCCTGTTCGAGGAGCAGATCCGCTACATCCTCGACCATGCCGGAGCCAAGGTGCTGTTGTTCGAGCCCAGCTTCGCCGATCTGGTCGATCGGCTGGCCCCGCAACTGCCCCAGCTTTCGACCTTCATCCGCCTGACCGACGAGGCCTACCACAAGCCCGGCGCGGTCGGCGCCCTGTGCTACGAAACCTTGATGGCGCTGGAGGCGCCCGGCTTTTCCTGGCCGCGGGTCGATGAGAACGCCGGAGCGGTGCTCTGCTACACCTCCGGCACAACGGGCGATCCCAAGGGCGTGCTCTATTCGCACCGCTCGATCGTGCTGCACGCCATGGCCGGCGGCCTCTCAGGCGCCTTCGGGCTTTCGGCGCATGACGTGATCATGCCCTGCTCATCCATGTACCACGCCACCGCCTGGGGCCTGCCCTACATGGCCCCGGTCAACGGCTGCAAGCTGGTGCTGCCAGGCGACAGGATGGACCCGGCCAGCCTGCACAGCCTGATCGCCGCCGAGGGCGTGACCCTGAGCGGCGGGGTGCCGACCATCTGGACCCTCTATCTGAACCATCTGGCTGAGCACGACTTGAAGCCAGGCGCCCTGCAGCGCCTCGTAATCGGCGGCTCAGCCGTGCCGCAGGTGATGGCCGAAACCTTCAAGCAAAAATACGGCGTCGGCGTCCTGCAGATCTGGGGCATGACCGAGACCAGCCCGCTGGGCGTGGTCTCGACCCCCAGCCCGGCCCTGGACGATCTCACCGAAGACGAGCGCGACCAGGTGATCTGGACCCGCCAGGGCCGCATGCAATTCGGCATCGAGCTGAAGGTGGTGGGCGACGCCGGCGACGAGCTGCCCCGCGACGGGACCAGTTCGGGCCGGCTGATGGTGCGCGGCCCCTGGGTGCTGCGCCGCTACTTCCGTGGGCAGAACGACGTGGTCGACCAGGACGGCTGGTTCGACACCGGCGACATCGCCACCATCGACGCCGCCGGCTTCATGCGCATCACCGACCGAACCAAGGACGTGATCAAGTCCGGCGGCGAATGGATCAGTTCCATCGACCTTGAGAACGTCGCCGTGGGCTGCCCAGGCGTGCGCATCGCTGCAGTGGTCGGCGCGCCTCATCCCAAGTGGGAGGAGCGGCCGATCCTGATCATCGAGACCCACGCGGGCCGCGAGATCACCCGCGACGAGGTGCTGGAATTCCTGAAGCCCCGCATCGCCAAGTGGTGGACGCCGGACGACGTGATCTTCGCCGCCGTGCCGCTCACCGCCACCGGCAAGATCGACAAGAAGATTCTGAGAGACACCTACCGCGACCATTTGATGAAGCCCTGACCCCGCCGAAAGCGTCGGCCACAAGGCGCGGCGGCGACCATTTCATAGAGGACGTTCAGTCAGACCCATGCATCCGACCCACCATGCTAAGACATTTCCGGACAAGCCCGCCTTCATCATGGCCGCCAGCGGCGAAACCGTGACCTATCGCGAACTGGAGGAACGCTCGAACCAGGGCGCGCACCTGTTTCGCTCGCTGGGGCTGAAGCCTGGCGACGCGATCGCCCTCTTCATGGAAAACCACCCGCGCTACTACGAGGTCATCTGGGCCGCCCAGCGCTCGGGCATCCGCTTCACCTGCATCTCGTCCAAGCTGACCGAGGGCGAGGTCGAGTACATCGTGGGGGACTGCGAGGCCAAGGCCTTCATCACCTCCAAGGCCCTGGCCGAGACCGCGATGAAGGTCGCGCCGAAGATTCCCGGCGTGAAGCTGTATATGGTCGACGGGGCGGAGGGGCCGTTCGAGAACTTCGTTGAAGCCCGCTCCGCCTTCCCTACGACCCCGATCGCCGACGAGACCGCCGGCAGCGTCATGCTCTATTCCTCCGGCACCACAGGCCGGCCAAAGGGGGTGAAGCGGGCCGCGACCGCCGAGACCGCGATCGACGCGCCCAGCCCCTTGGCCATGCTGGGCCAGGCCCTCTACGGCTGGAACCAGGACTCCATCTACCTCTCGCCCGCGCCCCTCTATCACGCCGCCCCTTTGGGCTGGTCCATGGCGGTGCAGTCCATGGGCGGCACCGTGGTGATGATGGAGCGGTTCGACCCCGAGGACGCCCTGCGCTTCATCGAGCAATACAAGGTCACCACCGCCCAGTGGGTGCCCACCCACTTCGTCCGCATGCTGAAACTGCCTGAGGAGACCCGAGCCCGCTACGACATCTCCAGCCTGACCGGGGTGTTCCACGCCGCCGCGCCATGCCCGGTTCCGGTCAAGGAGCAGATGATCGCCTGGTGGGGCCCGATCGTGCACGAATACTATGCCGGAACGGAGGGCAACGGCTTCTGCGTGATCAATTCCGAGGAGTGGCTGGCGCACAAGGGCTCGGTCGGCCGCGGCCTGACCGCCGAGGTCAAGATCTGCGGCGAGGACGGCGAGCCCCTGCCGCCCCGTTCCGAGGGCCTGGTCTATTTCGCCGGCGGCGGCCAGTTCGAATATCACGGCGACCCGGTCAAGACCGCCGAATCCCGCAACCAGCACGGCTGGACCACCCTGGGCGACGTGGGCTGGCTGGACGAGGAGGGCTATCTCTACCTGACCGACCGCAAGAGCTTCATGATCATCTCCGGCGGGGTGAACATCTACCCGCAGGAGATCGAGAACCTGATGATCGGCCACCCCAAGGTGGCGGACGTGGCCGTGGTCGGCGCCCCGCACGAGGAGATGGGCGAACAGGTGGTGGCGGTGGTGCAGCCCGCCGATTGGAGCGAGGCCGGCCCGGCCCTGGCGGAGGAGCTATCGGCCTGGACCCGCGAGCGGCTCAGCCACGTCAAGACCCCGCGCAGGATCGACTTCATGCAGGAGCTGCCCCGCCACCAGACCGGCAAGCTCTACAAGCGCCTGATCCGTGACGCCTATTGGGGCAAGGAGGGATCGAAGATCGTTTAGAGCGGCCGCGGGATCGGCGCGCCGGCCGTGGCCCGCACGGTCGGCAGGGCGACCTCGTCGATCCAGCGCAGGGTCGCCTCGGCCGAGGTGCGGATCAGGGCGGCGTCGGCGCGCCATCGGGTGATGACAGGCTCGATCCAGGCCGCGTCGCGCAGGGCGCCGGCCAGTTCCTCCACGAGGCCGTCAGCGCCGTCATGCAGCGCTTCGACCAGGGCGACCAGGATCACTTCGGGTTCCATGCGACGAAGCCTAGCGCAACAGCCTGAACAGTTGATGAGCAACGGCGCCGCAGGCGGCTGACATTTCGTCGCGGCCTATTCTTGTGGCAGGTTCTGCCCATGAGTTCGGACCAGGCGACCAAGGCCCTGTTGCAATTCCACCGCGGCCCCACCGCGCGAGCCGGGGCCGACCGCATGCGCCTCCTGGCCGCCATCGGCGAGCACGGCTCGATCACCGCCGCCGCCAAGGCCTGCGGGCTCAGCTACAAGGGCGCCTGGGACGCCGTGCAGGCGCTGAACAACCTGTTCGAGCGGCCCCTGGTCGCCGCCCAGACCGGCGGTGCGAAAGGCGGCGCGGCGAGCCTGACCCCGGCGGGCGAAGCGGCCCTTTCCGCCTACGGGGCGCTCGAGACCGAACTGGCCCGCCTGGTCGGCCGGCTGGATGCGGCGATCGGCGCTGCGCCCGAAACCCTCGATGGCCTGATCTGGAGCCTCGGCATGAAGACCAGCGCGCGCAACGCCCTCCGCGGCGTGGTCGAGACCGTCACCGAAGGGGCGGTCAACAGCGAGGTCACCCTGCGCATCGCCCCGGACCTGGCGATCGTCGCGGTGATCACCCGCGAAAGCGTCCAGGACCTGGGTCTGGCCCCAGGGCGCACAGCCGTGGCCCTGATCAAATCCAGCTCGGTGATCCTGGCCCTGGGCGAAGAGCCCCTGCGCACCTCCGCCCGCAATCAACTGGCCGGAACCGTGGCCCGGCACGAGCGCGGGGCGGTCAATGACGAGGTGGTCCTCGACCTCGGCGGCGGCAAGACCGTCACCGCCACCATCACCCGCGAGAGCGCCGACGCCCTGGACCTCGCCGTCGGTCAGCCCGCGCGCGCCCTGATCAAGGCTTCGCAGGTGATCCTGGCGGTGGATTGAGGGGCTCAGCCCAGTCCAGCCTTGAGCGCAGCCGCCGCCAACTGCTCCAGCCGCTCGCGATCCAGGGCCTTGACGAGGCTGTCGGCGAGGTCGGCCTGGGCCGGCGAGCCGGGTTCGACCTGCCCCGCACGCATCGTCAGCACCCGATCGGCGATGCGCGCCACCTCGGCTGGGTCGTGGCTGACATAGAGCATGGGGATGGCCAGGCTGTCGTGCAGGCCGACCAGATAGGGCAAGATCTCGGCCTTGGCTTCCGCATCCAGGCCGGCCAGGGGCTCGTCCATCAGCATCAGCCGCGGTTGGGTCAAGAGGGCGCGGCCGATGGCGACCCGCTGGCGCTCGCCGCCGGAGAGCTTCAGGGGCGCACGGTCCAGAAGCGGGCCGAGGCCGAGACTCTCCACCACCTCGTCGAACCGGGCCGCGCGGGCGTCAGGCGCGCGGCGAAAGCCATAGGCCAGGTTTCCGCGCACCGAGAGATGCGGCAGGAGGCTCGCCTCCTGGAATACATAGCCCACGGCTCGCCGGTGCGGCGGCAGGAAGGTGCGCGCGTCCTGCCAGGCCTCGCCGGCGACCGTCAGGCGCCCGGGCAGCCGCTCCAGCCCGGCGATGCAGCGCAGAAGCGTGGTCTTGCCGGCGCCGGACGGCCCCACCAGGGCGGTGACACCGCGGCCGGGCAAGCTGAACTCGGCGTCCAGACGAAAGTCGCCCAACACGCCCTTGAAGCGGGCGACCAGACCCGCGATCTCCACCGGCCCGTTCACAGCCCGACAGCCCCTGTCCGGCGATCGGCCAGGAACAGGCCGAGCAGGGCCAGGAAGGCGAAGGCCAGGAGTCCCGCCGCCAGCTTGTGCGCCCCCGCGAAGTCCAGCGACTCCACCATCTGATAGATGCGGATCGAAACCACCTCGGTCTTGCCCGGCACCCCGCCGCCGATCATCAGCACCACCCCGAACTCACCGATGGTGTGGGCGAACACCAGCACCGCGGCGGCGACGAAGCCGCGCCGAGCCTGGGGCAGGACCACGGTGAAGAAGGCGTCGAGCGGAGAGGCGCGCAAGGTCGCCGCGACCTCCAGCGGCCGCTCGCCCACGCCTTCGAAGGCGGCGCGGATAGGCTGCACGGCGAAGGGCAGGGAATAGACTGTCGAGCCGATGACGAGGCCGGTGAAGGTGAAGGCCAGTGTGCGTACGCCGAATGGATGCAGCAGGGTCATGAGCGGGCTTGAGGGCCCGAGCGCGATCAGGAGGTAGAAGCCCAGCACCGTCGGCGGCAGCACGATCGGCAGCGAGACCAGGGCCGCGAGCACGTCCTTCAGCACCGAGCGCCGGCGCGCCAGCCACCAGGCCAGGGGCGTGGCCAGCACCAGCAAGAGCACGGTGGTGACGCTCGCCAGCGCCAGCGTGGTCTGGAGGACCGTCTCCACCCTCAGCGCGCCTCGTAGCCGTAGCGGCGGATGATCGCCTTCGCCTGCGGCCCTTTCAGGAAGTCGAGGAACGCCCTGGCCGCCGGGTCGGCCGCGCCGGTCTTCAAGAGCACCGCCTGCTGCTCGATCGGCGCATGGTCGGCCTCCGGGACAAGCCAGCGCGAGCCGCCGGTCTCCTTGATCACCTGCGACTGGGCGACGAAGCCCAGCTCCGCTGCGCCGGTGGCTGTGAACTGATAGGCCTGGGCGATCGAGGCGCCGGTGACCAGCTTGGGCTTCAGGGCGTCATAGAGCTTCAGGTGCTGCATCGTCTCGACCGCAGCCTGGCCATAGGGCGCGGCCTTGGGATCGGCCAAGGCCAGCTTGGCGAAATGGCCGCCGGTCAGCACCGCGCCCCTGTCGTCCACCAGGCCGGGGGTCTTGGAGTAGAGCACCAGCCGCCCGACCGCATAGGTGAAGCGTGTCCCCGGCGCGGACAGCCCATCTTTGTCCAGCTTCTGCGGCCGCTCGGCGTCGGCGGACAGGAACACCTCGAACGGCGCCCCCTGGGTCATCTGGGTGTAGAACGTCCCCGAGGCGCCGAAGCTCAGCACCGCATCGTCGCCGGTGGCGGCCTTGAAGGCGGCGGCGATTTCCTTGGCCGGCTCGGTGAAGTTGGCCGCGACGGCCACCTGGACCTCCCGCGCGGCGGCGGGCGCGGCGGCGAGCAGGCTGGCCAGGGCGGCGAGTAGGATCGGCTTGAAGGACAGGGCTCTCAGTATCCGCGCTCCGGCGTGCAGGAAACGGGTCGTTATGTATCCTAGCTGCCGGACGACCTGCGGTGAAGCCGGCGGCGGAGTCAATCGACAAGGCGGCGCTCATTGACCGGCCACCGCATGGTCGAGAATGTCGGGTATCGCCGCGAACGCCGCGGCCCAGCCTCAGAACTTGAAGCGGGTTTCCAGCTTGACGCGGGGGGCCTGCTGGGTCTGGGGCAGATTGCGGTCCGGGGAGACCTGCTCATCGCCCAAGGACACCGCGCCGCCGACGTGCAGCGAGGGGGTCAGGTGATAATAGGCGCCGGCCTGGACGTCGCGCAGCTGCATGTCGCGGCCGGCGGGGGTATTCATGTCCAGCTTGAGGCTCCAGTGACCCTTGTCGTCCCACTGCACCGACTTGTGGATGGGGGCGAGGCCGAACTGGGCGAAGTCGTTGGGCGTGGCGGGGGTATTGGTCACGCTGAGCGTCGGGCGGGCGGAATCCGCGTGGGCCAGCGAAGCGCCCATAAGGACCATCGCTGCGATCGCCACTGCACTGATGCGAGCTTTCGCCGCCATCACACCCGCCTCAAACCCCTTAGACCCAAGGTCCGTCAAAAACGCCGGTAGACCACACGGGCCTTGAGGTCGCATTAAAGCCCCACGCCCCGTCAGGTCAATGCGTCAGCAGGTCTCGCCTCGCCCTGGCGGTCGTTCCGGCAGAGTCTGTTGCGCCCCGGCCACGCGATTCCTGTTTGGCCGAACGGCTCGCATGATATAGAGCCGCTTTGCGGGGATAGGCGGGGCGAGACGCCGGCGGGCTTTTCCGCGCCGAGCGTGAAGCGAACTGGAGAAGAACAAGAATGGTGTTGGTGCGTCGAGCGGCGATTGTGGCCGTGGCCCTGGGAGCCCTGGCCGTTGCAGGCTGCGCCCACAAGGACGCCGCCGGCCCGCGGCCCTATAGCAGCGGTGGCGGCTTCCATCCCTTTGGCGGCGGCCACCCAAAGGGTAACCCCGAGAAGGATGCGGCCCTGGGCGTGAACGCCTACCTGTGGCGCGCCTCGCTGGACACCCTGGCCTTCATGCCGCTGGCCTCGGCCGACCCCTATGGCGGCGTGATCATCACCGACTGGTACGCCAATCCGGAAAAGCCGGACGAGCGCTTCAAGTGCACGGTCTTCATCCTGGACACGCGCCTGCGCGCCGATGGCCTGAACGTGACCGTCAACAAGCAGGTCAAGGACGCCAACGGCGGCTGGATCGACGCAGCGGCCTCTGACCAGACCGCGACCGACATCGAAAACGCCATCCTGACCCGCGCGCGCCAGCTCAAGCTGTCGAACGTCGGCGGCTGATCCTCCCCTCGCATCGGCCATGGTCCGCTATAATCCGCAAGAGTCGGAACCCAGGTGGCGCAAGGCCTGGGCCGACGCCGACATCTTTCGCGCGGGGCCGATCGATGCGTCCGACCCGCGGCCGAAATACTACATCCTGGAGATGTTCCCCTATCCCTCGGGGCGCATCCACATGGGCCACGTGCGGAACTATAGCCTGGGCGACGTGATCGCCCGCTTCAAGCGCGCCCGCGGCTTCAACGTGCTGCACCCCATGGGCTGGGACGCCTTCGGACTGCCGGCCGAGAATGCGGCCATGGAGCGCGGGGTCAGCCCCCGGGACTGGACCTATCAGAACATCGACGCCATGCGCGATGAGCTGAAGCGGCTGGGCCTGTCGATCGACTGGTCGCGCGAGTTCGCCACCTGCGATCCCGAATATTACGGCCAGCAGCAGGCCTGGTTCATCGACCTGTGGAAGCGCGGCCTGGTCTATCGCCGCGAGGGCATGGTCAATTGGGACCCGGTCGACATGACCGTCCTGGCCAACGAGCAGGTGATCGACGGCCGCGGCTGGCGCTCCGGCGCAGTGGTGGAGAAGCGCAAGCTGAACCAGTGGTTCCTGCGCATCACCGACTATGCCGACGACCTCTTGGAAGGCCTGAAGACCCTGGATCGCTGGCCGGACAAGGTGCGGCTGATGCAGGAGAACTGGATCGGCAAGTCCAGCGGCCTGAAGATGACGTGGGCGTTCTCGGGCGCCGCGCCGGCGGGTTTCGAGGGCGGGATCGAGGTCTACACCACCCGGCCCGACACCCTGTTCGGGGCCAGCTTCGTGGCCGTCTCGGCCGACCATCCGCTGGCGGCGGCCCTGGCCGCGGCCGACCCCCGGGTCGACGCCTTCGTCCACGAATGCCGCCGTGGCGGCACGTCGGAGGCCGAGATCGAGTCGGCCGAAAAGCTGGGCTGGGACACCGGCCTGACAGTGACCCATCCGTTCGACCCAAACTGGAAGGTCCCGGTGTGGATCGCCAATTTCGTGCTGATGGACTACGGCACGGGCGCCATCTTCGGCTGCCCGGCCCACGACCAGCGCGACCTGGACTTCGTGCGCAAGTACGGCCTGCCGGTGAAGCCGGTGGTGCTGCCACCAGGCGCCGATCCCGTGGCCTTCGAGGTCGGCAAGGAAGCCTATGTCGGCCCGGGTCGGATCTATAATTCCGGCTTCCTGGACGGACTGGAGATCGAGGCGGCCAAGCAGGCGGCCATCGCCCGCATCGAGGCCCAAGGGCATGGCCAGGGCGCCACCGTCTATCGCCTGCGCGACTGGGGCATCGCCCGCCAGCGCGGCTGGGGCTGCCCGGTGCCGATCGTCCATTGCCCGGCCTGCGGCCCCGTGGCGGTTCCCAAGGACCAGTTGCCGGTGCGCCTGCCCGACGACCTGGACTTCAGCCGCCCGGGCAACGCCCTGGCGCGGCATCCGACCTGGAAGCACACGGTCTGCCCGACCTGCGGAACCGCGGCCGAGCGCGAGACCGACACGCTGGACACCTTCGTCGACTCGAGCTGGTACTTCGCCCGCTTCACCGCGCCGGACGCGGCGGAGCCGATCGACAGGGCCGCCGCCGATTACTGGATGCCGGTCGACCAGTATATCGGCGGCATCGAGCACGCCGTGTTGCACCTGCTCTACGCCCGCTTCGTCACCCGGGCCCTGGCCGACGAGGGCATGTTGAAGGCGAAGGAGCCCTTCACCGGCCTGTTCACCCAAGGCATGCTGACCCACGAGACCTATCGCCGGCAGAACGGCGACTGGGTCGAGCCGTCCGAGATCGAGATCACCGCGGAAGGCGCCACGCGTCGAGCGATCCTGATCGACAGCGGCGAGCCGGTGGTGATCGGCGACACCGAAAAGATGTCGAAGTCGAAGAAGAACACCGTCACGCCCAGCGTGATCTTCGACGACTATGGCGTCGACGCCGCGCGGCTGTTCGTGATGTCGGACTCCCCGCCGGACCGCGACGTGCAATGGACCACCGGCGGCATCGAAGGCGCATGGCGTTTCGTCAACCGGGTGTGGAACGAGTTCGACAGCCAGCCCCCCGGCGTCGCGCCCGCGGATACCGCCGCCGACCCCAAGGCGCACGAGCTGGTGCGGGCCACCCACCGCCTGACCGCGGCGGTGACCGAGGCCATCGACGGCTTCCGCTTCAACAGCGGCATCGCCCGGCTGTACGAATTCCTGAACACCCTCAAAACCTTGCCCGCCGAGGGCGCGAGCCCGGCGGTGCTGGCGGCGCGGCAGGAGGCCCTGTCGACCCTGGCGCGGCTGATCGCGCCCTTCACCCCGCACCTGGCCGAAAGCTGCTGGGAGCGGCTGGGCGAGACCGGCCTGGCCGTCGCAGCGCCCTGGCCGAGCTTCGACCCCGCCCTGGTCGCCCGCGACGAGGTGGTGCTGCCGGTGCAGATCAACGGCAAGCGCCGCGCTGAGATTCGCGCCCCCGCGGGCAGCCCCGAGGCCGAGGTCGAGAAGATCGCCCTGGCGGACGAGGCGGTTCGCAGCCATCTTGAGGGCGTGACCGTGCGCAAGGTGATCGTGGTCAAGGACCGCATCGTCAATATCGTGGTGGGATGAGCCGCATGAGCCCCAGCCTGGCCAGGATCGCTGTCGCGGGCGCAGCGCTCGCCGTCGCGACCGGCCTGTCGGGCTGCGGCTTCACCCCGCTCTACGCTGCCCCGGGCGTCACGGCCGGCTTGTCCTCGATCGAGGTCAATGTCGAGCATGGGCGCACCGCCTTCCTCCTGGCCCAGGACCTGGAAGACAGCCTGGCGCGCGACCGCTCGAGCCCGGCGGCCTATCGCCTGGACCTGCGGGTGCAGGAGCACCAGTACCCCCGCGGCCTGGTGGTCAGCGGTATCGCCACCCGCTACGAGACCCACGTCACCGTCACCTATCGCCTGATCGAGCTTTCCAGCGGCCAGGTGATCAAGACCGGGGTCGAGCCGGTTGAGGTCAGCTACGCGGCCACCGCCCAGCCCTACGCCGAGGTCTCGGCCCAGGAGGACGCCGAGGTGCGCGCCGCCAATGAGGCCGCCGACCGGCTACGCGTGACCCTGGCGGTGTTCTTCGCCGGTCGGAACCGGCCGGCCGGCTGACGTGATCATCAGTCGCCGCGCCGACGTCGAGCGGTTCCTGGGCGCCCCGCCCGCCAACATCCGCGCCGCGGTGATCCACGGCCGCGACCGCGGCGGGGTGCGCGAGCGGGCCGACGGCCTGGCCAAAAAGATCGTTGAACGGCCCGACGACCCCTTCGACGTCGCCCTCCTGACTGAATCCGACATCGACAGCGACGCCGCTCGCCTGGGCGACGAATTGACCGCCCAGTCCATGCTGGGCGGGCGGCGGCTGGTGCGGGTCAAGCTGACCGGCGAGAAGGCCTCGGTCGACCGCGCCCTCAGCGAGGCGATGAAGGTCCACCTGGAGGGCGGCTACAACCCGGACGCCTTCTTCCTGGTCGAGGCCGGAGCCCTGGGCCGCGACTCCGCCTTGCGCAAGGTGGGCGAGAAGGGAGAGGCCTGCGCGGTCATCCCTTGCTACGAGGACGAGGTCGGCGACGTGGCCCGCCTGGTGCGCGAGAGCCTGGCCAAGGACAAGGTCGGGCTGAACGGCGAGGCCCTGGAGCTGTTCGTCGGCCGCCTACCGCATGAGCGCGGGGTGGCGCGGCAGGAGATCGAGCGCCTGGCCCTCTACCTCGGCCCGGGCTCCGGCGCGATCGCCACGCCAGACGACCTGAAGCCCTATCTGGGGGTCGAGCCGGAAAGCTCCCTGGCCGACGCGGCCCAGGATGCCTTCGGCGGCAAACTGCAGGCGGCTTATCAGGGCCTGAGGCGCGCCGCGGCCGAGGGCGAGGGCGGCCCTGCGGCCGTGCGCGCCATTGGCCTGCATCTCGCCCGTCTGCGCCGCACCCTGAGCCTGACCAGAAACGGCGCCGGCCTCGCTGAAGCCGCCAAGGCCTCGGGCGTGTTCTGGAAGAATGAGCGCGAATTCCTGCGCCAGGCCCGCGCCTGGAGCCTGGATCATCTGGACCTGCTGCAGCCCGAAGTGCTCGAAGCCGACCGCCTGTGCAAACAGACCGGCTCCCCCGACACCCTGATCGCCGAGCGCCTGGCGCTGAGCATCGCCGGCCGGGCGCGGCGGCTGGGGTTGTAGGGCGGGCGCGTTGCAGCTTTAACGGCGATATGAGCCGGCTCCTCACCCGTTTCGCCCTCGGCCTCGTCGCCCTGACCCTCACGGCCGCCGCAGCGCAACCCGATCCTGTGGTCGAGACCGGCGACGTCAGCCGCTTCTACAGCCTCTACGACGCCACCGGCGGCCATCCGACGGCCGAGCAGCTGCAGGCCTATATCGATGGCGGCTCGGAGGGCCTGCGCCAGCTGGCGCGGCTGCGGCGGGTCACCGGCGCAGCCATGGCCGACGCCATGGGCAAGCGGCCGGAGATCTATGTAGGCGCCAGGCGCTGCGCGGCGGTGCTGCCGCGCGTGCGCACGCGCCTGCTGGCCTCATTCCGCAAGCTGGGCGAGCTCTATCCCGAGGCCCGCTTCCCGCCCATGACCATCGCCGTCGGCCGCGGCAAGCCGGTGGCGATCGGCAGCCCGGTCAACGGCGTCCAGGTTGGCCTGGAGGCCCTCTGCGCCGCCGACACCCTGGGGTCCGATCCCGAGGAGCGGTTCGTGCACGTGATCGCTCACGAATACGCCCATACCCAGCAGAACCGGGCTCTGGTCGACGACGAACACCCGACCGTGTTGGAGATGTCGATCATCGAGGGCGTGGCCGAATTCGTCGCCGAGCTGACCTCCGGCAGCGTGAGCAACACCGGCCTGGCCGCCCGGGCGAAAGGGCGGGAACTGGAGATCGAGACCGCCTTCGTCCCCGACGAGGACAAGACCGACATCTCCAAATGGCTCTACAACGGCCTCGGCACGCAGCAGTGGCCCGGCGACCTCGGCTATTGGGTCGGCTACCGCATCGCCAAGGCCTACTACCTGCATGCGCCCGACAAGCGCCAGGCGCTGAAAGAAATCCTTGAGATGAACGACCCCAAGGCCTTCCTGGCCAAGAGCGGCTGGCATCCGGGGATCAAGCTGGACTGAGCCGGCGCTACCCCGCCCGAGTCAGGCGCTGGCAGAGGTCGTCGAGCTGTTCCAGGGTGGCGTAGGCGATACGCAGTTCGCCGGCTCCCCCGCGGTCGATGATCTCGACGTCGAGGCCCAGGATATCGGCCAGGTCTTCCTCCAGCGCGCGGGTGTCGGCGTCCTTGGGCGCGGCGACGGCGGGTTTGGCCGCATTGCGGGGCCTGGCCTCGCCGCCCTGGGCCTTTCGGGCCAGGGACTCGGTCTCGCGCACGTTCAGGCCGCGGGCGATCACCTCCCGGGCCAGACCGGCCGGATCCGGCGCGGTGATCAGGGCGCGGGCGTGGCCGCTGGTCAGGCGGCCGGCGCGCAGTTCGAGCTGCACGGCCTCGGGCAGGCTGAGCAGCCGCAAGGCGTTGGCCACGTGGCTGCGGCTTTTGCCGACGTTCTGCGCCACCGCGTCCTGGGTGCGGCCGAACCGCTCCATCAGGGCCTTGTAGCCCATAGCCTCTTCCACCGCGTTCAGGTCGGCGCGCTGGACGTTCTCGATGATGGCGATCTCGAGCGCCGCCAGGTCGTCCAACTCGCGCACCACCACCGGCATCTGGTAGAGCCCGGCCTTCTGCGCCGCGCGCCAACGCCGCTCGCCGGCGACGATCTGGTATTCGCCGGCCGAATCCGGCATCGGCCGCACCAGGATCGGCTGCAGGACGCCTTTTTCCCGGATCGAGGCGGCCAATTCCTCGATATCGGCCTCGACAAAGTCGCGCCGCGGCTGGTCGGGGTTGCGGTGCAGAAGCTCGATCGGAACCTCGCGCACGCCGGCCTGCGGCGCCGCGCCTTCACCGCTGACGGCGGCCTCGGCCTGCTCGTCCAGAAGGGCCGACAGCCCGCGCCCCAGTCCCCTACGGTATTCCGCCATCATTTTATCCAATCAATTCCAAGGCTCAGGCGGCCGTCGCCCGCCGCGCCCGCTCGCGCCCCACCACTTCGCGCGCCAGCTTGAGATAGGCCTGGCTGCCCGAGCAGTTCAGATCATAGACCAGCACCGGCTTGCCGAACGAGGGCGCCTCGGAGACGCGCACATTGCGGGGGATCATGGTCTCGTAGACCTTGTCGCCGAAATGGCTGCGAACATCCTGGGCCACCTGGTCCGACAGGCGGTTGCGCCGGTCGTACATGGTCAGCACCACGCCCTGGATCTCCAGCTTGGGATTCAGGCTGGCGCGCACCAGCTCGACCGTGCGCATCAGCTGGGTAAGGCCTTCCAGGGCGAAGAACTCACATTGCAGCGGCACCAGCACCGCGTCCGCCGCCGCCATGGCGTTGACGGTCAAAAGGTTCAGCGACGGCGGGCAGTCGATCAGGATGTAGGTGTAGGGGCTGCCGCCGGGTGTCTGGCGCACGGCGTTGATCGCATCGCGCAGGCGGAACGAGCGGCGCTGGGCCTGGGCCAGCTCCAGCTCGACGCCGGAAAGGTCCGGGTCCGCCGGCACCAGCCACAGGCCGGGCAGGGCCGAGGGCGCGGCGGCGTCGGCCAAGGGCGCGCCGTTGACGATCACGTCGTAAGCGGTGGTCTTGCGCTTGCCGCGGGGCATGCCGAGGCCGGTGGAGGCGTTGCCTTGCGGGTCCATATCGATGATCAGGACCTTCTCGCCCACCGCGGCCAGCGCTGTGCCGAGGTTGATCGCCGTGGTGGTCTTGCCGACACCGCCCTTCTGGTTCGACACCGAAAGCACGCGTAGGGCCGGGTATGACCGGGGTTCGGAATCAGGCACGGGAGACCTTCTTGATTTCGACGATACGGCCGAGAGTATGGCTGAGACTGGGGGTTAGATGCGACTCGAATTTCCAAGATTTTGAGGCTTCTGCCAGCTCAACCTCAACATCTTGTCCCTTGAGGAACAGCCCTACCGCTCCGCGCTTGAGGTAGGGCCGGGCGTAGTCCAAAAGTCTGACCAGGGGCGCGACGGCGCGGGCGGTGACCACATCGACCTTCAGCGTCACATCCTCGGCGCGGGCGTTGTGCACGGTTGCGGGCAGGGCGAGCTCGCGCACCACTTCGCTGAGGAACCGGCAGCGCTTGGCCATGCTTTCAATCAGATGCACCTGGGCGCCCTCTCGCCCCTTGAGCAGGCAGGCCAGCACGATCCCGGGAAAGCCTGCCCCGGCGCCGAGATCGGCGAAAGTCAGGGCCTCCGGCGCCACGCGCAATAGCTGGGCGCTGTCCAGCACGTGGCGGCTCCAGAACTCGGCCTGGGCCGAGGGGCCGACCAAGTTCATGCGCTGGTTCCAGTCGAACAGCAGCGCTTCGAATCGCACCAGGTCGGCGACCTGAGCGTCGGTGGCCCCGAAGGCCGCCTGGAACCCAGCGGGACCGTAAGCCTGAGGGATGGCCATCGGGCTCTGGCCCGGATTCGCCTCAAGCGGCGCGGGCGCGACGGACATGGGCGAGCAGGGCGGTGATGGCGCCGGGGGTGACGCCCTCGATGCGGCCGGCCTGGCCGAGGGTCAGGGGACGGACGGCGGCGAGCTTTTCCCGCGCCTCGAACGAGAGGCCGCCGACCGCGGCATAGTCCAGGTCGGCGGGCAGCCGCAGGTCCTCGTCGCGGCGGAAGGCGGCGACGTCGGCGGCCTGGCGGTCCAGATAGCCGGCATAGCCCGCTTCGATCTCGACTTGCTCGCGCACCGCAGCCGGCCAGGCGCCGATCTCTGGCCAGACCCGGGCCAGGTCGTCGATGTCGATGTCGGGATAGGCGAGGAGCTGCATCAGGTCGCGGCGCTGGCCGTCGGCGTTGACCTTGAAACCGGCCTTGACCGCCTCGGCCGGGGTCAAGGTCAGGGCGTGGGCCCTGGCGCGAGCGGCGTCCAGAGCCTCAGCCTTTCCAGCAAAGGCGCGGGCGCGTTCGGCACCGACCAGGCCCAGCTCGACGCCGCGAGCGGTCAGGCGCTGATCGGCGTTGTCGGCGCGCAGGGTCAGGCGGAACTCGGCCCGGCTGGTGAACATGCGATAGGGTTCGGTGACGCCACGTGTAACGAGGTCGTCGATCATCACCCCGATATAGGCCTCGTCGCGGGCGAAGCTGGCCGGATCGGCGCCCGAAGCGGCCCGGGCTGCGTTGAGGCCGGCGACCAGGCCCTGCGCCCCGGCCTCTTCATAGCCGGTGGTGCCGTTGATCTGGCCGGCGAGATAGAGGCCGGGCAGGCGCTTGACCTCAAGGCTAGGCAAGAGTTCGCGCGGATCGACATAGTCGTATTCGATCGCATAGCCGTAACGGCGCACGACCACATCTTCGAGGCCGGGGATGGTGCGCAGGAACAGGTCCTGGGTCGCCTCCGACACCGAGGTCGAGATGCCGTTGGGATAGACAGTGTCGTCGTCCAGGCCCTCGGGCTCGAGAAAGATCTGATGGCTGTTCCGGTCGGCGAAGCGCACCACCTTGTCCTCGATCGAGGGGCAATAGCGCGGCCCGCGGCCCTGGATGCGACCGCCATAGACCGCGGATTCGTCCAGCCGGTCAGCGATGATCCGGTGGGTCTCTTCCGTGGTGGCGGTCACCCCGCACTGGATCTGTGCCCGCTCAATGCGATCGGTCAGGAACGAGAAGGGGGTCGGGTCAACATCGCCCGGCTGCATTTCCAGCCGGTCCCAGGCGATCGACTTACCGTCCAGCCGGGCCGGCGTCCCGGTCTTCAGCCGGCCCATGGAAAGACCCAGGCTGTAGAGCCGGTCTGACAGGCCGACCGCCGGCGCCTCGCCGGCCCGGCCGGCGGGGATGCGGTTTTCGCCGAGGTGGATCAGGCCCTTGAGGAAGGTGCCGGTGGTCAGCACCACCCGGCCGGCGTTCCACGTGCGACCGTCGGCGGCAGAAACGCCGACCACCCGGCCGTTCTCGACGATCAGATCCTCGACCGCCGCCGCCTCGACCGTCAGGTTCGGCTGGGCGGCCAGGGCGGTTTGCATAGCCTGGCGGTAGAGCTTGCGGTCGATCTGGGCGCGGGGGCCGCGCACGGCCGGGCCCTTGGAGCGGTTCAGCAGGCGGAACTGGATGCCGGCCTGGTCCGCCAGCCGGCCCATCAGCCCGTCCAACGCGTCGATCTCCCGCACCAGATGCCCCTTGCCCAGGCCGCCGATAGCCGGGTTACAGGACATCTCGCCGATGGTTTCCAGCTTGTGGGTCAGCAGCAAGGTGCGCGCGCCGACGCGCGCCGACGCGGCGGCGGCTTCGCATCCGGCGTGACCGCCGCCGATGACAATGACATCCCAAACGGGCGAGGACATGAACTCAATATGGGGTTGGCCCGGCAGGCAGCCGGGGCTGGGCGGAGCCAGGACTTATACGGAAGCCCGGCCGCCGCGTCGAGGCGCCGGCCCTGGGGGTAACGGGGATGTTTCACGTGAAACATCGCCGCACACTGTGAATCCTAGGCCCTCATCGAGGCTTGGCCTTGGCTCTTCACGCGGAGTGGGACGAGTCGCGGTTTTGCGCCGCTTCACGTGAAACTCACTTACCGATGCAGAACCGGGCAAACACCAGATCCAGCACATCCTCAGCGTCAATCCGGCCACCGATCCTGGCCAGACAGCGGGCGGCAAGCCGGACATCTTCGGCCGCCAACTCCACCGCTAACCCGCCATCGAGTTCGGCCAGGGCCCGGCGCAGGTGGGCTTCCGCCGCCTCCAGGTCCCGGCGGTGACGAGCCCGCGTCGCCGCCGGGAACTCAGCGCCGGCCAAGGCCTTCACCACCCGAACGGACAATCGTTCCGACATCGCTTGAAAGCCGGCGCCGGTGGATAGGGACAGGGCATGCGTCTCCATCCCATGCTCTTCCGCCCAGGCTCGGGCCGTCGCACCGCTTGAGCCCTGCGGCAGATCGGCTTTGTTGAGCACCAGCAGGTCGCCCGGCTTGGCCCACTCCACCACCGCCCACCAGGCCTCATCCGCCGCCGCGCTGTCCACCACCAGCAGTCTGAGATCGGCCCCGACCGCACGATCGGCGGCGCGCCGTACGCCCTCGGCTTCGATCGGATCTTCCGAATGGCGCAGGCCCGCCGTGTCGGCGACGGTGACCCGGTAGCCCGCCAGGTTCAGCACCACCTCGATCACGTCTCTTGTGGTGCCGGGCGTGGCGGTGACGATCGCCCGATCCGAGCCGGCGAGGGCGTTCAGCAGGCTGGACTTGCCGGCGTTGGGCGCGCCGATCAGGGCGATACGAAAACCTTCGCGCACGCGCTGACCCCGGCTGGAGTCGGCCAGAGCGTCCGCGAGTTGCTCGGCGACCCGGGCGATCGGCGCTCGCGCCTGCTCGGCCACCGCCTCGGGCACCTCCTCATCGGGAAAATCCACGGCCGCCTCGAGGCTGGCCAGGGCGTCGATCAGGCCCTCGCGCCAGGCCGTGTGCCGCGCCGACAACTCGCCATCCAGCTGGCCCAGGGCCTGGCGCCGCTGGGCCTCGGTCTCGGCGTCTACCAGGTCGGCGACAGCCTCGGCCTGGGCCAGGTCCAGGCGGCCGTGCTCGAAGGCCCGGCGCGTGAATTCGCCCGGCTCGGCCAAGCGCAGGCCCATCGCCAGCAAAGTCTCGATGACCGCCTCGGTCACTGCCGCGCCGCCATGAAGATGCAGCTCGGCGCTGTCTTCGCCCGTGAAGCTCGCGGGGCCGGGGAGCCAGAGCACCAGGGCCTGGTCCAGCACCGCGCCGTCCGAAGGTCGGCGAAGGGCGCGCAAGGACGCCCGCCGCGGGCTCAGTCGCCCCGGGGCCAGCGCCCACAATGTTTCACGTGAAACAGGCCCCGAGATGCGGATCACCGCGACCGCCGCGCGGCCCGCGGCCGTGGCTGGGGCGAAGATGGTGTCGCTCATGAAATCCGGCGGTGGTCAGCCCTTGGCGGCGCCGGTCGCGGCCATCATCAGCTTGCGGAACTGTTCCTGGGCCATGCCGCCGAAAGCCATCCAGTTCTTCATCAGCTCCTCGGGCTGCAGGGCGGCCATGTTCTCCTTCAGCCGCACCTGCATCTCGCTGACCAACTGCTCGTTGAGGGCGGTGACGTCCGGCAGGCCGAGAAAGGCGCGCGCCTCCTCGGGCGTACATTCGACATTGACCGTCGCCTTCATGGCCATCTCCACTCCGACCCGGCAAATCACCGGGGCCACAACTTTGTTATGAGCCTTTCCGGCCCCCAGGCGCTAGAGGCTTTACGAAACCCCATATCCAGAACGCACCCTTCGCCGCCCCCAAGGACGCCCGAGAAAGCCTATGACCCAGAATCGCCTTACCGTCACCACGCCAGCCGGCTCTTTCGGCGCCTATGTCGCCCGGCCGTCCGCCGCCAAAGCCCCGGCGGTCGTGGTTATCCAGGAAATCTTTGGGGTCAACGCGGTCATGCGCGGCATCTGCGATGACCTCGCCGGCCAGGGTTACCTTGCCATTTGCCCGGATCTTTTCTGGCGCATCGAGCCCGGGATCGACATCACCGACCAGAGCGATGCGGAGTGGAAGAAGGCCTTTGAGCTCTACAACGCGTTCAATGTGGACGCCGGCGTCGAGGATATCGCCGCCACCATCGACCTGATCCGCGCCGATAAGCAATGCTCGGCGAAGGTCGGGGCGGTCGGCTTCTGCCTGGGCGGGCTCCTGGCCTTCCTCACCGCGACCCGCACGGACAGCGACGGCAGCGTCGCCTACTATGGCGTCGGCATCGACAAATACCTTGGCGAAGCCGACCGGTTGACCCGCCCGCTCATGCTGCACATCGCGGAGGAAGACCAGTTCGTGCCCAAGGCGGCCCAGGCTTTGATCATCGATGGACTGAAGAACCGGGCCCAGGTTACGATCCACACCTATCCCGGCCGCGACCACGCCTTCGCCCGCAAGGGCGGCGAGCACTACGACGAGGTCGATGCGCAGACCGCCAACCAGCGCACAGCCACCTTCTTCAAATCGGCTCTGGCATGAGCCGCCGTTTCACGTGAAACATGGCCCAACCCGGCGCAGCTGCGTCAGGCGTCCAATCCGTCGACTGATAAGGAGTGACCCATGCTGGCGATCCAGGCGAGCAGGCCCGGCGGACCGGAGGTATTGGAGGCGATCGACCTCGCCGAATCCGCCCCCGGACCCGGTCAGATCCTGGTCCGCCACAAGGCGATCGGCATCAACTTCATCGACACCTATCACCGCTCCGGTCTCTATCCGATCAAGTATCCGGCCGTGCTAGGGCAAGAGGCCTCGGGTGTGGTCGAGGCGGTGGGCGAGGGGGTGACGCGGTTCAAGGTCGGCGACCGGGCCGCCTATGGCACGGGGCCGCTCGGCGCCTACGCTGAGGCGCATCTGGTCCCGGCCGACCGGGCGGTGAAGATTCCGGAGGCGGTCAGCTTCGAGACCGCGGCCGCGATCATGCTCAAGGGCATGACGGTCGAGTTCCTGATCCGCCGCTGCCACACGGTGCTCTCGGGCGAGACCATCGTTGTCCACGCCGCTGCCGGCGGGGTCGGCACGCTGATGACCCAGTGGGCTGCCACCCTGGGGGCCCATGTGATCGGCACGGTCGGTTCCGCGGCCAAGGCGGAATTGGCCAAGGCGCACGGCTGCCAGCACGTGATCCTTTACCGCGAGGAAGACGTCGCCGCCCGGGTGCGCGAGATCACGGGCGGCAAGGGCGTGCCCGTGGTCTATGACGGGGTGGGGGCCGCGACCTTTGAAGCCAGCCTGGCCAGCCTGGGCCGGCGCGGCATGCTGGTAAGCTTCGGCAACGCCTCAGGCCCCGCCCCCGCGATCGAGCCTGCCCGGCTGGCCCGCGGCGGCTCCCTGTTCCTGACCCGCCCGACCTTGTTCGACTATGTCGCCACGACCCCAGAGCTCGACGCCAGCGCGGCGGCAGTGTTCGAGGTCGTAGCCTCGGGCCAGGTCAAGGTCGAGATCGGCCAGACCTTCTCGCTGAAGGATGCCCGGCGGGCGCACGAAGCGCTGGAGAGCCGGGAGACGTCGGGCGCGAGTTTGCTGCTGCCGTAGAAAATCCTTCTCCCCTTGCGGGAGAAGGGGGGGGCCCGCGGCGAAGCCGTGGGAGGATGAGGGGTCTCACCAGCGCATCCGATAGAGCAACGCCGCGGCGCAGAATGGATGGAGAGGTCAGCGCGACCCCTCATCCTCCCACCCGCTGCGCGGGCGGGGGCCCCTCCTTCCCCCGCAAGGGGTAAGGCAGTCAGGTATTCATCGACTGGAAGAAGTCGGCGTTGTTCTTGCTTTGCCGCAGCTTGTCGATCAGGAATTCGATGGCGTCCTGCGGCCCCATCGGGTTGAGGATACGGCGCAGAACGTAGGTCTTCTGCAGAATATCCTTCGGCGTAATCAGTTCTTCCTTGCGGGTGCCCGACTTCAGGATGTCGATGGCCGGGAAGATACGCTTGTCGGCGACCTTGCGGTCGAGGATGATTTCCGAGTTACCGGTGCCCTTGAACTCTTCGAAGATTACTTCGTCCATCCGCGAGCCGGTCTCGATCAGGGCGGTGGCGATGATGGTCAGCGAGCCGCCTTCCTCCACGTTGCGCGCCGCGCCGAAGAAGCGCTTGGGCCGCTGCAGAGCATTGGCGTCGACGCCGCCGGTCAGCACCTTGCCGGAAGAGGGGACCACGGTGTTGTAGGCGCGGCCGAGGCGAGTGACCGAATCGAGGAGAATGATCACATCGCGCTTGTGCTCGACCAGGCGCTTGGCCTTTTCGATCACCATCTCAGCGACCTGCACGTGGCGGGTGGCCGGCTCGTCGAAGGTCGAGGAGATCACCTCGCCCTTCACCGTGCGCTGCATGTCGGTGACTTCTTCCGGCCGCTCGTCGATCAGCAGCACGATCAGATAGGCTTCCGGGTGGTTGGCGGCGATCGACTTGGCGATGTTCTGCAGCATCACCGTCTTGCCCACCCGCGGCGGCGCCACGATCAGGCAGCGCTGGCCCTTGCCGAGCGGGGAGACGATATCGATGATCCGGCCCGAGCGGTCCTTCAGGGTCGGATCCTCGATCTCCATGGTCAGCCGCTCTTCGGGATAGAGCGGGGTCAGGTTGTCGAAGGCGACCTTGTGGCGGACGTTCTCCGGGCTCTCGAAATTGACCTGGTCGACCTTGACCAGGGCGAAATAGCGCTCGCCTTCGCGCGGCGAGCGGATGCCGCCGTCGACCGTATCACCAGTGCGCAGGCCGAATTTGCGGATCTGCGAGGGGGAGACATAGATGTCGTCCGGGCCGGCCAGATAGTTGGCTTCCGGGCTGCGCAGGAAGCCGAAGCCGTCCTGCACGACTTCCAGAGTGCCGCTGCCGCTGACCTCGACGCCTTCCTCGGCCAGGGCCTTGAGGATGGCGAACATCATGTCCTGCTTGAGCATTGAGTTGGCGTTCTCGATCTCCAGCGCTTCGGCGAAGGCCACCAGATCGGCGGAGGACTTCTCCTTCAGCTGCTGTAGCGACATGCGCGTCAGCCCCATGGCGGCGATGGCCTGGCTGGCGGCGGAGGGCCCGTCCTCGGCCCCGTTTTCGCCACCGTCCGGGCCTTCGCCCAGAATGTCGGCGGCTTCGGGATCGATCAGGGTGTCGATAGTTTCGTCTTGCATGGATAGTACTCAGTTCCTGGATCGCTCACGCGATCATGCGGACCCCGGAGAAGGGCCCAACGGTTGGTCTGTCGCGCCGGAGATGTTGAATATCCGGCGCCGATGGGGAGGTTCGGACCTTGCGGCGTCACGGAAGGACGCGGGTCCGACAGGAGAAGGGCGGCGCGGTTTGGAACCTTGCCTCGCCCCAAGCGGAACCACATGCCGAAGGTCAGGTCAAGCAGAGCGTGAGCCGAGGGGGCGCCGCCTCAGCTGTGGATTCCGCCGAACTTGGTGGTCACCGACAGCACGATGATGATGGCCAGGACGAACGGAATCTCGTTGGTCATGCGCCAGAAGCGCTCGGAGCGCTGGTTGCGGCCATTGGCGAAATCGCGCCGCGCCCGGGCTAGAAAGCCGTGCCAGCTGAACAGCACAACCAGCGCCGCGATCTTGGTCAGCGCCCACGGGCTGAGCCAGAAGTGGGGACCCATCAGGCCGGCGTCAAGCCAGGCCAAGGTTCCACCGAATATCACCGCCATGATCATGGCCGGATTGATGATCATGCGGAGCAGCTTCAGCTCCATGATCTTGAAGGTTTCGTCCATCTCCGAGCCCGGCGTGGCCTTGCAGTGATAAACATAGAGCCGCGGCAGATAGAGCATGCCGGCCATCCAGGCGATCACCGCCAGGATGTGCAGGCCCCGGATCAACTCGAACGGCTCGCCTCTCAACGCACGATCTCCACGACTCGGCCAGGGCACTGGCCATAACAGGCTTCGCACTGGTGCGGGGCGCCGGGGCTGACGCCGACCGGCTGGTTCAAGCAGCCGACCACCAGATCGGCCAGGCCGCCGATGAAAGCCTCGTGCAGCCCAAGGGCCGGGACGCGAACATAAGGCCTGCAGCCCTCCTGCTCCGCCAGAACGGCATAGTCGTGATCCAGCTCGACCAGGGTCTCAATATGCTCCGAAACGAAGGCGATCGGGGTGACGATCACGCCCAGGCCTTCCCTGGCCGCCTGACCGATCGCCTCGGCGGTGGAGGGGCCGATCCACTTCAGCGGCCCGACCCGGCTCTGGTAGCAGACCTGCCAGTCCCACTCGCCGCCCAAGCACTGAACCACCGCTGCGGCGGTCGCCTCGACCTGGGACTGGTAGGGGTCGCCCGCCTCGATCACCTTTTCCGGCAGGCCGTGGGCGGAGAACAGCAACCGCAACTTTTCCGGACGCCCGGCGGCTTCGAAGGCGCCCAGGATCCGCTGGGCGTGAGCCTCGACAAGGCCCTTCTGGGTCGGATAGCAGCAGATCGCCCGCACCCGGCCCGATCCGCGATAGGCCGCCCTCCAAGCCTTCAGCGACGAGGCCGTAGTGGTGGTGGAATACTGCGGGTACAGCGGCAGCAGCACCACCTCGTCCGGTTCGAACTCCGCAACCTCGCGGGCGGCGGCGGCGGTGAAAGGGCGCCAGTAGCGCATGGCGATGAAGGTCTTGACCCTACAGCTCGGAGCCTGGGTGGCGAGCAGGGCCTGCAGGGCGCCGGCCTGGGCCTCGGTCTCAGGCAAGAGGGGCGAGGCCCCGCCCATCCGCGCATAGTTGGCCTTGGCCGAGGCCTGGCGCAGCCAGGAGATCATCAGGGCCAGAGGATAGCGCACCAGGGCCGGGACCTGGATGATCGCGGGATCGGCGAACAGGTTGAACAGGAACGGGCGCACCGCCGAGGGCCGGTCGGGTCCGCCCAGGTTGAACAGGACCACCGCCACCCGCCGCGCCGGCCCGGCGTCCCGCGCCATCAGGCTCTCCGCCATCCGGTGACCCTGGCCAGCACCTGCTCCACATGCCGTATCGGCGTATCCGGCAAGATACCGTGGCCCAGATTGAACACATAGGGCCCATCGCCCCATTGCTGCAGCAGCTGATCGACACGGCGATCCAAGCCATCGCCCCCAGCGCGCAGAAGCAAGGGATCGAGCGCGCCCTGGATCGTCAGCGAGCGCTGCAGGCTCTGGCCCATGGCCGCGCTGGCCTGCACGTCCAGCCCGACGGCGTTCACCCCCGCGCCGGCCGCATAGCCGGTCAGCAGGGATCCGGCGCCACGGGGAAAGCCGATCACCGGTACGGTGACGCCGGCGGCCCTCAAGCCCTGGACAATACGGGCGTGCGGACGGGTGACGATGCGCTCGAACAGGTCTTCGGGGATATTCTCGGCCCAGGATTCGAACAGTTGCAGGGCCTGGGCCCCGGCCTCCACCTGCATGGTCAAGTAGCGAATAGTGGCCTGGACCAGCACTTCGATCAGGGCGTCGAGATCGTCCGGCTTTTCGAAGGCGTAGCTTCTGGCCCGGGTCCGATCGCTGCTGCGCCCTTCGATCATGTAGGTCGCCACAGTCCAGGGCGCACCGGCGAAACCGATCAGGGCCCGCTCCGGCTCCAGCACCGCCCGCACGCGGGACAAGGTCTCGCCCACGGCTGAAAGCCGGCCCGCCGCGGCCTCGACTTCGCCCGCCAGGCGTTCGATGGGCGGAAGTTCGCCCAGCCTTGGCCCCTCGCCGGCCTCGAACCACACCTCCTGGCCCAGGGCTTGGGGCAGGAGCAGGATGTCGGCGAACACGATGGACGCGTCGAACGGGAAGCGGCGCATGGGCTGCAGAGTCGCCTCGGCGGCCATTTCCGGATCGAGGCAGAAGCTGATGAAGTCCTTGGCCCGGGTCCTCAGCTCGCGATATTCCGGCAGGTAGCGCCCAGCCTGACGCATGAACCACACCGGCGGCCGGTCGGTCACCTCGCCCGCGAGCGCCCCTAGGAAACGCGATTCAGCCCTGCTCGCCTGCCCGGTCATACCCGGTCTTAAAGCCCGGACAGCCCTTGGGCTCAAGCCCCGTACGGCCCCTTAATCTCTTAAAGAAATATTAATGAGAAAGAGGAGGAAGAGGTATGGCCAGGGACAAGCGTGGATAACCGAGTCGCACCGAATCCGATCTGCGGCCATACCGCGCGCTGGCCGCGGATTTCCACCAGGCCTCCCGGGGCTGTGGAAAACGGGGATGACCGCCAGGCCACCGAATTTCTTAATGAAAGGTTAAATCCTGTCTGGGCGCCGGTCTGGGGAGAGGGGATTGGCGCCCCGGCGGGGGAAATGTGACATCCCCATGACAGTTTGTCGCACCGCGCCTGGGGACGGCGGCGACCACAATCGGCAAACTGTCCCGAACGTCCTTGGCAAAGCGGCCGCGACCGGCTTTTCTCGTTAACAACTCGTTAATCCGACCACCGCTCGTTAAGCATTCATTAACCGATGCTCCACAGGGGCTTTCGACCACACATGATCCTGACCGAACCCCTGACCCCAAATCCCTTGCTTCAGAGCGGCCGATGAGCGCCTCGCGTTTCGCCACCTATTTCCATGTCCATCTCGTCTCCGATTCCACCGGCGAGACCCTGAACGCCCTGGCCCGGGCGGTCTGCGCCCGGTTCGACGATGTTCTGCCCATCGAACACATCTACGCGCTGGTTCGTTCCGAGCGGCAGCTCGAACGGGTGCTGCTGGAGATCGCCGGCGCGCCGGGGGTGGTGCTGCACACCATCGTCGACCGCAACCTGCGCGCCCGGCTGGAAGCGGGCTGCCGCGAGCTGGACATGACCTGCGTGGCGGCGCTGGACCCGCTGGTGGCGGCCCTGGGCCGCTATCTCGGCGCCTCGCTCTCGACCCGGGTCGGGGTGCAGCACGCCCTGGACAACGACTATTTCAACCGTATGGACGCCTTGAACTACGCTATCGGCCATGACGACGGGCAGGGAACCGACGACCTGGAAAGCGCCGACGTCGTGCTGGTGGGCGTCAGCCGCACCTCCAAGACCCCAACTTGCATCTACCTGGCCCACCGCGGGGTGCGCGCGGCCAATGTGCCCCTGGTGCCGGGGGCCGAGCCGCCGCCGAACCTGACCCGGTTGAAGCGGCCGGTGGTGATCGGGCTGACAGTCTCCCCAGACCGACTGATCCAGATCCGCCGCAATCGCCTGCTGAACCTCAGGGAGGAGCGCGAAAGCAGCTATATCGAGATCGAGTCGGTGCGCGAGGAGATCGTCAAGGCGCGACGGATGTTCGAGCGCCAGGGCTGGCCGGTGATCGACGTCACCCGCCGCTCGGTGGAGGAGACCGCCGCCCAGGTGATCAATGTGATCAATTCCGGCGGCGGGCAGATCGAGGTCCTGTCTTGAAGCCAGTGGTGCTCGCGTCCCAGAGCCAATCCCGCGCCGCCCTCCTGTCCGCGGCCGGGGTCGTGTTCTCCAAGGTCAGCTCCGGCGTCGACGAGGACGCCATAAAGCAGCGCATGCTGGCTGAATGCGCAGGGCCGAAGGCGATCGCCGAGGCCCTCGGCGAGGCCAAGGCCGTGGCAGTGTCGAACAAGACGACCGGCCTCGTCATCGGCGCGGATCAGACCCTGGACCTGGCCGGCGAGCTGTTCGACAAGGCGGCCAATGTGGACGAGGCCCGCCAAAGGCTGGTCGCCATGCGCGGCCGCACCCACCAGCTGCATGGCGGCCTGGTCGTGGCCGAGGAGGGGCGGGTGGTCTGGCGACACGCTGAAAGCTCGACCCTGACCATGCGCGACTTTTCCGACGCCTTCCTCGACGCCTACCTGGCGCGACACGGCCAGGCGGTCTTGTCCTCGGTCGGCTGCTATCATCTCGAGGGCGCCGGGGCGCAGCTGTTCGAGCGCATCGAGGGCGACTATTTCGCCATTCTGGGCCTGCCGCTCCTGCCGCTCCTGGCCTTCCTGCGCGAGCAGGGCGCGATCGCGTCATGAGCGGGATCTCCGGCGCCACCCGCCTCGCTGCCGTGGTCGGGCGGCCGGTCCGGCATTCGCTCAGCCCCCTGATCCACAACGCCTGGCTGGCCGCAGCCGGGATCGACGGCGCCTATCTGGCCTTGAGCCCCAGCGAGGAAGGGTTCCCGCACCTGGTCGAGGGCCTGCGCGGCTCGTCCCTGGCCGGGATCAACGTCACCTTGCCGTTCAAGGAGGCGGCGCTCGCCGCCGCCGACGTGGCGAGCACGCGCGCGCAACTGGCGGGAGCCGCAAACCTCCTGCTGTTCGCCGAGGACGGCTCGGTCCAGGCAGACAATACCGACGGCCAGGGCCTCCTGGGCGCCTTCGCCAGCCAGGCGTCGGGCTTCGATCCGGCAGCGGCGCCGGTCGTGATCCTGGGCGCGGGCGGGGCTGCGCGCGGGGCGGCGGCCGCTTTTGTCCTGGCCGGCGCGCCCAAGGTCCGGCTGGTCAATCGCACCAAGGGGCGGGCCGAAGCCATAGCTCACGCCCTGGGCGAAGCGGTGTCCGCCCACGCCTGGTCGGAACTGCCCGGCCTGTTGGACGACGCCGGCGCCCTGGTCAACGCCACCTCGCTCGGCCTCGAGGGGCAGGCGCCGTTGGAGATCGAGCTGGACCCGTTGCCGGCTTCCGCGCCGGTGATGGACATGGTCTATCGGCCCCTTACCACGCGCCTGCTGGAGGATGCGGCGGGCGCCGGCCATCCGGTGGTCGACGGGCTGGAGATGCTGATCCTGCAGGCCGCGCCGTCGTTCGAAGCCTTTTTCGGCCAGGCGCCGCCCGCGGGGGTCGACGTGCGCGCCTTGGCCCTCGCCGCCCTGGAGCAGGATGCATGATCGTCGTCGGCCTCACCGGCTCCATCGGCATGGGCAAGTCGACCACCGCGGCCATGTTCGCCGAGGCTGGCGCCCCGGTCTATGACGCCGACGCCGCCGTCCACGCCCTCTACGCGCCAGGGGGCGCGGCGGTGGCCCCGATCGAGGCGGCCTTTCCCGGCGTGATCAAGGACGGGGCGGTGGACCGTACAGCGCTTGGCCAGCGTGTCCTGGGCGATGAGGCGGCGATGAAGCGGCTGGAGGCCATCGTCCACCCGCTGGTGGGGGCCAGCCGCGGCGGCTTCTTCGAAAAGGCCCGCGCCGACGGCGCCGAGGTGGTGGTGCTGGACATCCCCCTGCTGTTCGAGACCGGCGGCGAGCGCAATGTCGATGCGGTGGTGGTGGTCTCCGCCCCGGCCGACCTCCAGCGCGAACGGGTTCTGGCCCGCCCGGGGATGGCGCCGGAAAAGCTGGACGCCATCCTCGCCCGCCAGAAGCCCGATGCGGAAAAACGCGCCCGGGCCGACTTCGTCATCGAGACCGGCCAGGGGTTGGAAGCCGCCCGAGCTCAGGTGGCCGAGGTGCTCGCGGCGCTGAAATCGCCCACATGGCGTTCAAGGCGAGCCCTTGAAGCCGGCGGCGAAGCGTCCCAATGATCATGGGATGTTGCGCGAAATCGTCCTCGACACCGAAACCACCGGCCTCGACCCGAAGACCGGCCACCGGCTGATCGAAGTCGGCTGTATCGAGCTGGTGGATTACCTGCCCACCGGCCGGACCTTCCATAAGTACATCCACCCCGACCGCGAAATCGATCCCGAGGCCGAGCGGGTGCATGGCATCTCCCTGGCCTTCCTGGCCGACAAGCCGCGCTTTCACCAGCCGGAGGTCTGCGACGCGCTGCTGGAATTCATCGGGGATGCGAGCCTCGTCGCGCACAACGCCGGCTTCGACCGTGGCTTCATCAATCACGAGCTGAAGCGGGCGAACCGACCGATCCTCGAAGAGTCGCGCTGGATCGACTCCCTGCCCCTGGCCCAGAAGAAATTCCCGGGCATGTACAATTCGCTGGATGCGCTCTGCAAGCGGTTCAAGATCTCGCTGGCGGACCGCACCAAGCATGGCGCCCTGCTGGACGCCCAGCTGCTGGCCGGAGTCTATCTCGAGCTGCGCGGCGGCAAGGAGCGGGGCTTGGACCTGGCGCCCCAGCAGGCCCAGCGCCGGACCACGGCCGGCCCGACGAGCGTCGCCGCCGTCAGCCACGGCCCGCGGCCTCGTCCGCTCGCCCCGCGCTCCACCGAGGAGGAGCGCGCGGCGCACGAGGCCTTCATCAAGGGAACCATCAAGTCCGGCGCGATCTGGGCGCGCTGGGGGGTGGCGGTGGAATAGTACGGGTCAGGCCTGCCCGACCGGCTGGCCGCCCAACTGGGCCTGACGCGCCGTATAGACCGCCACGAAGTCGATCGGGTCGATCATGAACGGCGGGAACCCGCCCTCGCTGGTCAGGTCCGAAATCATTCGCCGGGCGTAGGGGAACAGGTAGCGCGGGCATTCGATCAGCAGCACCGGCTCCAGCTCGGTCTCCGGAACGCCGGTGATCTGGAACAGGCCGCCATAGACCAGTTCGACCTGGAACACGGTTTCGGCCGTGCCCTTGGCGGTGGCGTTCAGCTTCAGGTCGACCTCGTAGAGACCGTCCGGCCGCGCCCTCGCGTTCATCTCGACGCCGAGCTCGATCTGCGGCTGGACCCCGCCGGCGCGCAGCGATTCCGGCGCGCGCGGGTTCTCGAACGACAGATCGCGGATGAACTGGGCGAGAACGCGCATGCCCGGGCCTTCGGCGGGGGCGGCGGCCGGGGTTTCGGTGTCGGTCATGAAAGGGACAGTTCCATATGGCTTGACGCACCGCAAACCGGGCGGCGCGCCTTGGAGGCATGAAGCGGGGCTGCTATCACGCGCACGAACGCGGCGCAACGCGGCGCCTGACGCGGCGCGAGGCGCGGATTATATAGAACCCAGTCCGTCGGGCGTTGGCTTCGCTCGCGACGGGCGCTGACTCGGTATCGCCGTGCAAGTCTTGGAACTGCTCATCCTGGCCGTGCTGGCCGCCGTGGTGCTCTACCAGCTCTACGCTGTGCTGGGCCGGCGCGTCGGGCGCCAGCCCGAGGATGGCCTGACCGCGCCGGTGCACCGCGTCGGCGCGCCGGCGGCGCCGCAGCCGGAGGCCGAGGCCGAGCCGCAGCCGGCGGGTGTCGCCGCCATCCGCGCCCGCGACGCCAGCTTCGACATCGGACGATTCCTCGACGGCGCCCGCATCGCCTACGAGACCATCGTCAAGGCCTTCGCCGAGGGCGACCGCGAAACCCTTCGCCGCCTGGTCTCAGAGGAGGTGTTCGCCCGCTTCGACCCCGTGATCGCGGCCCGCGCAGCCGAGAACCGCCACGAGACGGTCGAGTTCGTGCACCCCGCCCGCACCGACCTTGATTTCGCCGAGGTGGTCGGCGACCTGGCCCGGGCCAAGGTGCGCTTCCTTGCGGAGCTGCGCAGCCGCACCCATGGACCCGAAGGCGAGGCTGTGGACGAGCGCCGCACCGCCGAGATCTGGACCTTCGAGCGCTATTTCACCAGCCGCGACCCCAACTGGACCCTGGTCCGCGTCGACGCCGCGGAGGCGTGAGCATGGGGCGATGCTGGAGGCTGGCGGCGATCGCAGCCGCTCTCGCGATCCTGGCCGCCTGCGCCACGGCCCCACCTGCGCCGGTTGCGCCGCCGCCCATACCCGCCCCGCCGGCCCAGCCTGCCCCAAGCCCTGCCCCGCCGGCCGCGCCGCCCAGATCGACGCCGCCGCCGCGGCTCAGCCTGCACCTCGCCGATCTTCCCGGCTGGGCGCAGGAGGACCACGCCGCCGCGCTGCTGGCCTTCGAGGCCGGCTGTAGCGTCGCCCCCAACCCGGACATGGCCGCCGCCTGCCGTAGGGCCCGGAACGTCGGCGCCTTGGGCGAGGCCGCTGCGCGTGATTTCCTTGAAGCCAATTTCCGCGCCGAGCCGGTCGGTGATGGCGGCCTCCTGACCGCCTATTTCGCCCCGGAATACGAGGCCCGCGCCAGCCGCCGTGGAGAGTTCACCGCCCCGGTGCGCGCGCGGCCCGCCGACCTGGTGCTGATCGACCTTGGCCAGTTCGACCCTACCCTGACCGGCCGCAAGATCAGCGGCCGCATCGTCGGCGGCCAGCTGGTCCCCTATCCCGACCGCGCGGCGATCGAGGCCGCGCCCGCGGACGCGCCCCTGGCCTGGATGCGGCCCGAGGACCTGTTCTTCCTGCAGATCCAGGGCTCAGGCGTGCTGCGCCTGCCGGAAGGCCGCCGGCTGAAGGCGGTCTATGCCGGCAACAATGGCCGGCCGTTCGTCGGCGTAGCCAACATCCTGCGCGACCGCGGCGCCCTGGCGGCGGGGGATGCTTCGGCCGAGGCGGTGCGGAACTGGCTCGCCGTCCATCGCGGGCCGGAAGCGGACGCCGTGATGCGCCAGGACCCGCGCTATGTGTTCTTCCGCCTGGAGGCCGATGATGGGGCCGAGCCGGTCGGAACGGCGGGCGTGCCCTTGATTCCCGGGCGTTCGCTGGCGGTCGATCCCGCGAGACATGCCATGGGCGGGCTCTACTGGATCGACGCCGTCGCCCCGACCCTGAACGGCGCCATGCCGGCCTATCGCCGCATCGCCATGGCCCTCGACACCGGCGGGGCGATCAAGGGCGAGGTCAGGGCCGATCTCTATATCGGCGCCGGCGCCGCCGCAGGGCTGGAAGCGGGCCGGGTGCGCCATGTGCTCAGCCTCTACGCCTTGGCTCCTGTCGGCTCGGCCACCCAGTGACCCGCAGGCTGCGTCCGGAGGAGACCCACATCTGGGCCAAGGTCGCCGCCACCGTGCGGCCGGCGCCGGGGCGGCATTTCCCCACGGCCTTGCCGCTCGAAACCAAGCCCGAAACCTTGCCGGCGGTCGCGCCACAACCGGCCCCGGCCGCCAGGCCACAGATCAAGAGGCACGGCCCGCTCGAAGGCATCGAGCCCCGCCGCAAGCGCCGTATCGTCCGCGAACAGGAACTTGGCCCGCGCATAGACCTGCATGGCCTCGACCAGGATCGCGCGCGCCAGGCCCTGACCGGTTTCATCGCCCGGGCCTCAGAGGACGGCTGGCGGGCGGTGCTGGTGATCACCGGCAAGGGCGCCCTGGGCGACGGCGTCCTGCGCCGCATGGTCCCCCACTGGCTGGCCGAGCCGCCCTTGCGGGCCCTGGTCGCCGGGGTCTCGGAAGCCCAGCGCCACCACGGCGGCGCTGGGGCGCTCTATGTGGCGCTCAAGCGGCAGCGAGGCTGAGGCTTCAGGCCTTGCGCACGAACCGGGCGGCGAAGAAGCCGTCGGCGCCGCCCGGCAGCTGGTGCGGCAGCACCCGCAGGAGGCCGGCCTTGGTGACCGCGCCTTGGGGCGCCCCACCTTCACCGGGCTGGACCGGGGCCAAGGCGAAATCCTCATGCCGCGCCAGGAAGGCCTCAGCCTGGGCCTCGGCCTCTTCGGTCTCCAGCGAACAGACGCAATAGACCAGCCGCCCCCCCGGCTTCACCCGTTCGGCGGCGCTGTCCATGAGCCGCGCCTGCACGCCCGCCAGTTTGGCGATGTCGCCGGGGCGCGTGCCCCAGAGAACATCCGGATGCCGCCGGAAGGTGCCCGTCGCGGAACAGGGCGCGTCCAGTAGGACGGCGTCGAAGCGGCGCGAATCCTCCCAACGCTCGGCTTCGGCGGCGACCACCTCGGCGGTGAGGCCAGTCCGTTCCAGGGCCTGGGTCAAGCGGCGCAGCCGCTGGGCGGAGCGGTCGAGGGCCGTGACCTTGGCCCCCGCAGCCGCGAGCTGCAGGGTCTTGCCGCCCGGGGCGGCGCAAAGGTCGATGGCCGTCTCGCCGGGTTGGATGGCCAGCAGCCGGGCGGGGATGGCGGCGGCCGCGTCCTGCACCCACCAACGGCCCTCGGCATAGCCGGGCCAGTCGGCGACGTCGCCGCGCTTTTGCGACCTCAGCGACCCGCCGGGCAGGACTTCGGCCTCCAGGGCTTCCGCCAGTTCGCCGGCGCCCTCGGCTTGGCGCAGGCTGAGGTCGGTCAGGGGCTCCTCGGCGATCACCGCGGCCATGGCCCGGGCGTCCGCCTCGCCATAGGCCGCACGCCAACGGGCGAACAGCCAGCCGGGGGCCAGGACCTCGGGGTCGGCGTCGGGGGCCCCGTCGCGCTGCAGACCGCGCAACACGGCGTTGACTAGGCCCTTGAACGGCCGCGTGGCTTCGGCGGCGCCAGCCAGGCGCACGGTAGTGTCGATCGCCGCGTGGGCGGGGACGTCCATGAACAACAGCTGCGCCGCGCCCAGGCGCAACAGCATACGCACCGCCTCCGGCGGCGGCTTGGCCAGCTTGGCGTCCAAAAGGCGGTCGATCGCGCCCAGCCGCCGCAGCAGGGTCATGGCCGTCATTCGCGCCAGGGCCCGATCGCGCAGCTCCAGCCCGGCGAAGGGCTTGCGCACAAGGGCCTCCTCGAGCCCGCCGCGGTGATCCAGCGCCGCGGCCACCAGGTCCAGCGCCGCCCGGCGGGCGTCCAGGCCTTCGCCGAGGGGTGTTTCCGTATGGGCGGCGTCCGGCTTGGGCCTGGGCTTGCGGGCGTTGGGCGTCGGGCGTGGGCGGCGTGGGCCGGACGGGCGAGGGGGTTTCATCCGCGCCCCGTGCCCCCAAAGGCCGCTGACAATCAAGCAAAAAGGGCGCAAAATCCGCCCATGACGGAACTTCCCGAACACGCCGCCCCCGACAAGCCGCTCAGCCCGGCCGCCCAGCGGGCGCTGGAAGAGGCGGCGGAACGCCGCCGGCTGGTCGCCGAAGAGGCGAAAAAGGTCGAGGAACGGGGCGGCCCGGCAGGCCCCGAACCCACGCGGTTCGGCGACTGGGAGCGAAAAGGGATCGCTGTCGACTTCTGATCGCCGTTCACCCCAGGCGCGTATGGACTCGCAGGGTCGCGCACAGGTGCGTAGACCGGACAGCGACCAAGCCCCGGAGCCGGCCATGCCGTTCAAGCTCGCCAGACTAGCGCCCCTGTTCGTCCTCGCCCTGGCGGCGGCGGGCGCCTCAGCCGCCAGCGCCCATCCGCGTGCGGCGTGCTGCTGCCGGCCGCACGCCGTTCGTCACCACCTGACCCATGTGCGGACCATCGTGCGCGAGAAGGTGATCATCGACCACATTGTCGAGGGCCCCAGCGAATGGCGCCCCGCGCCTGAAGCGCCGCCGCCGCAGGAGGTCCAGGTCTCGGACCTCTGGCTCAGCGGCGGGGTCGGCCCCGCCAATGTGGGCGGCGGAGGCGGAGGCGGCGGATTCGCCTATGCCCAGGGCTCGGGGGCGGCGAACGCCGGGGCCTTCGCCCGCGCCAACGCCTTTGCGGCGGCCCAGGCCAGCGTCTCGGCCAATATCGCCGTCCACGTCGGGATCGGCGGTCATGGCGGACACGGCTGTGGCTGCGGCAAGGGCGGCCACTGGTAGAAGAGACTCAGGCCTCCGCCATCTCCTGCACCACGCTGAGCGCCGCCGCGCGCGGGTCATTGGCGGCGGTGATCGGCCGGCCGCAGACCAGGTGGCTGGCGCCGGCGCGCAGGGCCTCTGCCGGGGTCGCCGCGCGGGCCTGATCGTCGGCCTTGGACCAGGACGGCCGCACCCCCGGCGTCACCACCAGAAAGCCCGGCCCGCCGATCTGGCGCGCCAGCTCGGCCTCGTGCGGGCTGGCCACCACCCCGTCGAGGCCCGCATCCAGGGCCTGGCGGATGCGCCGCTCGACCAGGTCGCGGACCTTCAGCCCATAGCCGAGCTGGACCAGGTCGTCTTCCGACAGGCTAGTCAGCACGGTCACCCCGACGATCTTGACCCCCAGCGCGCCGGCCCGTCCGCGCACGGCGGCGGCCATCACCTGGGGTTCGGCGTGCACGGTCAGGAGATCGCAGGCGCCGGTGGCGACGATGGCCGCCGTCGCCTTCTCCACCGTGGCTCCGATGTCGTGCAGCTTCCAGTCCAGGAACACCTGGCGCCCGCGGCGCTTCAGGTCCTTGGCCATGTCCATGCCGCCGCCGGCCAGAAGCTGCAGGCCGATCTTGTAGTAGCTGACCGCATCGCCCAGCCGCTCGACCATGGCCTCGGCGTCAGCGCGTGTCGGCAGGTCCAGCGGGATGATCAGCCGCGGATCGGCGGGCGTGTCCTGCAGGCGGGCGGCGGCGAGGGTCATCGAGGGCTCCGTAGCGTACGGGCGCGCGACCCGGCGTTTCGAACGAGCGGGGCGGCGCGGATTTCGAGGATTTAGGCTAAGACAAAAACATGAGCCTTGCAGAACTCTCGGTCAACTTCTTCGTCGCCCTGTTCGCCCTGATCGACCCGGTGGGCAACGTGCCCTTGTTCGCGGCGGCGACAGTGGGCGCGACCCCGGCCGGCCGGCGGCGGCTGGCTGCCTATATCGCCCTATTCTCGCTGGTGTTTCTGACGCTGATCTATTTCAGCGGTCTCTCGATCCTGCAGTTCTTCGGCATCTCCATGCCGGCTTTCCGCATCGCCGGCGGCATCCTCCTGTTCCTGTTGGGCCTCGACATGGTGCGCGACGATTTCACCGCCCGCTTCGCCGACGAGAGCGAGGAGGGCGCCGAGCCCCTGTCCACCAGCGCCTACGCCCGGCGCCGGTTCGAACGCCTGGTGGTGCCCTTCGCCATGCCGCTCCTGATCGGGCCGGGAGCGATCTCGACCGTGGTGATCTATGCCGCCGAGGCCAAGGATTTCGGCATCCGGGGCATGGGGGCGGGCGTTGGGGTGATCGCCGCCATCGCCCTGTCGATCCTGGTGTCGTTCTGGATGACCAGCCTGATCTCGCGCGCCCTGGGCCGCATCGGCATGACCATCGTCGTGCGCATCCTGGGCCTGATCCTCTGCGCCATGGCGGTGCAGTTCATCATCGCCGGAGTCGCGGCCTCGACCCACAATCTCGTGCGGCACGACGCGGTCTCGCCCTACGAGACGGACAAGTAGGCGCGTTCACCTTCAGAGAAGGTGGGCCAGGCTCGGATAGTTGATCAGCACGATCCCGGCCATGGCGATCACCGCGGCCAGGGTCGAGGCGGCCAGCATCCAGATCACCCCGTGTCGTTCGGCGCCGCGAACCTTGCTGAGGGGCAGATCGACGCCGTCGCCGTCCTGGTGCTCATGGAGATGCTGGCGATAGGTTTGGGTCATGGGCGGACCTCCGTTCGGCGCGAGCGCTGAAGCGGGGCGCATCGGCGATGCGCGGCGCGCTCGCTTAAACCCGGCCCTGATCTTATCGCCTTTTGCGAATGCGACCAAATCGCCGCCGGGGAATGCGGTCTGGCGTTCCTGAATTCCGCGCCGGCCGCCCTCTGGTTCAATCTTCAGAGCGCGAGGTCGGCGATCACCGGCGCGTGGTCGCTGGGCCGCTCCCAGGCGCGCACGTCGTCATGGATGCGGGCCTCGGCGCCCCGCCCGGCGAAGGCCTGGGCGTGCAGGGCGGGGGTGGCCCAGATGTGATCCAGCCTCAGGCCCCGGTTGGAGGCGCGGAAATCGGCGGCGCGATAGCTCCACCACGAAAACAGCTTGGTCGGGTCCGGCGTGGTCTCGCGCACCAGGTCGACGAAGCCGGCGGAGGCGCGCAGCTTCTCGATCGCCGCCAGCTCGATCGGGGTGTGGCTGACGATCTTCAGCATCTGTTTGTGGCTCCAGACGTCGAATTCGCCGGGGGCCACGTTGAAGTCGCCGGTGATGACCAGGGGCGCCTTGGGGCCGGCCGCCGCGGCCTTGGCCGACAGCCGCTCGAGGAAATCGAGCTTGTGGTCGAACTTGGGGTTCAAGGTCCGGTCGGGGATGTCACCGCCCGCGGGGATGTAGAAGTTCTGGATCTCGACGCCCTGGACCTTCACGGCCACCGAGCGGGCATGACCCTCGCGACAGGCGCCCCAGTCGGCGCCCGGCTCCAGCGGCAGGCGCGAGGCGGTGGCCACGCCATGCCAGCCCTTCTGCCCGGCGATGGCCAGGTGCGGCAGGCCCATGGCCTCGAAGGCCTCGCGCGGGAACTCGGGCGCCTGGCACTTGATCTCCTGCATGCACAGCACATCCGGCTGCTGCTCGGCGACGAAACGGGCGACCTGCTCGACGCGCAGGCGGACGGAGTTGACGTTCCAGGTGCAGATTCGAAGGCGCATGCCGGCTTCATCTCACGACCCGGCGCGCAAAAAAAGCGCCCGAGGCGGAGGGCCGCGCTCGGGCGTCTGAAGTCGTCTCTCATGCCGCCGCCGGGAGGGGATTGGGATCCGGGACGGAAACAAAGCGTCGGAGGTCAGTCCTACGCCTCATGCGTGTTAAATGTGCCACTTGGGGCAAAAAAAGTCAATACGAAATCCGTTTCAATCTTGATTGTGACGAATATGTCTCAATTCAGGGCTGTGCCGCTGTCGCCCCCCCGCCACCCGGCGGCGCGAACAGGGCAGGATCCAGCCCCGAGGTTGCATGAAGGCCCGTCAGACGAATGCGGGTGGTGCGGCCCTGGCCGTCGGTCAGGCTCCATTCGCGCAAGCGCACGGGGGCGTCGGCGAACACCAGGGTGATCTGCCCCTGGGACCGGTGACGGGCGTCGACCGCGGTGAGGGCGAAACCGTCGCTGAAATGGTCGACATTGGTCACGCTGACCCCGCGGTCCAGCCGCACGTGCTCGGCCAGGAACAGGGACAGGGGGGTCGCGCTCAGGGGATAGTGGTTCACCGTCTTCAGCCGGGGATCATAGACCCAGACCCTGCGTCCGTCCGAGACCGTCACCATGCCGTAGGGCGGATCGTAGGCGAACCGCGCCCGGCCGGGCCGAGACAGGTAGAGGTCGCCATTGGTGGTGCGCCCGCGCGGGTCGGTCTGCTCGAAGCGGCCCTTCAGTTCGTTCAGCCCGTCCAGATAGGCGGCGGCCTTGGCCACCACCGCCTTGTCCTCGTCGCTGAGGTCGTCGGGCGAAGGCTGGGCCAGCACCGGCAGTGCGGCCAGCGAAAGGGCGCCGGCGAGAAGGCTGCGGCGGGTGGTCTGTCGATGGCTCAAGTCGGACTCCTCGGCTCGTTGCGCCGTTCTAACGCGCAACACGGCCGGAAAAGCAACGCGATCACGGCGCCAGTTTGGCGAAAGGCTCAGATCGGGGGGGGCGGCCCAGCCAGAATGTCCCGCTTGCCGGCGTGGTTGGCGGGGCCGACGATGCCCTCCTGCTCCATCCGCTCCATCAGCGAGGCGGCGCGGTTGTAGCCGATCTGCAGCCGGCGCTGGATGTAGCTGGTCGAGGCCTTGCGGTCGCGGGTGACCACGGCCACGGCGCGGTCATAGAGGTCGTCGCCCGAGCCGCCGCCCTCGCCGAACATGTCGCCGCCCTCGCCGTCCTCGTCGTCGCCGCCGGCGGTGATTTCCTCCAGATATTGCGGCTCGCCCTGGTCGCGCAGGAACTTGGCCACCGCCTCGACCTCGCCGTCGCTGACGAACGGCCCGTGCAGGCGGGTGATGCGCCCGCCGCCGGCCATGTACAGCATGTCGCCCTGGCCCAGCAGCTGCTCGGCCCCCTGCTCGCCCATGATGGTGCGGCTGTCGATCTTGGAGGTGACCTGGAAGCTGATCCGGGTCGGGAAGTTGGCCTTGATGGTGCCGGTGATCACGTCCACCGACGGGCGTTGGGTGGCCATGATCAGGTGGATGCCGGCGGCGCGGGCCATCTGGGCCAGGCGCTGGACAGCGCCCTCGATATCCTTGCCCGCCACCATCATCAGGTCGGCGACCTCGTCGATCACCACCACCAGATAGGGCATGGGCTCTGGCCTGAGCTTCTCCTCCTCATAGACCGGGCGGCCCTGCTCGTCGAAGCCGGTCTGCACCGTGCGCACGAAATGCTCGCCCCTGGCCTGGGCCTCCAGCGCCTTTTCGTTGTAGCCGGCGACGTTGCGCACGCCGATCTTGGACATCTTGCGATAGCGGTCCTCCATCTCGCGCACGGTCCATTTCAGCGCGACGATGGCCTTCTTCGGGTCGGTGACGACCGGCGCCAGGAGGTGCGGGATGCCGTCATAGACCGACAACTCCAGCATCTTGGGGTCGATCATGATGAAGCGGCACTGATGCGGGGCCAGGCGGTAGAGGATCGACAGGATCATGGCGTTGACCCCCACCGACTTGCCCGAGCCGGTGGTGCCGGCGATGAGCAGGTGGGGCATCTTCGACAGGTCGACGATATAGGGCTCGCCGCCGATGGATTCGCCGAGCGCCAGGGGCAGGTTCTGGCTGGCGCGCTCGAACTCGGGGGCGGCCAGAAGGTCGCGCAGATAGACGGTCTCGCGGCGGGTGTTGGGCAGCTCGATGCCGATGGCGTTGCGCCCCTGCACCACCGAGACGCGGCAGGCGGCGACGCTCATCGAGCGGGCGATGTCGTCCGACAGGGCCACCACCCGGGCGGACTTCACCCCGGGCGCGGGGACCAGTTCATAAAGGGTGACCACCGGGCCGGCGCGGATCTGGTCGACGGTTCCCTTGACCCCGAACTCGGCCAGCACGCTTTCCAGCATGCGGGCATTCTGGCGCAGGGCGCCCTCGTCGAACATGGCCGAGCGCGGCTTGGGCTTGGCCAGCATGGACAGTTCCGGCAGGTGGAAGCCGCTGGGCCGGACGAAGTCGAAGCTCTGCTGGTTCTCGCGCTGCTCGCGGTCCGAGCCGCGCGGGGCCGGCGTGCGCGGCGTCTTCACGGCGGGCTGGGCGCGCGGGTCGGCGTCGTCCTCGTCCGACTCGGGCGCGGCGGCGGCCGGAGTTCCCGCTGGCGGGTCGGCCGGCAGCTCGATGTGGACGCCACGGCGGGCGGGTCGTTCCTGTCTCGCGCGGGCCACCTCCGGTTCATGGCGGGGCGCAGGCTTCAGCTTGGGCGCTCGCGGGGCGCGGGGCGCGGTCAGGGCGGCGATGATGGCCATGGGGCTGAGGCGGCCCAGGCCGACGGCGGCGCCCAAGGTCACCGCGGCGACCACCGCCAGCACGCCGGCGCCGATCGTCCGCCCACCCGGAGCGTGGGCCATGCGCAGCAGGGCGGCGAAACCGTTCAGCAGGCTGTCGCCCCAGAAGCCGCCCAGGCCGCGGGCCAGGGGCCAGGTCGCCGGCGTCGGCAGGGCCGTCAGCACCCCGGCCAGGGCCAGCAGGCCCACCAGGCCGAACCACATCCGCCGCCGCAGCACCGGGCGCGACAGGTCCGGATCGCGATCGGCGATCCGCCCGAGGCCCATCACCAGCAATACTATGGCCAGCAGCCACGCGCCCAGGCCCAGGGACTGCAGCCCCAGGTCGGCCGCATCGGCGCCCAGCCGACCCATCAGGTTGTGCGGCCGCTCGCCGGACACCGCGTTCAGGCTCGGGTCCGTGACGCGATAGGTGGCGAAGGCGATCAAGAGGAACACACCGAGCGTCGCGGCCGCCACGCCGCGGAGGCGGGCAGCCATGGGATGGCGCCAGCCGGCCTCGGCCACCGCCCACATCCATTCCAGGCCCGACCGTCGCGCTACCCTGGCCATCGTACGCTGATACTCCCTAAAGCCCGCCGCAGGTTTCGGCCAAGAGGGTTAAGGCGTGTTTACCATGGGCTGAATCGCAGCGCCGCACCGTTCGGATTTCAGCTTAATCCCGTCACGCCTCCAGGCTAAGATTCGCTCATGGCGGAAGAACGTTTCATCGGCGGCTGGACCCGCTCCTCCCTCGCGGCGCGCACGCCCGAGGAACGCTATGCGATCTGGAAGCGCGCCCGCGGCCTGAGAACCGCCGACGGCAACCAGCTGGCGCGCGAGATCGAGCTTCTAGGCCTGCCCTATGCCGAGCCCGCCCGGCTGGACGACGACGATCCCATGCGCGCCCGCATGGCCGAGATCGTCACCTCGCCGGAGGGCCGCTCGGCCTGCATCGAGGCTACCCTCGACGGCCTGCCGGCCATAGCCGGGGTCGATCCCCTGCTGCATGAGGAATTCGGCGCCGCCTACCGGCTCAGCGACGAGGCCGTGGCTACCGCCGCCGCCCTGGTGGCCGAGCTGATGACGCGCGAGGGCTATGTGGACTCCGGGCGCAAGACCCTGCCCAACCGCTATGTCGCCCGCAGCGGCGTGTTCTGGAAGCGCGGCTGAGCCTTGAACCTGTTCTTTCGCCAGCGCCTGGCCGATGGCGACCGGATCGAGGTCGCCGGCGTGCCCGTGCGCCTGCGGGTCAACAGCCGCGCCCGCCGGGTCTCCCTGCGCCTCGACCTCGCCAGCGGCGAGATGGTGGCCACCGCCCCTAACCTGCGCCAGCTCTCGGCCGCGGCCGATTTCGCTCAGCAGCGGGCCGAGTGGATCCGCCACCAGCTCGCCGCCCGACCGCAACCGCTAGGACTGGTCCCCGGCCAGGCGATCGAGGTCCTCGGCCGGCCCTGCCTTTTGGCCCATCGCCCTGGTCGCGCGGCCTTCCACCCCGCGGCGGGCGGCGAGCCGGCGCGGATCGGTGTCGGCGGCGACCCCGCGCGCTTTTCCAATGGCGTGATCCGTGTGCTCAAGGCCGAGGCCCTGGGCTTCCTGTCCGAACGCACCGAGGTTCATGTCGCCGCCATCGGCAAGCCTCTGCCCACGGTCAGCGTCGCCGACGCCCGCTCCCGCTGGGGCTCCTGCCGCCCGCCCCGCAGCCGCGGCTTCGGCGCCGAGTGCGAGGTCGGTCGCATCCGCTATTCCTGGCGCCTGATCCTGGCCCCTTACGCCGTCGCCGACTACGTCGCCGCCCACGAGGTCGCCCACCTGGTGGAAGCCAACCACTCGCCGCGGTTCTGGGCGGTGGTAAAAGATCTGGTCGGCGACCACCGCCCGCACCGGGAATGGCTGCGGGAGCACGGTGCCCGGCTGCATGCGTTTGGGGGTGGGTGAGGCGCGGCCCTCAAAACCTCGTCATCCCGGCCGGAGCGCAGCGAAGAGCCGGGACCCAGCCGCACCGACTTCGACGCCGCCATCGTCGCGCGTCGAGACCTGGTGTGCTGGGTCCCGGCTCTCCAGCCCGCTGCACGGGCCTCCGGCCGGGATGACGAGGTAAGGGGGCGGTAGGAAGCCTACAGCCCCTTCAACACAGCATCACCCATCTGCGCGGTCGTCAGCGACCCGCCGATGTCCCGCGTCCGCGCGCCTTCCTCCAGCGCCGCCTTGACCGCCGCGTTCAGCTTGTCGGCCAGGTCGGTGCGGCCCAGCGACCAGCGCAGGGCCATCTCGAAGGACAGGATCGCCGCCAGCGGGTTGGCCAGGCCCTGCCCCGCGATGTCAGGGGCCGAGCCGTGGATGGGCTCGTAGAGGCCGGGCTTGCCGGGATCGCCCAGGGCGGCGGAGGGCAGAAGGCCGATGCCCCCGGTCAGCATGGCCGCCTCGTCCGACAGGATGTCGCCGAACAGGTTGTCGGTGACGATCACGTCGAACTGCAGCGGGTTCTTGACCAGCTGCATGGCCGCGTTGTCGGCCAGCATGTGCTCCAGCTGCACGTCGGCATAGTCGCGGGCGTGCAGGGCGGTGACCACCTCGCGCCACAGAAGGCCCGTCTCCATGACGTTGGACTTCTCGCAGCTGGTCACCTTGTTGCGCCGGCCGCGGGCCAGCTCAAAGGCGACGCGGCTGACGCGTTCGATCTCGCTGGTCGTGTAGACCTGGGTGTCGACCCCGCGTTTCTGGCCGTCGGCCAGGGTTTCGATGCCCCGCGGCTGGCCGAAATAGACCCCGCCGGTCAGCTCGCGCACGATCATGATGTCGAGGCCGGAGACGAACTCCGGCTTCAGCGCCGAGGCGCCGGCCAGGGCGTCGAAGCAGATGGCGGGGCGCAGGTTGGCGTAGACGTTCATCGCCTGGCGCAGGCGCAAGAGGCCCGCTTCCGGCCGTTGAGCCCGCGGCGCGCCGGCCCACTTCGGCCCGCCGACCGCGCCCATCAGGACGGCGTCGCTGGCCAGGGCCACGGCCTCAGCCTCCTCCGTCAGCGGCGTGCCGAACTGGTCGAAGCTGGTCCCGCCGAAGGCCCGCTCCTCCAGCGTCAGGTCGTTGGCCAGCCGGCTGGCCACGCGGCGGACCTGTTCGATCACCTCCGGGCCGATGCCATCGCCCGGGAGAAGCAGAAGCGTGCTCATGGAAGGTCCTCTAGATGACGCGCTCGTCGGCCACGTCGTAGGCGGTGATGCTGCGCTCGGAAACCCCGAACTCTGGCCACAATGCGCGCCATTTCGCCATGTGCTCGGTCTGGAAGTGTGCGGTCAGGGCGCCGCGGTCGCGCCAGACCTCAAAGACCCGGATCAGGCCCGGATCGGCCACGTCCTCGGCATAGCTGTAGACGATGCAGCCTTCCTCGGCGCGGGAGGCGTCCAGCATCTCGCGCATGTGCGGCAGGAACCGCTCCAGGCTGCCGGGCTGGACCCGCACGCTGCCGGCGACGATCACCTTCATGGCCTGCGCTCCAGCCAGGGCTGGGCCAGCTTGCGGCGTTCTTCGAACAGGCCGATCTCGCCAGCGTGGACCAGGGTTTCGCCCACCGCGTCCAGGCCCTTCAGCAGCTTTTCCTTGCGGCCCGGGTCGATCTCGAAGGCGAAGGTCTTGCCCGAGGGCGAGACCACCGTCTGGCTCTCCAAGTCGACGCTGAAGATGTGATTGCCGCCCTTGGCCTCGTCCATCAACTCGCGCACCTGGGCTTCCGGCAGGGTCAGGGGCAGCAGGCCGTTGTTGAAGCAGTTGTTGTAGAAGATGTCGGCGAAGGACGGGGCGATCACGCAGCGGACGCCGAAGTCCAGGAGCGCCCAGGGCGCATGCTCGCGGCTGGAGCCGCAGCCGAAATTATCGCCGGCGATCAGCACGCTGGCGCCCTGATAGGCGGCCTGGTTCAGCACGAAGTCGGGCCGTTCCTTGCCCTCGCCGTCGAAGCGCAGGTCGTAGAACAGGCCCTTGGCCAGGCCCTCGCGCTCCACGGTCTTGAGGAACTGCTTGGGGATGATCTGGTCGGTGTCCAGGTTGGCGATGGCCAGCGGGGCGGCCTTGCCGTCGAGATGGGTGAAGGGCTGCATGGGAAAGACGCTTAATCGCTCGCGGCGCTCAAGACCAGAGTGGGAACGCCCGCGGTGCGGTCGCGGACGGTGAAGACGTGGGTGCCGGGCTTTCGGCCCTGGCGCACCTCCGAGACGTTGAAGCCGGCCGCGGCGATGCGCTCGCGGGCGGCGTGCGGGTCGCGGGTGCGCCAGGCGAGGCCGCCGAAGCGGTCAGGGCCGTCGCCGGTAGAGTCCAGACCATGGCCGATCTCGACCACGCTCTTCCCGCAGCGGAAGAACAGCAGCCGGCTGTTCCAGGCCGGGTTGGTGCGGTCCAGCCTGAGGTACAGCCCCAGCCGCGCGCCGTAGAGGGCCGCGGCCCGGTCCGGGTTCGGGGTCTGCACCACCACATGGTCCAGGGCGTGCAAGGCGGCGCCGTCGGTTAAGGCCGACCGTGGAATGGGCTCCGCCTCGCACAGCGCCAGCGGCAGGCCGTGGCTGGACTCCGGCGCGATGAACGCTGCCTTGAGCGCCGTTCCGGGCGCGGCGGCTACGGAAAGCCCGCGCCGCTCGCAGAGCTTGACCGCCGCCTCCAGGTCGGAGGTCGCGAAGGCGATGGCCAACAGCCCCTCGCCCTGCTCGGCCAGCCGGGCGCGCACCCGGTCGCCCGCAGGCCCTTCGCCCTCCGCCGCGATGATCTCGATCGCCAAATTCTCCAGCCTCAGCCAGGCCCGCCGCGCCCCACCGGCCGGTTCCGTCCGCTCCGCCGGGCGGCCGAGCAGCGCCTCGTAGGCCGCGGTCCCCGCCTCCAAGTCGGCGACGGCGAGGGCGATGTGGTCTATGCCGGTGATCATGGCCCGATCCTATACCGGGCTGTCGCATGGACGGGAGTCCGCGCCGTCACGTCAGGGCGAGCAGGGGCGCCAGCTTTTCGGGCCGCTTGGCCAGGTAGCGCCGCGCGGCCTTCATCATGTCGGCGATTTCCGGTTTCAGGTGCTTCAGGCCCTCCTCCGCCGGCGCCGCCTTCAGCTCGAGGAAGGTCGCCAGGGCGAAGGCCCAGCCGCGTGGCGAGAAATAGCCGGACCGCTGCGAGCGCCAGCCCTGCGAGAAGGTGTCGCCATGCTGCTCGAAGGTGAAGGCGGTGTTGGCGCTGAAGACGGCCAGGCCGCGATAGGCGACGCAAAGTTCGGTGGCCAGTTCGTGCCCAGCCTCGCCGCCCGGCGGCGGCTCCTCGACGGTGCAGAGCAGGAAATGCGACAGCTCGTGGGCGAAGGTCGCCACCAGCTGGGCCGGCTTGTCGACCAGTTCGCGCGCATAGCAGATGATCGCCTCGCCATTGACCACCTGGAACGTGCCGCCGGCCTGGCCGGTGCTTTGCAGCGCCCAGAATTCGCCGACCCGCGCGGTCGAGGCCCGCTCGCGGGCCTCCAGCCGGCAGGGCCAGTTCTGCATGCCCATCAGCTCGCGCACGCAGCTGAACACGTGCTCGGCCCGGGCCTCGCCGGCGGCTTCGCTAGGCGGGAAATAGTCGCGGCTGGGCAGGACCAGCGGCGTCTGGCGGACCAGACCCATGCCGCCGCGATGGCGCATCAGCCAGGCCCAGGTCTCCAGGTGCCAATCCTCAAGGTCGGCGTCCAGGAACCGAGGGCCCTTGAACAAGGATCCGAACATGGGCGCCGTTCTCCCGCAATGGTTGTCCGCGGAAGCTTTACCGGAACAATAAGAGAACGCAAGTGGCGCCGCAGCCCTTCAGTCCGTATCCCTGTCCGGGTGCTGCAGGGAGACGATCGAGGCGAAATAGGGCTGCACCTTCTCCACCTCCTCACGCGTGCGCACCGGCAGGCCGGCCAGGTCCTCGAACCAGGGCATGCGGGCGGAGACGTCGTGCTGGATGGTCGGGCGGATGGGGGCGGGATCGTCGAAAGCGCCGATGGACAGATCCACATCGCCGGTGTCCGGCTCGAAGCTCAGCGGGGTGCCGCACTGGGCGCAGAAGCCGCGCCGCACGCGGTTGGAGCTCTGGAAATAGGCCGGCGCGCCGCGGGTCCATGTCATGCCGGAGATCACCGAGACGAACGGGCCGAAGAAGCCGCCGGTGGCCTTCTGGCACATGCGGCAGTGGCACAGGCTCGCCCGGCCCAGCGGCAGGTTCACCGAAAACCGCACCGCCCCGCACTGGCAGCCGCCGCTGACGCTGTCCTCGCTCATGCGGCGACCCTCTCCGCTGTAGCCTTGCGCCCGTCGTGGCCGGTGACGCGCAGCGGGATCACCTGGCCCGCCGGTGCGTCGCCGTCGAAGGCGATCTCGGTGAAATCCTCGGCGCGGGCCACGCCTTCGCGCTCGACCAGGCCCATCAGGGTGCGGCCGGCCTGGCGATCCAGGTGTCGGGCCAGGGCCGCCTCGCCCGCCTGGCGCAGCCGCTCGGCCCGGGGCTTGATCACCGCCCGGGTCAGCTGAGGCATGCGCGCCGCCGGGGTGCCGGGCCGCGGGCTGAAGGGGAAGACGTGCAGGAAGGACAGCCCCGCCTCGTCGACCAGGCTCAGGGTGTTCTCGAACATGGCCTCGGTCTCGGTGGGGAAGCCGGCGATCAGGTCGGCGCCGAAGGCTGTGTCGGGGCGCACGGCGCGCACCTGCTCGACCAGCTTCAGGGCGTCGGCCCGGGAATGGCGCCGCTTCATGCGCTTCAGGATCATGTCGTCGCCGGCCTGCAGCGACAGGTGCAGGTAAGGCATCAGCCGCGGCTCTTCGGCCAGGCAGCGCATCAGGTCGGGGTCGATCTCGGCCGCGTCGATCGAGGACAGGCGAAGGCGCGACAGCTCGGGAACCAGCTTCAGGATCCGGGCCACCAGCTGGCCCAGGGTCGGCGCGCCCGGCAGGTCGGCGCCCCAGGAGGTGACGTCCACCCCGGTCAGCACAACCTCGGCATAGCCTTGGGCGGCCAGGCGGCGGATCTGCTCGACCACCTCGCCCGCCGGCGCCGAGCGGGAATTGCCGCGGCCATAGGGGATGACGCAGAAGGTGCAGCGGTGGTCGCAGCCGTTCTGCACCTCGACGTAAGCCCGCGCCCGATCCTTCAGCCCGTCGATCAGGTGGCCGGCGGTCTCGCGCACCGACATGATGTCGTTGACCCGCACCCGCGGCGCGTCCGGCTGGTCGGCATAGGCGCCGGGCGCGGCCTTTTCCGCATTGCCCAGCACCAGGTCGACCTCGGCCATGCCGGCGAAGGCGGCGGGATCGATCTGGGCGGCGCAGCCGGTGACGATCAGCCTGGCGTCCGGCCGCTCGCGGCGGGCCTTGCGGATCGCCTGGCGCGCCTGGCGCACCGCCTCGCCGGTGACTGCGCAGGTGTTGAAGATGATCGCCTTGTCGAGGCCGTCTTCGGCCGCCCGGGCGCGGATCACCTCGGATTCATAGGCGTTCAGGCGGCAGCCGAACGTGACGACCTGAAGGTCGCTGCTCACGGCAGCACGCCCGCATAGTCCACCGAGACCGGGCCGGTCATCAGCACGTGGTCGTCGCTCTCGCGCCATTCGATGGTCAGGCGGCCGTGCTCGAACTCGACGGTGGCCTTGCGGTCGGTCAGGCCGCGGCGGGCTGCGGCCACCAGGGCGGCGCAGGCGCCGGTTCCGCAGGCCTTGGTCAGGCCGGCGCCGCGCTCCCAGACGCGCAGGCGGATATGGTCGCGGGCCTTGATCTCGGCGAAGCCGACATTGACCCCTTCCGGGAACAGGGGGTGGTGCTCGATCAGCGAGCCCGCCTCGCGCACCGGCGCGGTCTCGATGTCGGGCACGAAGAACACCACGTGCGGATTGCCCATAGAGACGCAGCCCGGGGTGTGCAGCACCGGATTGTCGATCGGCCCGACCTGAAGCTCGACGCCCTTGGTGTCCATCTCTTCGGCCAGGGGGATTTCGGTCCAGTCCAGGCCCGGCTCGCCCATGTCCAGCGTGACCAGCTTGTCGCCGGCCTTGCGACCGCTGAGCCGGCCGGCCCGGGTCTCGAAGGTGGCCTCCTCACGGCCGCTGGCCTCCATCAGCAGCCAGGCGACGCAGCGCGAGCCGTTGCCGCAAGCGTCGATCTCCTGCCCGTCCGCGTTCCAGAAGCGCACGAAGGCCTGGGTTTGCGGCGACTGGGTGACGGAGATGATCTGGTCGCAGCCGATGCCGGTTTCGCGGTTGGCGATGGCGCGCGCCGCCTCGATCCCCGGCTCGAACGGGCCATAGGGGCTTGAGGTATGCGCCTCGACCACGACGAAGTCGTTGCCCAGGCCATTCATCTTCAGGAACGGGCGGCTCATGGCCGGCTCATATAGGACAAGGCTTACCGTTTTTCACCTGGGATTGAGGCCGCACGGCGCCCACCTTCGGTAACCCCCGCAAAAACCCCTGGGCCGCCCCAGGGTAAGGGTGGTCTATTGCAACCCTCAGACAAGAACACGGACACCTGGGGAGCAGCCATGGACGATCTCGACGCCGAGGCCGAGGCCTTGCTGGCCGAGGCGGCCAAGCCCGTGCGCCGCGTGCGGCCGCGCCTCGCCCGCCAGCTGGCTGACGGCGAGGACCTGGAGGTCCAGACCAGCCACGGCCCGGTGATGGCCTGGCGCCTGGGCGTCGGCCCGGCGACCCTGCTGGTACACGGCTGGGAGGACGACAACGCCCTCTGGAGCCCCCTGATCGACGAATGCGCCAAGATCGGCCGCGCGGTGGTGGCCCTGGACCTGCCCGGCCACGGCTATTCCCAGAGCGAGGCCAACTCCATCGAGGCCGCCGCCGAGGCGGTGATCGCCGTGGCCCGGGCGCTGGGTCCCATCGACACCCTGGTCGCCCACTCGTTCGGCTGCCCGACCAGCATCACCGCCCTGTCCGAGGGGCTTTCGGTCGAGCGGGCGGTGATGATCGCCTCGCCCGTGCCCCGCTCACGCGATCGCAACTGGTTCGACGCGCGCTGGAAGCGGCGCCAGCGCGAGCGTGGCTGGGACGAGGCGGTGATCGAGCGCGCGGCCGAGCTCGGCCTCTTGCGCACGGCCGAGCGGATGGCCTCGCACGACCGGGTCGAGACCCTGATCCCGCAGATGACGGCCCGGCTTCTGGCGGTGCACGCCTTCGACGACGAACAGTGCCCGCCGGAGGCCAGCCGCATCATGGCCGACCGTTGGCCCGGGGGCGAAATCGCCCTGTTCGACGGCCTCGGCCATCGCCTGATCGCCCAGGACGATGCGGTGCTGGAGCGGGTGATGGCGTTTCTGGAGGACTTCGGCTAGCCCTTGCGTTCCTGCAGAATATTGCCGCCGTCGACCACCAGGACCGAGCCGTTGACGTAGCTCGCCTGGTCGGAGGCCAGGAACAGGGCGCAGGCCGCCACTTCGTCCGGCGATCCCGCACGCCCCAGCGGTGTCTTCAGGGCGGCCCGGCGCTCTTCGTCCGTGGCGGCGCCGGTGTCGATCCAGCCCGGGGCCACGGCGTTGACGGTGACCCCGCTCGGGCCGGCCTCCAGCGCCAGGGCGTGGGTCAGGCCGACCATGCCGGCCTTAGCCGCCGAATAGGCGCTCTCGCCGGCGTTGGAGACGTAAGGGCCGGTCACCGAGGCGATGTTGACGATGCGGCCGAAGCCGCCTTGCAGCATCGCCGGCAGAAAGCCCCGCGTGACCAGGAAACAGCTGGTCAAGCTGACCGAGATCCCACGATTCCAGTCGGCTTCGGACAGGTCGGCGAAGGGGGCCTGCAGGGCGGGCTGGGCCAGCGAGCCCATGCCGGCGTTGTTGACCAGAATCTCCACCGGGCCGCAGGCGGCTCTCAGGCGCTCGACCTCGGCGGCGCGGGTCAGGTCGAACACGCTGGCCTCGGCCTTTCCGCCATCGGCCCTGATCTCGGCCGCGCGGGCCAGCACCCGTTCGCTCGCGCCCGTCAGGTGGACGGCGAGGCCGGCGCGGGCCAGGCCGCGGGCGATGGCGAACCCTATGCCGTCCGCAGCGCCTGCGCCCGTGACCAGGGCGCGGCGTGCGCGCTGAAAGCTCTGCCCGCTCACCCGCCCGCCCCACAGAGTTCCGCCAGCGCCTCGCCATAGGCCGAGACGAAACCGTCCGCTTCGGCGTCGGTCAGGGCGGGGGCGGCCAGCACCATGTTGTGAAACGGGGTCACCAGGTAGCCGCGATTGAGCAGGAAGAGGTGCAGGGCCTGTTCGATCGGGTGCGAGGCCGCCGCGCGGGCCTCGGCGGCGTCGCGCACCGGGTCTTTTGCAAACACCACCTCGATCCGCGCCCCGACCCGGGCCACGTGCCAGGGCGGGCCGAAACGGGCGATGGCGGCCGCCAGGCCCCCGGCGATGCGGCCCGCCTGCCGCTCCATGGCGGCGTAGGCCTCGGCGGTCATCACCTCTTCCAGGCAGGCGCGCAGGCAGGCCAGTTGCAGGGCGCTGCCGGACAGAGTCGTGCCGATGCCGGAATGGCCGTCCGGGCGGGCGCGGCGCACCGCGTCCAGCCGTTCGGCGACCGCGTGGCTCAGGCCCCAGACCGCAGTCGGGACCCCGCCCGCCACCGCCTTGCCGGCGACGAACAGGTCGGGCTCAAGCCCGTGCAGGGCCGTGTAGCCGCCGAGACCGCTGGACAGGGTGTGGGTCTCGTCGATCAGGAGCAGAGTCCCGGCCTCCCGGGTCAGGCGGCGCAGGGCGGCATGGAAGCCCGGCCCAGGCAGGATCATGCCGCAGTTGGTCATCACCGGCTCGGCCAGCACGCAGGCGATCTCGCTCCCGGCCAGGGCGGCGGCCAGGGCGGCCTCGTCATTGAAGGGGATCGAGACGGTGGTCTGCGACAGGTCGACCGCCTGGCCCAGCAGGCTGCGCCGCGAGACCGTACGGCCGTCCACCAGGTCCACCAGGGTATCGTCCACCGCCCCGTGGTAGCAGCCGTCGAACACCAGCACCTTGGCCCGTCCGGTCACCGCGCGGGCGACGCGGATGGCGAAGCGGTTGGCGTCGCTGGCTGTGGCGGCGACCTGCCAGAACGGCAGGCCGAAGCGCTCAGCCAGCAGTCGCCCGACGGCTGTGGCGTCCGACGAGGGCAGCATGGTGGTCAGGCCCCGGCTGGCCGTCCGCTTCAGCGCCTCAAGAACCGGCGCAGGCCCATGACCGAACATGGCCCCGGTGTCGCCGAGGCAGAGGTCGACGATCTGGTGGCCGTCCAGGTCGACCAGCCGCGCGCCCGAGGCCTGATCGACCACCATCGGGAACGGGGTCGGCCAGTCGAGCATCCACAGCATGGGGACGCCATCCAGGAAGCCGCCAACACCGCCATGCGCCGCCCGGCTCTTTGGCCGCGCCTCGGCGAAGCGCGCCGCTTCGCGCGCGGCCATGACCTGGGCTCGCGCCTCGAGCGCGCTGCGGGACAGGATCTCGGACATGGTGGGCCTGGACTGCTTCTGTGATCACACAGCAACACCACGCTGGCGATGGCGGGTCAAGCGCTCGCACGTTCGGTGCGCCGGGTTATAGTCGGCGGCAAATCAAGGCGCGGCGGCAAGGCCCGCGCGGTTTGGGGGGCAGTCATGCGTCGCGTTCTGCAAGTCGCCTTGGCGGCAGGGGTCCTGTTGCTGCTCGCAACCGCCGGATTGGCCCTGGCGGATCGCGGAAACCAGCCGCCGACGCCCGACCGCGCGGCTCTGATCGCCCGGGCCAGGGCCTATGACGTTCACATCCGCCGCGACGAATGGGGCGTGCCACATATCAAGGGACCGACCGATCCCGATGTCGCCTTCGGCTTCGCCTACGCCCACGCCGAGGACGATTTCGCCACCATCGCCGAGACCGTGTTCACCGTGCGCGGTCAGCTCGCCGCGCAGATCGGGCCCAAGGGCGCGCCGACCGACTACCTCGTGCGCCTGTTCAAGGTGCGCGAGACCATCGACGCCCAGTACGACCGCGACCTCTCGCCCGATACCCGCCGGGTGCTTCAGGCCTATGCCGACGGGCTGAACTATTACGGCGCGCTGCATCCGGACCGCGCGCCGCCGGGCCTGTTGCCCGTCACCGCCAAGGATATCGACGCCGGCTTCGTCTTCCGCACGCCATTCTTCTACGGCCTGGACCACGTGCTGAAGGACATTACCGCCAAGACCAAGGGTTCGCCGCCGCCGACCGGCTCCAACGGCGTGGCCATGGCCCCCTCGCGCTCGGCGGATGGCGCCACGCGCCTGCTGGTCAATTCGCACCAGCCCTATACCGGCCAGGTGGCCTGGTACGAGGCGGTGCTGGACTCGGGCGAGGGCTGGCATGTCGCCGGCGGCTTCTTCCCCGGCTCGCCTTTCATGCTGCATGGGCATAACGAGCATCTGGGCTGGGCCAACACCGTCAACGACCCCAACCTGACCACCACCTACCGCCTGGCGCTGAACCCGGCCGACCAGAACCAGTACCGCCTGGACGGCGCCTGGAAGCCGCTGCAGCGAGCCACGGCGCATATCCGCATCAAGCTGTTCGGGCCGTTCTTCATCACCGTCTCCAAGCCGCTGGAGTGGTCGGCGCAGGGCCCGGTGTTCCGCACCGACCACGGCGTCTTCGCCCTGCGCTACGCTGGCATGGGCGAGGTGCGCCAGCCCGAGCAGTACTACCGCCTGGACAAGGCTCAGGACTGGAGCCAGTGGCGTTCGGCCATGGCCCTGCAGGCCCTGCCCTCGATCAACTACATCTACGCCGACCAGACCGGCCGCATCGGCTATGTCTACAATGGCCAATTCCCCAAACGGGCCGAGGGCCGCGACTGGCGGCAGATCCAGCCCGGCGATCGCTCGGACCTGATCTGGCATGGCTACCTGCCCTTCGACCGGGTCCCGCAGATCTGGGCGCCCAAGTCCGGCTGGGTGTTCAACTCCAACAACACCCCCTTCGCCGCCACCGATCCAGCCGACGGGCTGAAGCCGGCCGACTTTCCCGCCAGCATGGGCCTACAGGAGAACATGACCAACCGAGCGTTCCGCGCGCAGGAGACCTTCGGCCAGGACCACGCGGTGACCGACGCCAGTTTCCGCGCGCACAAGTTCGACATCACCTATTCCGAGCGTTCGGACATGGCGCATCTTGTCGCCCAGATCGTCGCCGCCGATCCCGGCCCCTATGACGACGTCAAGCAGGCCCAGGCGATCCTGAGCCGCTGGGACCGGCGCACCGACATTCACAATCGCTCGGCCGCGCTCGCGGTCCTGACCGGGGTCGAGGCGATCAAATCGCAGGATAATCCCAGCCCCCCGCCGCCCATGACCGCTCTGCGCCACGCCATGACCACGCTGAAGACCCATTTCGGCCGGCTGGATCCCGAATGGGGCCAGCTGAACCGAATCCGCCGCGGGAGCGTCGACCTTCCGATCGATGGCGGCCCCGACACCTTCCGCGCCGTCTATGGCGAACCCCAGCGCGATGGAACCCTGACCGCCGCCGCCGGCGACACCTTCATCATGTTCGTGACCTGGGACCGCGCCGGCAAGGTCAGTTCGGAGAGCGTTCACCAGTTCGGCTCGGCCACCCTGGACGCCTCATCCCCGCACTATGCCGACCAGACCCCCCTGTTTGTGGCCATGAAGACCAAGAAGGTCTGGTTCACCGAGGACGGACTGCAGGGGCATGTGAAGGCGGACTACCGGCCAGGCGAGGCGCACTGAGCCGGGAAACCCTTCTCCTCCACTGTTGCGCGCAGCGGGCCGGGGGACCTGGCGGCCCGTCGACAGCCCCCCGTTCTGCGAACAGGGGAGCAGAAAGGTTAGACCACCGCGTCCCCATTCAGGAACGCCTGCGCAAAGGCGCAGTGCAGGGCGACGCCGCGGCTCATCACCGTCTCGTCCAGCACCATGCGATTGGAGTGCAGGGCGCAACAGGTGCGCCAGTCGCCGCCCTCGGGCGTGGCGCCCAGGAAAGCCATGGCGCCGGGAATTTGCTGCAACACGTAGGAGAAGTCCTCGGCCCCCATCATCGGGTGGGGCATGTCGCGCCAGGCGCCGGCGCCGAACACCTCGTGGGTGACCCTGCGCGCCAGTTCGACGATGCGGCCGTCGCAGACCGTGACCGGAAAGCCTTGGTCGAACTCGGCCTCGCCGGTCGCGCCATGGGCGGCGGCGACGTGGTGGACCAGCTTCTTGACGCCTTCCTGCACCTGCTTGCGGGTGGTCTCGCTCATGGTGCGCAGGGTGCCGGTCAGGTGCGCGTCCTCGGGGATGATGTTGTTGGTGGTCCCAGCCTCGATCTTGGCGATGGTCAGGACCGCTGGATTGAAGGCCGGCACGCGGCGGGTGACGAAGGCCTGCAGGGCGGTGACGATCTCGCAGGCGATCGGGATCGGGTCGATCGCGTCCTGCGGCATGGCCGCATGGCCGCCGGCGCCGCGCACCTTGATCCGCACCACGTCGGCCGAGGCCAGCAGCGGCCCGGTGCGGCTGGCGAACACGCCGCTGGGGATATTGGGCGAGACGTGCAGGGCGAAGGCCGCGTCCGGCTTGGGATCGTCCAGCAGGCCGTCCTCCAGCATGAACCGTGCGCCGTGCCAGCCCTCCTCGCCAGGCTGGAACATGAACACCACCGTCCCGTTCAGCCGCTCGCGCTCGGCCGACAGCGCCCGCGCCGCCCCGGCCAGCATGGCCACGTGGGTGTCGTGGCCGCAGGCGTGCATGGCCCCCGCGGTCCGCGAACGGAAATCGAGGCCGGTGTCCTCCTGCAGCGGCAGGGCGTCCATGTCGCCACGCAACAGCACCGTGCGCCCGTCGCCGCCCCCGCGCAGGATCGCCACCAGGCCCGTGGTCGACGGCCCCTGGCGGATTTCCAGCGGCAGGCCCTGCAGGGCTTTGAGGATTTTCTCGGTGGTGCGCGGGCAGTCTAGGCCCAGCTCCGGGTCCTCGTGTATGGCCCGGCGCAGGGCGATGGCCTCGCCCAGCAAAGCCTCGCCGGCGGTGGTCCAGACGGAGGTGTCGATCGGCAGGGCGGTCATGGGGTATCCTCAGCGGCCGGTGAAGGCCGGCGCGCGCTTTTCAACATAGTGGGCGACGCCTTCCTTGAAGTCTTCGGAGACGAAGCTCCCGGCCATGTCGGCGTTGGCGCTGTCGATCGCTTCGCCTAGGGTCTGGAAGAGGCCGTTCCAGATCTCCCGCTTCATTTCCCGCAAGGACCGGGGCGAGACCTCGCGCGCCAGCATGCCGGCATAGGCCATGACCTCGGCCATGAACTGCTCGTGCGGGATCACCCGATTGACCAGGCCCATGGCCAGGGCCTCGGCCGGGCTGACCCGGCGGGCGGAATAGAGCAGGTCGGCGGCGTTGGCGAACCCCACCAGCCGCGGCAAGAGCCAGCTGGACCCATGCTCGGCGATCAGCCCGCGGCGGGAGAAGGCGGTGGAGAACACCGCAGCGTCGGAGGCGAAGCGCAGGTCGGCATAGAGCGAGATGACCAGGCCCAGGCCCGCGCAAGGCCCGTTGATGGCGGCGATGATCGGCTTGGGCACAGCGGGGAAGTAGGAATAGGTCTTCTGGAAATCGGCGGCCGAGGCGGGGTCGAAGGGCGCCTCGGCCTGGGTCGCCGCCCGGGTTTCGCCACCCTGGATGGTCTGCAGGTTCTGCATGTCGGCCCCGGCGCAGAAGCCGCGCCCCGCGCCGGTCAGCACGATCACCCGCACGGCCTCGTCCTCGGCCGCGGCGCGCATCGCCGCCTTGACCTCCTGGTGCATCCGCCCGGTCCAGGCGTTGAGCCGGTCGGGCCGGTTCAGCGTGATCGTCGCGATCCCGCCCTCGCTGGCATAGAGGATTTCGGAATAGTCCATGGCCGCTCTCCCTCCGGTCGTTCCAGGTCCGTTGTTTTTGAGAGACTAGCTCAGACCGGTCGGTGCGGGAGTGGAAAACGACGGCTTCAGACGGCGCCGGCCTTGTGCAGCGCCTCCAGGGCGTCTGCATCCAGCCCCAGCAGCCCCCCCAGGACCTCGGCGTTGTGCTCGCCCACGGCCTGCGGCGCGATGGTGCGGATCGCGCCCGGCGTGGCCGACAGTTTCGGAAACACGTTCTGCATCTTCAGTCCGGCGAACCGGGGGTGGGCCACCTCGACGATCGCCTCACGGGCGGCGAAGTGCGGATCCTCGATCATGTCGGCGGCGGAATAGATGCGGCCCGCAGGGATCGAATGCTCGACCATCAGGGCTTCGACCTCGGCGATTGTCAGGGTCCTGGTCCAGGCTTCGATGCGCTGGTCCAGCTCGATCTGGTTGGCGCCGCGGGCCACGTGGGTCGCATAGCGCGGATCGTCGGCCAGGTCCGGCAGGCCCATGGCCTGGCAAAGGCGGCGGAAGATGCCGTCCTGGTTGGCCCCGATCAGATAGTCGCCGTCCTTGCAGGCATAGACGTTGGACGGCGCGATGCCGGGCAGGTACGAGCCCGACCGCTCGCGCACGATGCCGCTGACCGCGTACTCCGGCACGAGGCTCTCCATCACCTGCAGCACCGATTCATAGAGGGCGGCGTCGATCACCTGGCCCTCGCCGGTCTTTTCCCGGTGGTGCAGGGCGGCCAGCACGCCGAGGCAGCCATAGGTGGCCGTCAGGCTGTCGCCGATCGAGACGCCCATGCGCGAGGGCGGCCGGTCCGGGTCGCCGACGATGCGCCGCCAGCCGCCCATGGCCTCGCCCACCCCGCCGAAGCCGGTGCGTGCGGCGTAGGGGCCCGTCTGGCCGTAGCCGGACATGCGCACCACGATCAGGCCGGGGTTCTCGCGCCGCAGATCCTTGGGGTCCAGGTTCCAGCCCTCGAGCGCGCCGGGGCGGAAGTTCTCGATCAGGACGTCGGCCTTGGCGATCAGCCGGCGGGCCAGGGCCTGGCCCTCGGGGATGCGCAGGTTGATCGACACCGACTGCTTGTTGCGGGCGATCACCTCCCACCAGACGTGCTCGCCGCGGCCCCAGACCCGCATGGGATCGCCGGCGCCCGGCGGCTCGACCTTGATCACCCGCGCCCCGAAATCACCCAGGAGCTGGCCGCAGAACGGTCCGGCGATCAACTGGCCCATCTCCACCACCAGAAGGTCGCTCAGGGGGCCGGGCTTGGCGGGTTCAGTCATGGGGCGTGCCTTGCGCTGACGGGTCTGGCCGAACGCATAGCTCGCACCGATCGCCAGGGCGAGGGCCTGGGCCTAGGGCTTGCCGGTCTCGGCATAGGCCTTCAGCCGCGCCATTTGCAGGCCCAGCACGTGGTCCACGGGCGTGGCCCAGCCGGCGAAGCCGTCCTTGGCGTAGCCGCCGACATCGTAGGTCAGCACCAGGTCCGCGCCGCCGTCCTGCGGCTTCAGGGCGAAGGCCAGATGGCCGGTGACGCCCAGGGTCTGCAGCGGCCCCAGCGCGCCCTCCAGCCGCAGCATCTTGCCTGGCGCGACGAACACCACCCGCATGTGCGCGACCGAGCCGCCGTCCTTCAGCGCCTCGCAGAAGCAGCCGCCGGCCTTGGGCTCGATGCTCAGATTGGCCGAGTCGCCGGAAAAGGTGTGGTCCGGACTCCACCAGCGGCCGATATCGACCAGGGCGGCATAGGCCTTGTCGGGCGGGACGGCCAGGTGGAGCGCGTGGCGCACCTCGAAGCCGTTCGGCTGGACGTCGACGACCTCGGCCCGGGCTGCGCCCGAAGATGCGACCACGGCGGCCACCGCCGCCAGAACCAGCTGAATCCGCACGCCCGCCTCCCCGGCTTTCTTGTTCGTCGGGATTGAGACCTAGGCGGCGTCGAAACTCAAGGGCGCGCCCCAGAAGCTGGAGACCAGCCCGTTCTGCGGCCCCGCCCGGCCGGTGGTCAGGAACCGCCGCGCCCCGCCGGTCCCGGGCGCATATTCCGGGTGCCGCTCCAGATAGCGCACGATCGCCTCCGCCGTGGCCGCCGGCTGGTGGATCAGCGGCGTGCCGGGCGGCAGGGCGGCGCGGAACAGGTCGGCGATGATCTCGTAGTGGGTGCAGCCCAGGATCGCCCGGTCCGGAGCGCGGCCGATACGCTTCTTCAGCGCCGCCACGTGCCCGTCCACCGCCGCCTTCAGCGCCGCCTGGCCCTCGCCGGCCTCGATCATGCGGGCCAGGTTCGGGCAGGGCTCGGAGAACACCGCCACGTCCTGACGGCGCTTGTCGATCTCGATCTCATAGACCCGGCTGGCCGCCGTGCCCGGTGTCGAGAACACGCCCAGGATGTCCAGCTGCTCGACCTTGTCGCCGCGCCGCTCGGCCTCGTGCTCCCAGGGCAGGCCGGTGGCCTTTTCGATGGTCGGCACGATGATGCCGAGGACGTTCAGCGCCCGCCCCTGCTCGCGCCGATAGCCGGGCAGCCAGGTCTGCTGCAGTCGCCGCAGGGCTATGGCCGAAGCGGTGTTGCAGGCCAGGACGATCAGGTCGCAGCCCTGGTCGAACAGGCGCTCGCAGCCCGCTCGGGTCAGGGTGACGATCTCCTCGCCCGGGCGGCCGCCATAGGGCTGGTTGGCCTGGTCGGCCAGATAGATCAGGTCGGCGTCCGGCAGGGCCTGAACCAGAGCCCGATGCACCGAAAGCCCGCCCACGCCGGAATCGAAAACGCCGATGGCCATGGCCCGGCTTTAGCCGAGCCCGCGGCGCTTAGAAACCGGAAAGAGGTTAATTCAGTGCGGCATGTTCTCTGTGTTTGAGGCCGTCGCCGCCGCCACCCAGGGCGCCACCGAGGCCAGCCGCGCCCGCCGCGCGACCCGGCCCTGCCAGAGGTAGAGCAGGGGTGTGATGATGAGCTCCATGACCAGGGCCGCCACCATCCACGGATCCAGCGGCCCTGCGGCCAGAAGGCCGAGGGCGCGGAAAAATCCGCCGCAGACCACGATCAGGGTCAGCAGCGTGAACCGCGAGCCCGCCAGCTCGATGCGCGGAATGGTGCTCCAATAGGCGAGGCCGATGGCCAGCAACAGGCCCGACAGGTAGCGATAGTGGCTGTCCAGCCCCGCCCCGCCGGCCTGGTCCAGCATGGCCGGCCCGAACAGCGCCCCCGCCAGCCCCGCCGCGACCGGCGCCCCGCCGCACACCGCGACGGCGAGCTGTAGGAGTTTGGTTTCGAGGGGGCGGTGGTGGGTCACAAAGGGGTTATAGCGCGAGATCGTGGGCGGTGGGGAAAGATCGCGGCGGCTTCACTCTTGCTCGCCGATCCGCCGCAGGATTTCGTTGAGGGCGGCTTCGGGATTGTCGATCACATCGACATTCCAGAGCCGGATCACCGTGAACCCCTCGGCTTTGAACCAGCTGTCGCGAGCCTCGTCATAGCCGCTATCGGCGTGCTGACCGCCGTCGCATTCGACGATCACGTAGGGGTCGAAACAGGCGAAGTCGGCGATGTAGGGACCGATTGGAACCTGGCGACGGAACTTCAGTCCCTCGAGCTGCCCACCGCGCAGCAAGCTCCAAAGTTTCTGCTCGGCGCGCGTTGGGTCCCGCCGCATGGCGCGGGCGCGCTTGGTGAGGACGGTGTGATCAACCACAAGGCGCAGCTTGTCACCCAGCGGATCAGCCGCCAACCCTTCCCCCCTTTGTGGGGGAAGGAGGGGCCCGCTCGCGAAGCGAGTGGGAGGATGAGGGGCGCCGGCGGATCGTCTTCGCGAGGAGTCTTCAGTCGCGCGGCTATCGCCGCGCGTCCCCTCAACCTCCCACGGCTTCGCCGCGGGCCCCTCCTTCTCCCACAAGGGGAGAAGGGATTGATTTCGCTCACCAAAGCCCATGAAGGTAGCCTTGCTCGCCGTCCCAGGCTGCTCAAGGACGGCGCGGCGCGCCGCCGCGGTGCGGCCGGCCCTCCGGGCCGGTCCTTGACCAGCCCGGGTCGGCGAGCTCCAATTCCATCATGGATTTAGGGGGCGATGTGGCCCGCCGACTGCAACACGGAGGCTGAGGTGAAGCAGATACTTCGGATCGCAAGCGCGGCGCTAGTCATGCTCGGCCTGTTTGAGTTGCGCGATCTGCTGGGGATTGTCGCCGCGGCGGTCGGGGCTGCGAAATTCCACGATGGCTGGACGTTGTATCCGCCAGAGGTCGGCCATTCCTTGTTTGACCCGTCCGTTCCCGCAGGCCTGATGCTGTTAGCCGCGGGCGTGTTTGTAGGACTGGCGTCTCTACTACCGTTTCGTCGCCAGACCTCCCTTCCTTGACCTTTCCCCCCATCCGGCGTAAATCGCCGCCTCCTCGGCGCAGTCCAAAACGCGCCCTCCACCGCCACGACCCCTGAACCATCAGGACGAGGGCGGCGAGGCCCCCCGTCGACGTGATCGTCCACGGGGGCGTTTTGCGTTTGGGATCAGGCTTGGGAATTCGAAGGTAGGTTTCATGTTCGACGCCCTGACCGAAAAGCTATCCGGCGTGTTCGACCGCCTCGGCGGCCGCGGCGTGCTGTCCGAAAAGGATGTCGACGAGGCCCTGCGCGAGGTCCGCGTCGCGCTCTTGGACGCCGACGTCGCCCTGCCGGTGGCGCGCGACTTCATCGCCAAGGCCAAGGAACGGGCCGCGGGCGAGGCGGTGGTGCGCTCGGTGCGGCCCGCCGACCAGGTGGTCAAGATCGTCTATGACGGCCTGATCGAGACCCTGGGCGGGGAGGAGCCGGTTCCGCTGAACCTGGCCGCCGCGCCGCCGGCGGTGATCCTGATGGCCGGCCTGCAGGGCTCGGGCAAGACCACCACCGCCGCCAAGCTGGCCCTGCGCATCTCGAAGACCGAGCGCAAGAAGGTCATGATGGCCTCGCTCGACACCCGCCGCCCGGCGGCCATGGAGCAGTTGGCCCTGCTGGGCCAACAGGCCGAGGTCGACACCCTGCCCATCGTCGCCGGCCAGTCGGCGCCGGACATCGCCCGCCGCGCCATGTCGGCCGCCAAGCTGGCCGGCTACGACGTGCTGATCCTCGACACCGCCGGCCGCACCACGCTCGACGAGGCGATGATGGCCGAGGCGGCCGAGATCGCCCGGATTTCGCAGCCGACCGAGACCCTGCTGGTCGCCGACAGCCTGACCGGCCAGGACGCGGTGCGCACGGCCAAGGCCTTCCACGAGCGCCTGCCGCTGACCGGCCTGATCCTGACCCGCGCCGACGGCGACGGCCGCGGCGGCGCCGCCCTGTCCATGCGCGCGGTCACCGGCCTGCCGATCAAGTTCCTGGGCGCGGGCGAGAAGATCGACGCCCTGGACGTGTTCGACGCTCGCCGGGTCGCGGGCCGCATCCTCGGCCAGGGGGACATCGTGGCCCTGGTGGAGAAGGCGTCGGCCGAGCTGGACCAGGCCAAGGCCGAGCGCATGGCCAAGAAGCTGGCCAAGGGCCAGTTCGACCTGGACGACCTCTCCGACCAGCTGGCCCAGATGCAGAAGATGGGCGGCATGCAGGGGCTGATGGGCCTGCTGCCCGGCGTGCAGAAGATCAAGAAGCAGATTGCCGAGGCCAATATCGACGACAAGATCTTCCGCCGCCAGCAGGCGATCATCTCGTCCATGACCAAGGTCGAGCGCAAGAAGCCCGACCTCTTGAACGCCTCGCGCAAGCGGCGGGTGGCCGCCGGCGCCGGCGTCGACGTGGCCGAGATCAACCGGCTTCTGAAACAGCACCGCCAGATGGCCGACATGTTCAAGGCCATGAGCAAGGGCGGCGGCAAGGGCTTCGCCCGCATGGCCCAGATGATGGGCGGCCAGATGGGGGGAATGGGCGGCGCCGACATGGCGCGGCTCAAGGCCATGGGCGGCGGCAAGCTGCCCCAGGACGCCTCGCAGCTCTCGGGGCTCGGCGGCCTCGACCCGAACAATCCTCCGCAGATGCCCCAAGGCCTTACGGGCCTGCCCGGCCTCGGCGGCGGCTTCAACCCCTTCAAGAAACCCTGAAGACCCTCAAGACTTAGACAAGGACCAACCCCATGCTGAAGATCCGTCTCGCCCGTGGCGGCGCCAAGAAGCGCCCCTTCTACCAGATCGTCGTCGCCGACAGCCATTCGCCCCGCGACGGCCGTTTCATCGAGAAGGTGGGCACCTACAACCCGCTGCTGAAGAAGGACGACCCGAGCCGCGTCACCCTGAAGGTCGAGCGCCTGCAGGACTGGATCGCCAAGGGCGCCCAGCCGACCGATCGCGTCGCGCGCTTCCTGGCGGCCGAGGGCCTCGCCAAGTGGGCCCCGGGCAACAACCCGACCAAGGCCAAGCCGGGCAAGAAGGCCGAAGAACGCGCCGCCGAACGCGCCCAGCGTGAAGCCGACCGCGCCGCCGCGGCCGCCGAAGCCGCCGCCCAGCCGGCGCCGGAGCCCGAACCCGAAGCCGCCGCCGAGGAAGTCGTGGCCGAAGCTCCGGCCGCCGAGGCTGTTGCTGAAGAAGCGCCGGCCGCTGAAGAAGCCGCCACCGAGGCGTAAGGCGTTGCTGGCGCCTTGGCGCTCGCACCCCCACCCCAACCCCTCCCCGCAAGGGGCAGGGGCTTTGGGAATGCGCCCATGACCAACCTGATCCTGGTCGGCCAGGTGGCCGGGGCGTTTGGCGTGCGGGGCGAGGTGAAGATCACCGCCTTCACCGAGAGCCCCGCCAATCTCCTTTCCTACAAGACCTTGAAGCGTCAGGACGGCTCGCCCGGCCTGACGCTGACCTCCGGCCGCGTCCACAAGGGCCAGGTGATCGGTCGCGCCAAGGAGGTCGCGACCCGCGAGGAGGCCGAGGCCCTGCGGGGCCTGAAGCTGTTCATCCCGCGCGAGACCTTGCCCCAGCCGGACGAGGACGAGTTCTACCTGACCGACCTGATCGGCCTCGCCGCCGTTTCGCCCGAGGGCGCGGCTGTGGGCCGGATCAAGAGCGTGCAGAACTTCGGCGCCGGCGACCTGCTTGAAATCGAGCCCCCCGCCGGCCCCACCTGGTGGCTGCCCTTCACCCGCGATTGCGTCCCCGAGGTCGACCTCGCCGGCTGTAAGGTCGTGGTGGCGCGGCCGGACGAGGTGGGGGACGAGGAGCCCGGGGCCTCGTAGGCCTCCGCGACATTTTTGGCGCTCTTTCCCGCGAAGGCGGGGTGAGCGCTAAAATACTACTTCCGCATCCGGATCAGCCCTTCCTGGGCCACCGACGCCACCAGGGCGCCGTCCTGGGTGAACAGTTGGCCGCGGATGAAGCCGCGGGCGCCCGAGCCCGAGGGCGTGTCCTGGGCGTAGAGGTGCCAGTCGTTGAAGTTCGACGGGCGGTGGAACCAGATGGCGTGGTCCAGGCTGGCCGACTGCAGGCCGGGCGTCTGCCACCATACTCCGTGCGGCCGCATTGCGGTGCCGAGGAGCGCCATGTCCGAGGCATAGGCCAGCAGGGCCTGGTGCAGATGGGCGTCGCCGCCGATCGGGGCCTTGGCCCGCATCCAGACATTGTTGAGCGGCGGGGCGACCTCGCCGGCCTGGCTGGGAGTGGCGTGGCGCAGGTCGATCGGCCGCGGCCGCAGCATCATCCGCGCCTGCTCGGGGGTCATTTTCTTGGCCAGCTCCGCCATCTGGGCGTGGCCGTCGTCCAGCGTGTCGGGCGCCGGCGCATAGGGCATGGCCGCCTGGTGCTCGAAGCCTTCCTCGGGGACCTGGAACGAGCCGGCTAGGTTGAAGATCTGCTTGCCGTGCTGGATGGCGGTCACCCGGCGGGTGGTGAAGCTGGCCCCGTCGCGGGCGCGATCGACCTCGTAGAGGATCGGCACGCTGGGGTCGCCCGGGCGGATGAAATAGCAGTGGATCGAGTGGCAGACCCGGTCCTCCACCGTCTCGTAGGCCGCCAGGAGGGCCTGGGCGATCACGTGGCCGCCGAAAATCCGCGGGCCGCCATCCTCGGGCGCCTGGCCGCGGAACAGGTTCATTTCGATCGGCTCGAGCGCGAGCGTCTCGACCAGGTTTTCGACGTCGTCCATGGCCATGGCTTTTCAAATTGTGCAATGCGAAAGGCACGGGGGATTACGCCGCAAAGCCGGGCGGAGCAAGTTCCCACCCTTCTCCCCTTGCGGGAGAAGGAGGGGCCCAGTGCGCAGCAAAGGGAGGATGAGGGGTCGCGCGAACCTCTCCGTCCTGGTTTTGCAGCAGCGACGGACTTCTGGTAGGCCGGCGCGACCCCTCATCCTCCCACCCGCTGACGCGGGCGGGCCCCTCCTTCCCCCACAAGGGGGGAAGGGAGCAGAAGCGCCCCATGCCCTACGACGTCACCGTCCTGACCATGTTCCCCGAGGCCTTTCCCGGCCCGCTCGGCGTGTCGCTGATCGGTTCGGCCTGGCGGGAAAAGGGCCTGTGGCGATTGGAAACACTGGACATTCGGGGCTTTTCCGAAGATAAGCGCGGCTTCCTCGACGACACCCCCGCTGGGGGTGGCCCGGGGCAGGTTATGCGGGCGGACGTGATCGCGGCGGCGCTGGACAGCGTTTCGCAGGCGGGGCGGCCGCTTTTGTACATGAGCGCCCGGGGAAGGCCCCTGACCCAGGCGCGCGTCCGTGAGTGGGCTCAGGCTCCTGGCCTGATCGTGCTCTGCGGCCGTTTCGAGGGGGTGGACCAGCGGGTGCTCGACGCCCGGGGGTTCGAGGAGGTCGCCGTCGGCGACGCAGTCCTGGCCGGTGGCGAGGCGGCGGCGATGGTGGCGATCGAAGCCTGTGTCCGGCTCGTGCCGGGCGTCCTGGGCGAGGCCGAAAGCCTGGCCGAGGAAAGCTTCGAAGACGGGCTTCTGGAGCACCCGCAGTTCACAAGGCCGCGGACGTTCGAGGAGCGCGAAATTCCGGAGGTCCTGCTCTCCGGCCACCACAAGAAGGTGGCCGCGTGGCGCCGGGCGCAACGGGAACAGACCACGCGGGAGCGGCGGCCGGACCTTTGGGCGCAGCATCTCGCCAACTTACAGGCAAAGGGCGACAAAGCCCAAGGAGACTAGACATGAACATCATCCAGCAGCTGGAACAGGAAGAAGCCGCCCGCGTGATGGGCGACAAGAAGGTCCCGGACTTCCAGCCCGGCGACACCCTGCGCGTCAACGTGCGCATCAAGGAAGGCGACCGCGAGCGCGTCCAGGCCTATGAGGGCGTCTGCATCGCCCGCGCCGGCGGCGGCCTGCAGGAGAGCTTCACCGTCCGCAAGATTTCTTTCGGCGAAGGCGTGGAGCGCCAGTTCCCGCTGATGTCGCCGATGATCGAATCCATCGAGGTCAAGCGCCGCGGCGTCGTGCGCCGGGCCAAGCTCTATTATCTGCGCGACCGTCGCGGCAAGTCGGCCCGCATCGCCGAACGCGCCATGGGCGCCGGCAAGGAGAACGGCGAGGGCTGATCTTCGCCCGCAATTGACCCATTAGAAGGGCCGTTCCGGATCGCCGGGACGGCCCTTTTCGCGCGGCGGGGGTTTTGCTGTTCGCCCTACCCAAAAGGGGGTCGCCGCGCGCCGTCGATCCTGACTCGACTTTTGTATCTTCACTTTGCTGGGTTAGCTTCTTCGAACTCGGCTGAAAACTGAATCTGCAACCTGAAATGCCAGATTCCGCCTATCCGCCTCGCGTTCCGGCGGCAAACGGAGGGTGATCGTTCTTGACTGGGCCCAAGGCCGCTCGGCCAGGCATTCAGGTCAAGGTCTTCGCGGCGACCGCAGCGTTGTCGTGGGCGGCCGCGCTGATCTTTTCGGTTTTCGAGCAGCGGACCCACGGCGCGACCGCCATATGGCCGGTGAACGCCATGATCCTGGCGGCTTATATTCTGCTCGGCCGGGAGGCGCGCGCGGCGGTCATCGCAGGCGGCGCGGCGGCCCTCATCGCCACCAGCCTGGTGATGAACACCAATCCGCGGCTCGCATGCGTCCTGGCCATCTTCAACTCGACAGAGATCGTCTTGGTGCATCTGGTCGCCGCCCGGGTGCTGAAGGGCCGCTTCAGCTTCGAAGGGGTGGACCGCCTGCTGGCTTACTGGTCCGCCTGCGCCGCGGTCTGCGCCGTGAACGCCTTGCCGGTAGGTTTCGTCGAGCTCGCCTGGCAGGGGCGTCCGTTCTGGACCACATTCAACGCCTGGGGCGTCGGGGACGCGCTGGGCTACATGCTGGTGACGCCGGCGATTTTGGATATTCGGCACGACTGGGCGGCGCTGGCGGCGGATTCCCGGCGGGGCGTCCACGCCCTGGCGACGGTAGCGGCCCTGCTCTTGGTCGAGGCGCCGGTGCTCTATTTCCGCGCCTATGAGCTCCAGTTCGCCATATTGGTGATCTTTGTCGCGATCGCTTTCCGCCAGGGGCGCACGGTCGCCGGCCTCGCGATCCTGTCGACCATCGTGCTCGCCGACGGACTGCTCAATTTCGGCAGCCCGCGCGCGCCGGTCGTATTCGGCCTGGTGATTGACGAGAAGCTCTATGCCCAGATCTTCCTGGCGGGCTGTGCGCTGGCGGCGATCCCGATGGCTGGTGCGGTCGCCAAGCAAAGGGCGCTCGACGCAGAACTGATCGCAAGCCGCACCGAGGCGCTGGCGGCCTCCGAGGCCAAGAGCCAGTTCCTGGCCAATATGAGCCACGAGATGCGCACGCCGCTGAACGCCGTGATCGGCTTCGCCGGCCTGCTGCAGGGTATGGCCGAGTTGCCCGGGCCAGCGCGGCGGCACGCGGACCGTATCGCAGCCGGCGGGCGTGCGCTGCTCGATCTCGTCAATGACGTGCTGGACTTCGCCAAGGTCGAGTCCGGGCATGTGGACCTAGCCTGCGAGATGGTGGAGCTTCACCGCCTTGTCGCAGAGACGGTCGACCTGGTGGCTGCGGACGCTACGGCCAAGGGGCTGGGGCTCGACTGGGCGATGGACGAAGCGACACCAGCGCTGATCCAAGGTGACGCGAGGCGGTTACGCCAAGTCCTGCTCAACCTTCTCGGCAACGCCGTCAAATTCACCGAGCGCGGCGCCGTGCGCGTCAGTGTGGCGCCGGCCGGCGAGTCGATACGCTTCAGCGTCACCGACACCGGTCCCGGCATCGCCCCCGACTTCAGAGACCGGCTATTCGATCGTTTCAGCCAGGGCGACGCCTCGCTCAGTCGCAGCCATGGCGGCGCAGGTCTCGGCCTGGCCATTTCGCGGGGGCTGGTAGAACTGATGGGTGGGCGCATCGGCGTGACAAGCGAGCTCGGCCAAGGCTCGATGTTCTGGTTCGAAATCCCGGCGCGGGCGCCAGCAGCGGCCGCGCCGCCCCACTGGAGAGCATTACCGTCGATAAGTTCTCCTTCAGCGAAGGGGTCGAGCGTCAGCTCCTTTTGACGCCTTCGGTCATCCCGCCAAGGCGCCGGCAAGGACACCGGTTTGGGCTCCATTCGAACTTGCCGACCGCCATTTTCATAGCTAGCTATATAGCTATAAATATGTGTTGGAGGCCGCGATGACGGGCGACCTGTTGCAAGAGCGTGGAAACCTGTTCCTGGGCAGCCGGCTGAAGCGGTTGGCCGAGCGGATGCAGGCCGATGTGGTCCACGTGCCCGAGCGGGCCGGGCTGGAGATCCAGCCGGGCCAGTACCCCATGCTGGGCGTGCTCGACCGCGACGGCCCGATGACCATCGGCGAACTGGCCCAGACCCTCGAGCTCAGCCAGCCCACCATCACCCGCGCCGTGGCCCGGCTGATCGAGATGGGCCTGGTCGAGGCCAGCCGCCTCGGCCGCGACCAGAGGCACAAGACCATCTCCCTGACCGCGGCGGGGCGGGCGGCGATGGAGGTCTCGAAGGCCCGGGTCTGGCCGCAGATCGAGGCGGCGGTGACCGAGATCACCCAGGGCCTTACCGGCTCGCTGTTGAACCAGATCACGATCCTGGAGCGCCGCCTCGCGGAGAAGCCGCTGAGCCAGCGGGGCCTTTCCGCCGTGCCGTCGGGCCTCGTCATTCGCGAATTCGCCGCCGATCTCGCCCCTGCCTTCCGTGACATCAACAGCCAGTGGATCACCGCCATGTACGAGATGGAGGCGGCCGATCGCGAGGTGCTGGACGACCCTGAGGGCAAGATCATCGACCCCGGCGGCGCCATCCTGTTCGTCGAGGCCGAGGGCCTTGGGATCGTCGGGACCTGCGCCCTGAAGAAGACCGGCGAGGGCGCCTTCGAGCTGATCAAGATGGGCGTCCTGGAATCCGCCCGCGGCCGCAAGGCCGGCGAATTCCTCCTCCGAGCCGTGATCGCCCGGGCCCAGACGCTGGGGGCCAAGACCCTCTACCTGCTGAGCAACAAGAAATCCGCCGCCGCCGTCCACCTCTACGAAAAGCTCGGCTTCGTCCACGACGAGGCGATCATGCGCGACTATGGCGGGGCGTATGAGCGGTGCGACGTGGCGATGCGCTATCGCGGGCGGTGAGGCGGGTGAGATTTCTATCGCCTTTCGGCGAGGGAACGGCGCCGCCAAGCTGAGTCCTATTCACGGCTGCGGGCCGGCAGGCTCTGATCGCCTGTGAAACTGAGGTGAGATATGTGCGTGCGCGCCGAACGGCAAATTAGCGCTGGCTTGCCCTGTCATGACGTTTGGACACTGCAACCTGTCGCATCCGTCCATGGCGGTGTCTGCAGGCTGTCACAGAAACGCGTCTAAGCTGGGCCTTTGAACCACCCTCCACCAGAAGAGGCGGAAATCCCGTGACCCGATCGATCCAGGAACCTGCCCGCGAGATTCCGGTCGTGCATGAGACCGACGTGCTGGTGGTCGGGTCCGGTCCCGGCGGGCTGCCGGCGGCGCTGGCGGCGGCGCGGGCGGGGGTCGAGGTCACGCTCTTGGAGCGCTACGGCTGCTTCGGCGGCAACATCACCCAGGTGGGGGTCGAGGGTTTCGCCTGGTATCGCCATCCGACCACCATCGACAGCGAGGGCATCGGCCGGGAGATGGAGGAGCGCGCCAGGGTGATGGGCGCGGCCCAGCCCGAGCCGCAGTCGGTCAGCCACGCCCTGGACGCCGAGGGCTTCAAATATGTCGCCGACCTGATGGTCGAGGAGGCGGGGATCCGGCCCATGCTGCACCGCATGTTCGTCGCCCCGATCGTCGAGGGTGGCGAGATCAAGGGCGTGATCGTCGAGAGCAAGGCCGGGCGCGAGGCGATCCTGGCCAAGCGAGTGATCGACGCCACCGGGGACGCCGACGTCGCCTTCCGCGCCGGCGCGCCGACCTGGAAACTGCCCAAGGCCGAGATGATGTCGGTCTCGGTGATGTTCTCCATGAGCGGGGTCAACAAGACCCGCTTCATCGAGCAGGTGAAAGCCGACCCGCAGACCTATGCCGACTGGGGCGGCAACGGCGAATGGGACATCACCACCGACGGCAAGGAGGACGCCCTGTTCTCCCCGTTCCTGAGGAAACCGTTCAAGAAGGCGCTGGAGGCGGGGCTTCTGCCGCCGAACCTGGCCACCATCGCCGGCACCTGGGGCGGCGTCACCGACCAGGGCGACCTGACCTATCTCAATCTGGTCCACCTGAACTATGACGGGACCGACCCGGACGAGCTGACCGCCGGCGAGATGGAGGGGCGCAAGCAGGCCATGCTGGCCATCGAGGCGCTGAAGCGCTTCATGCCCGGCTGCGAGGAGGCCAAGCTGCGCAATTTTGGCATGACGCTGGGCGTGCGCGACACCCGCAAGATCGACGCCCTCTACAACATCACCGAGGCTGACGTGCGGGGCCAGGGTCGGTTCGAGGACTCCATCGGCATCTTCCCCGAGTTCATCGACGGCTACGGGATCCTGATCCTGCCCACCACCGGCCGCTATTTCCATGTCCCCTACCGCTCGCTCGTGCCCAAGGGGGTGAGGAACCTGTTGGTCGCCGGCCGTTCGATCGGCGGGGACAAGATCAGCCATGCGGCGGTGCGCAACATGATGTGCTGCACGGTCGCCGGCCAGGGCGCGGGGGTCGCGGCGGCGGTGTCGCTGAAGAGCGGCCGCGCGCCGCATGAGGTCGACATCGCCGCAGTCCAGGCCGAACTGAAGCGCCAGGGCGCGCGGCTCCATTGAGCGTGCGGCGCGTCCCTCCGCTCGCCTGGCTGGCCCTGGCGCTGGCGGCCCTGACCATCGCCGGCAACTACTACGCCTATGACGCGGTGGCCCCGGCGGCGGACCTGCTGCGCACCCAGCGGGGCTTCAGCCAGTCGCAGCTGGGCTTCCTCAACGCCATAGCCAGCCTGCCGAATATCGTGCTGTCGCTGTTCTGCGGCCTGATCATAGACCGGGTGGGGGCGGCCAAGGCGGCCTTCGGCTTCGCCCTGGTCTGCTTCGTCGGGGCCGTCATGACCGCGATCGGCCAGCCCTTCGCCCTGATGGCGGCCGGGCGGCTGATTTTCGGCGTGGGCGAGGAGACGGTGCTGATCGCGCTTCTGGCCGGCCTTGCCCAATGGTTCTCCGCCGGCGGCGCGGCGCTTTCGATGTCACTGCTGTTCAGCCTGGCCCGGGTCGGATCCTACATGGCCGACATCTCGCCGCGCTGGGCGGGCCCGCTGTACCACAGCTGGCGGCCGCCCCTGGTGCTGGCCGCCGCCCTGACCGGGATCAGCATGGTCACCGGCCTGCTCTTCTGGCTAATCGACTCGCGACGTGCGCCGGGCGAAGCGGCGGCGTCCGAGCGGTTCGAGTTGAAGGGCGTTCTGCGCTTCGACCGCTCGTTCTGGTACATCCTGGGACTGAACGTCCTCTACGCCTCGGTTTTCTTCCCCTTCCGCTCGACCTTCGCCATCGAGTTCTTCCAGGACGCCAAGCACCAGACCCTGGCCATGGCGGGCCTGGCCAACAGCTGGGTGTTCTTCGCCGCCATCTTCGCCACCCCGGTGTTCGGGGCCATAGCCGACCGCTTCGGCCATCGCTGCGCCATGCTGAGCTTCGGCGCCGGCCTTGTGCCCCTGACCTTCCTTTTGCTCGACGCCACCGACGCCAGCCTGTGGGTCTCCACCGCCCTGATGGGGATCAGCTTTTCGGTGGTGCCGGCGGTGATCTGGCCCACGACCGCCATGCTGGTGGAGGAGCGGCGTCTCGGCACGGCCTTCGGCGTTATCAACGTGCTGCAGAGCCTGGGCATGTTCCTCTGCAACTGGATCGCCGGGGGGCTGAACGACGCCTACCGAGCCGGCCCGGCGCACCCGGAGGGGTATGGCCCGATGCTGGTCATGTTCGGCGCGCTCAGCCTCGTCGGCTTCCTTTGCACGCTCGCGCTGTGGCGGCGTGAGAGTGGACCGAATGGCCACGGCCTGGGGAGGCCGCCCTCAGCATCGAGCGCCGCCGCCTGACAGCTTGACGGGAGCCTATGTGTTCGGCGTGATCGTCGGATGAGCCAAGATAGGGCTACCCAGGCCGATCTCACAAAGCAAAGCATAGCCTACGCCCTGATCGGGTTCGGCGCGCCGTCCCTGTTTGCCGGCATGATGTTGTTTCGGATTGTCTTTCTTCCAGGCCACAGCGGGCCTTCTTTGGCCAAGATTTCCTTCTCACACCCGGCGTTTGTCGTATCGGCGATTTTGATGGGATTTGGTTCGACCCTGTTCTTCGGCGGATTGTCGATACTCAAGTCGGTAAAACGGGCGATCGGCCGGCACCGAAACGACCGTGGATAGCTATCGGACCGGCGTCTCGGGCTGCGCCCCGACGATATAGGCTGTCAGCCCCTCCGCCAGATGGTCGAACATCAGCCGCATGCGGCGGCTGGCCTTCAGGTCCTCGTGCATCACCACCCAGGTCTCCAGCTGGAAGCCGAACGCATCGGGCAGCACCCGCACCAGATTTGGATCGCGGCGGGCTATGCCGACCTGGCACCCGCCGATGCCGAAGCCGGCGCGCAGGGCGGCCAGCTGGGCCAGGTCGCTGTCGGCGCGGAAGGTGAAGGTCTCGCGGCTGACCGGCCCGGTCAGGTCGTCGACGGAGTCGCCGAGCGAGCTTTCCTGGTCGTAGCCGATCACCGCATGGTCGGCCACGTCGGCCATGATGGCCGGGGTTCCGCGCCGCTGCAGATAGCGGCGGTGGGCGTAGAGGCCGATCTCCAGGCTGCCGATGCGCTTGGCCAGCAGCGCGCCCTGGGTCGGGCGGACCATGCGCACGGCGATGTCGGCGGCGCGGCGGAGCAGGTCCTCGGCCCTGTTGGATAGCACCAGCTCGACCACGACCTTGGGGTACAGGTCGTTGAACTCGGCCAGGATCGGCGGCAGCACCTCGGCGCCGATGATCTCGCTGGCGGTGACCCGGACCACGCCGGCTACCTCGTCCGCCTCGGCCGAGGCGTCGCGGGCTGCGGCGGCGGCGGCCGAGGCCATGGTCTCCAGATAGGGGCCGAGTTCACGGGCCAGGTCGGTGGGCCGCAGGCCGGTGGGCGAGCGGGTGAAGAGAGGCAAGCCCAGCGCCTGCTCCAGCTGCTCGATATGTCGCCCGACGGTCGGCTGCGACAGCCCAAGGGTTCGCGCCGCCCCGGACAGGCTGCCGGCGCGCAGCACGGCCCTCAGGGTGCGATAGAGCGACCAGTCCACGTCCTTGCTCATACAGATTCGTATATCAAACCCACAGCTTTCCACAATTCCGTCTAGCGGCCTGAGGCGGCATTCTCCCAGCATCAGACACGAGGAGGACGCCATGTCCGGTCAAACCCAAGCTCTCCGCACGGCCCCCGAGCGCACGGCGCTTGTCATCGGCGCCGGCGGTTCCTTCGGCCTGCACGCCACCCTGGCCCTGATCGGCCACGGCTGGCAGGTCCGCGCCCTGGTCCGCGACCCGGCCAAGGCCGCCGCTCGCCATGGCCAGCGCCTGCCGGTGCAGTGGGTCCGCGGCGACGCCATGAACCCGGCCGAGGTGGCCGAGGCCGCCCGCGGCGCGCAGGTGATCGTCCACGCCGTCAACCCGCCCGGCTATCGCAACTGGGCCGGCACGGTCCTGCCCATGCTGGCCTCGACCATCGCCGCGGCAAAGGCCGAGGGCGCGCGCATCGTCCTGCCCGGCACGGTCTACAACTTCGCCCCCGACAGCGGACCCATGATCCGCGAAGACGCCCCGCAACAGCCCGTCACCCGCAAGGGGAAGATCCGCGCCGAAATGGAGCGGATGCTGCGCGCCGCCAGCGAGGAGGGCGCCCGCGCCTTAGTGCTGCGCGCCGGCGACTTCTTCGGCCCCGCCGCGCCCAATAGCGCGCTCGCCTGGCTGACCCTGCGCACCAAGGGCCGCGTCACCGGCGTGTTCAAGCCCGGCCCGGCCTCGGTCGGCCACGCCTTCGCCTACCTGCCGGACATGGTCGAGGCCATGGCCCGGCTGCTCGATTGCGAGGCGGATCTGGCGTCCTACGAGGTGTTCCACTTCCGTGGCCACTGGCTGCAAGGCGACAATAGTCTGGCCGCCGCGGTGCGCCGTGCGACCGGGCGGCCCCAACGGGTCCTGCCCTTCCCGGTCCCGATGCTGTGGGCGCTGGCGCCCTTCAACGAGACCTTCCGCGAGATGCTGGAGATGCTCTACCTGTGGCGCCGGCCGATCGGGCTGGACAATAGCAAGCTGGTCGCCTTCCTGGGCGCCGAGCCGCACACCGACCTCGACAGCGCCGTCCGCGCGGCCCTCACCGACCTGGAAACCGCCCCGGCCGAGCCCGCTGCAGCGGTCCGGCCAGTGCTCGCCTGATCAGTCTTCCTCGTGGAAGCCGGCGTCTTCATCCTCGTGATGGGCGCCGGTTTCGGCTGCGGGGCGTAAGGAGGCGCCGTCATCGACGATCCCCTTCTTGGCGTCTTCCTTGGCCTTCTTCTCCGCCGCCTTCTTGACGATGGCGTCCAGCTCCAGCTGGGTGATCAGGCCGAGGGTCACCGGGTCCACCGGCTTGATGTTGCTGGCGTTCCAATGGGTGCGGTTGCGCACCTGGTCGATGGTCGCCTTGGTGGTGCCGAGCGTCTTGACGATCTGGCTGTCGGCGATCTCGGGGTGGTTGCGCAGGAACCAGGCGATGGCGTCCGGACGGTCCTGGCGGCGGGAGACGGGCGTGTAGCGCGGGGCCTTCTTGGCCGGCTTCAGAAGCTCGGCGTGGCGGCTCTTCTGCGCCTTCATGCGATAGGCGGGGTTGGCCTGGGCCGTGTCCAGCTCCTGGCGCGACAGCTGGCCATTGGCGATCGGGTCGGCGCCGCGGATGTCGCGCGCCACCTCGCCGTCGGCGATGCCCTTCACTTCCAAGGGGTGCAGGCCGCAGAAATCGGCGATCTGCTCGAAGCTCAGCGAAGTGTTGTCGACCAGCCAGACGGCGGTCGCCTTGGGCATCAGGATGTCGGCCATGAGCGGAACCTTTCCATGGTCCAGAAATGACGGCGCCCGGCCTTTCGGCCGGGCGGTGTTGAGCTCTGTATAGGGCCGATTGCGGCCAAAGCCAATCGCAATCAGGGGCGAGAGCGCCACCTACGCGATCAGCATCACCTTGCCCACATGGGCGCCGGCCTCGAGGTGGGCGTGGGCCTCGGCCGCCTTGTCCAGGGGGAAGCGTGCGTCGATCACCGGGGTCAGCTTGCCGGCTTCGATCCAGGGCCAGACGGTTTTCTCCACCGCCGCGGCCAGGCGCGCCTTCTCGTCGGCGGTGCGGGGGCGCAGGGTCGAGCCGGTCAGCACCAGCCGCTTCTGCATGATGGCCAAGAGGTTCAGCTCGACCTTCGCGCCCGCCTGGGTGGCGATGATCACGATCCGCCCGCCGGTGTTCAGCGCCTCGATGTCCTTGGCCAGATAGTCGCCGCCGACCATGTCCAGCACGACGTCGACCCCGCCCAGGGCCTTGGCCGCCTCGGCGAAGTCGTCCTTGGAGGTGTCGATGGCGTGGTCGGCGCCCAGCTTCAGCGCCGCTGCGGCCTTGTCGGCGCCCCGGCCGGTGGCGATCACCCGCGCGCCGGCGGCCTTGGCCATCTGGATCGCGGCGACGCCAATGCCCGAGGTCGCGCCATGAACCATCAGGGTCTCGCCGGCCTTCAGCCCCCCGTGCTCGAACACGTTGGCGTAGACGGTGAACACCGTCTCGGGCAGGGCCGCCGCCTGGACGAAGTCGAAGCCCTTGGGGAGCGGCAGGGCGTGGCGCGCATCGACCAGGGCGTATTCGGCATAGCCCCCGCCGCCCAGGAGCGCGGTGACCTTGTCGCCCACGGCCCAGCGCGGCGCGGCTTCGCCCAGGGCCGCGACCTCGCCCGCCACCTCCAGGCCCAGGGTCGCCGGCGCGCCCGGCGGCGGCGGATAGAAACCCAGGCGCTGGACAATGTCCGGCCGATTGACCCCGGCGGCGCGGACCCGGATCAGGATCTGGCCCGGCCCGGGCTTCGGCGTCGCCAGGCGGGCAGGCCTCAATGCCGAGGCCTGGCCCTTGCCGCCCTCGACCTCGATCGCGACCATCTGTTCGGGGATCATCACGCGCTCCTGGCTTGCGCGGCTGGCGGCCGCGTGCGTCAAATAGGGCGCTTTGGGCTCCAGCGACAGGGAGAGCGCACATGATGGAGGAGGCGCCGCCGCCGAGGCGAGGCCGGGGCCAGGCCCTTATCGACGTCAGTCGCGAGGACCTGGACCTCTATGCGGTCGAGGAGCTGGAGGAGCGGGTCGGCCTGCTGCAGGCCGAAATCGAACGCACGCGGTCCCAGATTGAACGCAAGCGCAGCGGCCGGGCCGCGGCCGATGCTTTGTTTAAGAGATAGCAACCATAATATTGTTGTGCTGTTCCCCAGCGATTCACAAGATCAAGCGTAGCCGTGAGCGTAGAAGGGAAAACTGCGACTTGGAGCGTCGATGACGATGCTCTTCGAATCGGCCCAGACTCGCCCGGCAGGCGAAGCTTTGCTATGGACTGTGACATTCGGTGTGACTGGCACGGGGGTTGCAAGCCCTCCGCCGAACCGGGCCGAGACCCCGGGCTTGAAAAGGCGAGTTTATGAACCAGACCGAACATGGCCCGATCGTCGCCGGTGACTGGCGCGCCGAAGTGGTGCGCGACTTCGCTCAGTCGGAGCTGTTCGACCACACCTTCCGCGAGGGCATGAGCCTGGTGGAGGAAACCGCGGCCTATCTGGACGGCCCCGGCCGGCAGGAATCCAAGCGGCTGGACCGCTCTTCGGCCCTGGAATACGCCAGCGAAAGCATGCGCCTGACCACCCGCCTGATGCAGGTGGCTTCCTGGCTGCTCGTCCAGCGCGCCGTGCGCGAGGGCGAAATGGAGCCGCACCTGGCCTGCGATTCCCGTTATCGCATCGGCGCCGAGGGCTTGGCCGCCGGCGCGGCGGTGGGCGGCCAGCTGCCGATCGGCCTGACCGACCTTCTGGACCGCTCCGAGCGCCTCTTTGACCGGGTGCTGCACCTGGACAAACGCATGTACCAGGATGTCGACGCCGCCGCCGAGACCCGACCCAACCCGGTGGCCTCGCAGTTCGAGCGCCTGCAGGCGGCTTTCGGGATCTGATCACCCTCACGCACCTCTTAAATTCCTCATCCTGAGGCGCCCGCGCAGCGGGCCTCGAAGGACGCATTGGCGGCGCCGTGGTTGCGCCCTTCGAGGTTCGCCGCTTCGCGTCGAGCACCTCAGGGTGAGGACTTTGGAAATGCAAAAAGCCGGCTCGCATCGCTGCGGCCGGCTTTTGCTTTGCGCGGCGCCCGAAGGGGCGGCCGACGCTTACTTCTTCAGGAAGCCGCCGTACTTGGCCGCGAAGCGCGACACGCGGCCGCCGCGGTCCATCAGCTGCTGGTTGCCGCCGGTCCACGCCGGGTGGGTCTTCGGGTCGATGTCCAGGTGCAGGGACGCGCCTTCCTTGCCGTAGGTCGAGCGGGTCTGATAGGTCGTCCCATCGGTCATCACCACGGTGATGAAGTGATAGTCGGGGTGGCCAGCTTGTTTCATCGTCAGTTCGTACCGACTTCTTAATAAGGGGACGGACACGGACGGCGAAACACCGGCCCGCGAGGATGGGCGGCTATACACGAAGCTGGGGCGCCAAGGCAAGGGGGCGCCAAGCGGAGTCTTTGTCTAGGGGCTATCCCGGATAGGCAACCGGCTCCGGACCGGCTAATCCGCCGCGCGAGGGTTTGAGGAAAGCTTGCATGAGTGACGCCACAGCCGACGAAGCGGTCGCCGCGGGCCGGCCGAACGCCGGGGCGGTCCTGGCCCAGTCGATGAGCCAGGCGGCGGCGCGCCGGCCGAAGAGCCGCGACCTCTCGCCGCTGGCCGGCCTGTGGCCGCACGTGCGCGCCCATATCGGCGACGCCATCGGCGGCGGCCTGTTCCTGATCGTCTCCTCGTCGGCCACGGTGGGGCTGTCCGCGGCCGGGCGCTACGTCGTCGACCACGGCCTGCAGCTGGGCACGCCCCAGGCGCTGAACCAGGCCTTCGGCGCCCTGTCGGTGGTCGTCGCCCTGCTCGCCGCCGCCACCGCCCTGCGCTTCTATTTCGTCTCGCGGCTGGGCGAGCGCGTGGTCGCCGACCTGCGCCGCCAGGTCTACGACCACATCCTGACCCTCGACCCGGCCTTCTTCACCCAGACCCGTACGGGCGAAGTGCTGTCGCGCATGACCACCGACATGACCATCATCGAGACGGTCAGCGCCTACGCCTCGATCGCCCTGCGCAACCTTCTGATGTTCATCGGCTCGCTCGGCATGCTGATCGCGTTCGTGCCGCGCTACACCATCTTCGTGCTGGTGCTGGTGCTGTTCGTGCTGGCGCCCCTGTTCCTGTTCGGCCGCCGCGTGCGCAAGCTGTCCATGACCGCCCAGGACCGCTTCGCCGAGGCGGTGGGCTTTGCAGGCGAAAGCCTGGACGCGCTGGAGACGGTCCAGGCCTTCAACCGCGAGGCCAATGTCTCGGCCCGGTTCGGCGCCGGGGTCGAGGCCGCGTTCAGGGCCTCGATGGCCCGCGTCAGGGCCCGCGCCCTGATGGCGGCCCTGGTGATCGCCCTGATCTTCGCCGGCGTGGGCGGCATTCTCTATCTCGCCTGCACGGCGGTGTTCATCCAGCACACCATGAGCGGCGGTACGCTCCTGCAGTTCATCGTGCTGTCGGTGCTGGCCGCCAGCTCGGTCGGGCAGATTGGCGAGGTGATGGGCGAGATGCAGAAGGCCGCCGGGGCCATGGACCGCATCAGCGAGCTGCTCGCGGCCAGGCCCGCCATCGCGCCGCCGCCGATCCCCGTCGCCCTGCCCGAGCCGCCCCGCGGCGCGATCAGCTTCGAGCACGTTGACTTCGCCTATCCGGGCCGTCCCGACCTCCCGGCGCTGAAGGATTTCAGCCTGTCGGTGAAGCCCGGCGAGCGGGTGGCCCTGGTCGGCCCCTCGGGCGCCGGCAAGAGCACGGTGCTGCGCCTTCTGCTGCGCTTCTACGACCCCCAGGGCGGGGTGGTGCGTCTGGACGGGGTGGATTTGAAACAGGCCGATCCGGCCAAGGCCCGGGCACGCATCGCCCTCGTCGGCCAGGACGCCCCGCTGTTCTCGGGCTCGGCCTACGAGAACCTGGCCTTCGCCCGCGACGGCGCCAGCCAGGAGGAGATGCAGGCCGCCGCCCGGGCAGCCCAGGCTTTCAGCTTCCTCTCGGCCCTGCCGGAAGGCTTCGACACCCCGATCGGCGAGCGGGCCAAGACCCTGTCCGGCGGCCAGCGCCAGCGCCTGGCCATCGCCCGGGCCCTGCTGCGGGACGCGCCGATCCTCTTGCTCGACGAAGCCACCAGCGCCCTGGACGCCGAAAACGAGCGGCTGGTGCAGGAGGCCCTGCACGAGGCCATGACCGGCCGCACCACCCTGGTCATCGCCCACCGTCTGGCCACCGTGCTGGAGGCCGACCGCATCGTGGTGATGGACGAGGGCCATGTGGTCGAGGAGGGCGACCACGCCGAGCTGGTGGCCAAGGGCGGGCTCTATGCGCGCCTGGCCAAGCTGCAGTTCGGGGTGGAAGCGTAAGGAACCCCTTCCCCCTTGCGGGAAGGGGCAGGGGCTTTTAGGACGCCGCCCTCAGCCGTTCCAGCACCAGGGGGTGCAGGTCAGCATTGGCCACCAGCACCGAACCGGCGCCCATCGGGTCCTTGCCGCCGTCGGCGTCGCTGACCACGCCGCCGGCTTCGGTGATCATGAGCAGGCCCGCCGCCATGTCCCAGCGGTTGATGTTGCGCTCCCAATAGCCGTCGAAGCGGCCGGCCGCGACATAGGCCAGGTCCAGGGCCGCCGAGCCGAAGCGGCGAATGCCCGAGACCTTGGTCGACATCTGGTGCAGCTCTTTCAGGAACTGGGCGTGGCCCGGCTTGGCGGCGAAGGGGATGCCGGTGGCCAGCACCGAGTCGATCAGATCGCGCCGGGCGGCGACGCGCAGGCGCTTGTCGTTCAGGAAGCAGCCCTTGCCTCGTTCGGCCCAGTAGAGCTCGTTGGTGGCGGGATTGTAGGTCACGCCGGCCACGATCTGGCCCTCGCGTTCCAGGGCCACGGTGACGGCGAAGTGCGGGATGGCGTGCAGGAAGTTCGTGGTGCCGTCCAAGGGGTCGGCGATCCAGGTATGGGTCTTGTCGGTGCCCTCGATCAGGCCCCGCTCCTCGCCCAGGAAGCCGTAGCCGGGGCGCGCGGCGGTCAGGGCCTCGAACAGCACCTGCTCGGCCTTCAGGTCGGCGGCGGAGACGAAATCGCCCGGCCCCTTGCGCGAGACCTGCAGCTCGCCCAGCTCGCCGAAGTCGCGCGTCAGGCCCCGCGCAGCCTTGCGCACGGCGTCGATCATCACCTTCACGAGGGCGGTGGGGGTGCTCATGGGGTGGGCGGTCTTTCGGGGCCGGAGAGGGCGCGGAACCTAGTCGCGCGGGGGCGGGATGGCAAGGCGAGGGCTAGTTGGCGCGCTCCTTCAATCCCGCAGCAATCTCCGCATTGAACCGCCGCACCGCCTCGCCCGGCCCGTCCGGATAGGCCCAGACCCCCGCGGACACGGCGATGAAGTCCGCCCCGGCGGTCACCAAAGACCGGCAATTCTCCACCGTGATGCCGCCGATGGCGACGCAGGGGGTCTGCATGGTTTCCTGCCAGATGGTCAGGACCTCGGGGTCGGCTCTGGTCTTGGGGTCCTTGGTCGCGGTGTCGAAGAAGGCGCCGAAGGCTACGTAGTCGGCCCCGGCCTCGGCCGCCTCCATGGCCAGGTGGCGGCTGTCGTGGCAGGTGACGCCGATCATGCGGTGCGGGCCCAGCAGCTTGCGCGCCTGGGCGTAGGGCATGTCGTCCTGACCCACATGCACGCCGTCGCAGCCGAGCTTCAGGGCCAGGTCGGGCCGGTCGTTCAGGATCACCGCCACCTCGCGGGCGTGGCAGATGGGCGAGATCACATCGACCGCGGCGGCGATCACCGCGTCCGGCGCATCCTTCAGCCTGACCTGCAGGGCGGCGACGTCGCCGGCGTCCAGCGCCTGGGCCAGGGCATGGCCGAAGGCGGCCAGGTCCGGAATCGCAGGGGGCGTGATCAGGTAGAGGCGGCAGTCGGCATGGCGCATGGCTCCGGCGCTATCCCGCCCGGCCCGGCCCGTCAATGCGCCCCTGCGGCGTCTCGTTGCTCGAGGGGCGCCTGCGACGGCTCTTTCTTGAAGGGCGCCTGCGGCGCCTGGGCGCAGGGTGCTGCGACGAACACGATATCCTCGACGTGCGTTTTGAGTCAGGCTACGCGCTTGACGCGAAGGAGACCGAGGGGGCGATGAAGGCGGACCGGCCAGACCGCGCCTCGCGCAATGAAGCCGACGGCTTGATCGGCCTGTTCCTCGACACCGCCCCCGACGCGGTGGTGGTGATGGACGCCGCCGGTTGCGTGACCGGCTGGAACGAACAGGCCGAGGCGGTGTTCGGCTGGCCGGCGGCGGAGGCGGTCGGCCGGGAGCTGGCGAACCTGATCATCCCCGCGGCGCAGCGCGATGCGCATCGCCGCGGCTTGGCGCATTTCCTGGCCACGGGCGAAGGCCCCCTGCTGCAGGGGCGGGTCGAGGTCAATGGCCAGCACCGGTCGGGCGAGGCGATTCCGGTCGAACTGGCGATCCTGCAGCTGGGCGCGGAAGGCGCGCCCACCTTCGTCGGTTTCGTGCGCGACATCTCCGAACGGCGGCGCGCCGAGGCGGCCCTGCGGCGGCAGGCACGCGAAGCCGAGCTGGTCAACCAGGTGACCATGCTGGCGGGCGAGAGCGGCTCGCTGGAGGAGACCTTGCCGGCCTGCCTCTCGGCGGTATGCGAACTGACCGGCTGGCCCGCGGCCCACGCCTATCTGCCGGACGGCGCCGACCCGCCGCGCCTGGTCTCCAGCGGCATCTGGCATGGCCACCCCGAGACCTTTGCGCCCCTGCGTGAGATCACCGCCCGCACCGCTTTTGGCATGGGCGAGGGCATGCCCGGCCGCATCTGGCGGCGGCGCGGCGCCTACTGGTTGCCGGACGACGGGCGCAACGACCAGATCCACAAATTTCCCCGCGCTCAGGTCACCCGCAGTCTCGGCATCCGCGCCACCTTCGGCTTTCCGATCCTGATCGAGGGCGAGGTGGCGGCGATCCTTGAATTCTTCAGCCAGGACGGGTTGCGGCCGGACCCCGACCTGCTGCTGACCGTGCGCACCCTGGGCGAGCAGGTCGGTCGGGTGCTGGAGCGGCGCAGGGTGCAGCGCCACCAGGCCCTGCTGCTGGCCGAGCTGGACCACCGGGCAATGAACATGCTGTCGGTGGTGATGGGCATGGCCGACCAAACCGCCCGGCGCGCTCGGTCCATCGAGGGCTTCCGCGCCGACTTCACCGCTCGGCTCGGCTCCCTGGCCCGGGCCTACGGCCTTCTGACCTCGCGCGGCTGGAAATCGACCGACCTTCTGGAGATCATTCGCCAGATCGTCGGCCCCTATGTCCCCGAGGGCGACGGCCGCTTCACCCTGGCTGGCGAGGCGGTGCAGATTCCGCCCAAGGTCGGCATGACCCTCAGCATGGTGCTGCACGAACTGGCCGCCAACGCCACCAAGTACGGGGCCCTGTCCGATCCCGCCGGACGCCTGGCGGTGACGGTCGAGACCGTCCCGGCGCCGGAAGGGCGGCGCGTCGTGCTGACCTGGCGCGAGAGCGGGCTCTCCGGCGTGCGGCCGCCTACGCGCCGCGGCTTCGGCGCTCGCCTGATCGAGGCCAGCCTGCAGCGGGAGCTGAACGGAACGGCCGAGATCGAATATACGGGCGAAGGCGTGCGCTACCGCTTCGATTTTCCGGAACGGCGCCTATAAAGGGTGTGACCTAATTTGTGGCGCTGCTCATCCATGTATCATCCCGCCGTCCTGTCCGCCGGTCTCGACCTCTGGCTCGCCGCGCCGCCTGCTGAACCCGGCGGCGCGCCGGGAACCTCGGGAGCCGTCGGCGCGGGCAAGGCCCCGCCGCTTCGGGTGCTGATCGTCGAGGACGAGGTGATGATCGCCATGACCCTCGAGGCCCTGGTCGAGGATTTCGGCCATGAGGTCTGCGGCGTGGCCAGCACCGGCGAGGACGGCGTGCGCCAGGCCCTGGCGGCCCAGCCGGACGTGATCCTGATGGATATCAATCTGGGGGCGGGGATCGACGGGATCGAGGCCGCCCGTCAGGCGCGCGCGAGCCTGGACGCCCGGATGGTCTTCGTCACCGCCTATAGCGACGCCGGCACCCTGACCCGGGTGCGCCAGGCGATTCCCGACGCCGCCGTGGTCAACAAGCCCTTCGACAGCGACGGCCTGCGCGCCGCCATCGAGCGCACAACCGGACACTGAGCCGTCGCCGATCCTGCGCCTACCCCGGTGAAAATGGCGAGGCCTCGGCCTCACCGAAACGCAGGGGCAGGGCTGCGCGCACCCAGCGGCCGGCCGTGGGGTGAAAGCGCCAGGCAAGCTGGGCCCCAGGCAGGGCCGCGACGCGAGCCGGATCGAAATCGAGCTGGACGCGGCCGGTCAGCTGCAGCAGGTCGCCGGTCGCGAAGTCCGGGACCAGCAAGCCGGCGCGCGGGTCGAGGGTCAGGTTGCCCAGGGTGTTGAAGAAGGAATTGCCGACATATTCCGGCACGACCAGGGCGCCGTCATCGCCGATCGCGACAAAGCCCGGCCGGCCGCCGCGGTGGGACACGTCCGGCAGCTGACCCTCGCCCGGCGAGGAGGCGATGAACAGGGCGTCGGCGGCGCCGATCAGCCGCCGCTCGGCCGCACCGATCCGCGTGACCGGCTCGACCGCGGAGGGCGCGGCAGCTTCGACCGGGCGATAGTCGCGCCGGGCGATGTATTTTGGGCAGTTGCCGAAGCTCTGCTCCACGTGGAGCACGAAGCCTTCCTCGCCCGCGGCGACGACGCGGCCGTTGGCGCGGTTTCGGCGGCGAGTCGGAAGTTCGATCCCGAGAAGGCCGAGAGCCGCGCCGGGGCGCAGGGCCTCGGCCAGTGGATCGCCCGCTATCGGTCGGGCGCGCACGGCCAGGGTCACCGGATCGGGGCTGTCGATGAAGCCTGGCGGCCCGGCCAGGAGCGAGGCCCAGACCTGGCCCGTCGCGTCGGCCGAACCGACCAGAACGAACGGCAGCTGGGCGAAGAAGGCGCGGTGCTGGTCGGGCATGAAGGGCCTGAGCGCCATCCGTCCGACCGGGTCCATCCGCTCGACCACGCCGAAGCGGGCCTGAACGGCCAACTCGCCGGCGTGCCAGGGTGAGGCCGAGAGGTCCATGGCGGCCGCCTAGAGGCTCGTCGGCATGGGAATGAAGCGGGGCAGGGCCTCCACCCGCTCCAGCCAGGCGCGGATCGCCGGATAGGGCTCCAGCGAGACCTCGCCCTCTGGCGCGACCTTGACGTAGCTGTAGATGGCGACGTCCGCCGCCGTCGCCGCATCGGCGGCCAGGAAGGCGCGGCCGGCCAGCTCAGCGTCCAGCACCGGCAGGAAGGCGTCCGCCGCAGCCACCGCACGGGCGTGGTCGTCCGCCGTCCCGCCGAAGCGCTTGATCACCCGTGCCCGCGCCGGCCCCGCCCACACCGGCCCCTGGGCGATGGAGAACCAGCGCTGCACCCTGGCCGCCGCCAGCGGGTCGGTGGGCAGCCAGCGCCGTTCGGGATCATAGCGCTGGGCCAGATAGGCCAGGATCGCCACTGAATCGGGGATCGCCACGCCCTCGTCGACCAGCACCGGCACGGCGCCCAGGCTGTTCAAGGCCAGGAAGGCCGGCCCCTTCTGTTCTTGCTGCGTCAGGTCCACGTGGCGGAAGCCATAGTCCAGGCCCAGAAGGCTGAGCATCAGCTCGGCCCGATGCGAATGGCCGGACAGCCGGAAGCCGTGCAGCACCAGGGCGGGTTCGGTCGGCATGGGTTGGATCTCCTTTGATCGCCGGCCCAAGCTAAACCCGCGCCCAAGTCGGGATAATCTGTGATATGTTGGAATCTCTATTGCGGATTTCGGGATAATGTCATGGACCGGCTGGATGCGGTCGCCACCTTCGTCGCAGTCGCCGAGGAAGGCAGTTTCGTCGCTGGCGCGCGCCGGCTCGGGCGATCGGCCACCGCGGTCAGCCGCGCGGTGGCGGCGCTGGAGGACCGATTGGCCACGCGCCTGCTGACCCGGACCACCCGCGCCGTGGCCCTGACCGAGTTCGGCGAACGCTATCTGGACCAAGCTCGCCGCGCCGTGGCCGAGTTCGACCGGCTGGAGCGCGCCGGCGCCGCCGAGCGGGCCGAGATCGCCGGCCCCATCACGCTGACGGCGCCGGAGATGTTCGGCCGCCTGCACATCCTGCCGGTGGTGCTGGCCTATATGCGCGCCTATCCCAAGGTCGAGGTGACCCTGCTGCTGCTGAACCGGGTCGTCTCGTTCGTCGACGAGGGGATCGACCTTGGCCTGCGCATCGCCCAGCTGCCGGATTCCGGCCTGGTGGCGCGGCGGATCGGGGCCACGCGGCGGGTGATCTGCGCCAGCCCCGACTATCTGGATCGTTTCGGCGCGCCGGCGCGGCCCGAGGACCTGGCCGATCACCAGACCATCGCCCTGATCCGCGACCGCGCCACCGCCCAGGCCTGGCGGTTCGCCGGCCCGGACGGCCCGGTTTCGGTCCAGATCCGCCCGCGGCTGGCGGTGAATACGGTGCAGGCCGGCCTGGACGCCGCCGCGGCCGGCGGCGGCCTGATCCGCGCCATGTGCTACCAGACAGAGGCGCTGGAGGCCGAGGGGCGGCTGGTGCGGGTGCTGGCCGGCCTCGAGCCGCCGCCCCTGCCGATCCAGCTGGTCTATCCCAGCGGCCGCTATCTGCCGCAGAAGCTGCGCCTGTTCATCGACATGGCGGCGGACGCCCTGGCCGGCCGGTTCGCTTGACGGCCTACCCCTCCCAGCCCTCGACGAACGGGAACCGTTCCACCCACAGCGCCTTCAGCCGCGGGTCCTTGTCGACCCGGCGCACCACCTCGCTCATCTTCGGCGCGACCTCGTAGAAGCGCTTGCGGCGCGGGCCCCAGCGCGACAGCACCGTGACATAGAGGTCCAGCACCTCCAGCTGGTCGCTGAGGATATAGCGGCCGGGGCTGACCTGGGCGTCCATCTTGGCCCAGCATTCGGCGATGCGATCGGCGGTGCGGGCCTTGATCAGCGCCTGCTGTTCCGGGTCGGGGGTGAGGCGCGAGGGATCGTCGCGAATCCAGAACAGCGCATAGATGGCCGAGGAGACGAACGTCATCCAGCGCAGGAAGGCCGGCCGGCGGCGGTCCAGCACGTCGGGCGCCAGGCGCATGGCGGGGAACCGGTCGGCGATCCAGATCAGAATCGCCGCGCTCTCGGTCATCAGCTCACCGTCGGGCAGCAGCATGGCCGGCACCTGGCCCAGCGGATTGACCTTGAAGATCGCCTCGTCCGCGGCGACCTCGGCCAGGGGCGCACGCTCGACAATCTGATAGGGCTGGCGCAGCAGGGTCAGGGCCGCTTCAATGGGGATCGAGCCCGATCCCCTGGCGCCGTAGATCACAAAGGGTTTGTCCACAGCCAGCCTCCATGTTGTGAATTGCGGCCGAATGGCACACTATATGTAGTAGCCAGCCTTGCCGGAGCTGTTACCTTTCGACTCCACCTTAACCCCGGATGCGATTCGAGACGCAGGTTCCATGAGCGCCCACGCCAAACTGCCCGGTCTGATGCTCCCCTCGGCCTACAAGCCGTTCCGCTATCCGTGGGCCTACGAGTTCTGGAAGAAGCAGCAGCAGGTCCACTGGATGCCCGAGGAGATCCCCCTCGGCGAGGACTGCAAGGACTGGGCGACCAAGCTGAACGACAGCGAACGCAACCTGCTGACCCAGATCTTCCGCTTCTTCACCCAGTCGGACATCGAGGTCGCCGACAACTACATGGAGCGGTATGGCCGCATCTTCAAACCCACCGAGGTGAAGATGATGCTGAGCAGCTTCGCCAATATGGAGACCATCCATATCGCGGCCTACGCGCTGCTGCTCGAAACCATTGGCATGCCGGAGAGCGAGTTCGCGGCGTTCCTGGAATACGAGGCGATGAAGGCCAAGTGCGACTACATGCACACCTTCGGCGTCGAGACTAATGCGGACATCGCCCGTACGCTGGCCATGTTCGGCGGCTTCACCGAAGGCCTGCAGCTGTTCGCCAGCTTCGCCATGCTGATGAACTTCCCGCGCTTCAACAAGATGAAGGGCATGGGCCAGATCGTCTCGTGGAGCGTGCGCGACGAGAGCCTGCACTGCGAAGGCGTCATCAAGCTCTACCACACGTTCCGCAAGGAGACCGGCTGCGTGACCAAGGCGGTGGCCGACGACATCGTCGACTGCTGCAAGACGGTGGTGGGCCTGGAGGACAAGTTCATCGACCTGGCCTTCGAGATGGGCCCGGTCCAGGGCATGACCCCGGACGACATCAAGACCTATATCCGCTTCATCGCCGACTGGCGGCTGAAGCAGCTGGAGCTGCCAGCGGTCTATGGCGTCACCGAGAACCCGCTGCCCTGGCTGCAGGTGCTGCTGTCGGGCGTCGAGCACGCCAACTTCTTCGAGGCCCGCGCCACCGAATACTCCAAGGCCGCCACCCGCGGCCGCTGGGACGGGCCGGAGGGCGTCTGGTCGGCCTTCGACCAGATGATGTCCAAGCGCTCCGAAAACCAGCTGCCGGCGGAATAGGGAAACCCCGCAAGGCTTGATCTGCCGCAAGGACGCTGCTCGCCGCGCCCCGCATAAAGGTCTCGATCCTGATGCGGGGCGATGGCCATGCGCCCTGCGGCATATTTGCGAATGAGTTGCAAAAGCGTGCGGGATCGCCTAGATCACGGCCAGGGCATGGCTCGCGGAGCGATCGGTGTACGTCTGCAATTGCAATGGCATTCGCGAGCGCGAGGTCCGCGCGGCCATCGACCAGGGCGCCAGCCGCCCGGCCGAGGTGTTCCGTCATTGCCAGACCCGGCCGCAATGCGCCAAATGCGTCTGCGACATGCGGCGGATGATCGAGGCCCAGAAAGAGGCCTTGCGCTACGCCGCCGAATAGGAGGCGCGCCATGCAGGGCGACCGCGAGATCATCAAGCTCCTGAACAGCGTGCTGACCAACGAGCTGACCTCGGTCAACCAGTACTTCCTGCACGCACGTATGTTCGAGAACTGGGGCTTTCGCCGTCTCGGCAAGCTGATCTACGATGAATCCATCGGCGAGATGAAGCACGCCGACAAGCTGATCAAGCGCGTCCTGTTCCTGGAGGGTTTGCCCAACCTGCAGGACCTGAAGAAGCTCTCCATCGGCGAGACCGTCGAGGAGGCCCTGGGCGCGGACCTGGCCCTGGAAAAGGCCGGTCGCGAGACCCTGGTCCCTGGCGTCATCCAGTGTGAAAAGGCCAAGGACTTCGTCAGCCGCGAACTTCTGGTCGAGATCCTCAGCGACACCGAGGAGCACATCGACTTCCTGGAGACCCAGCTGGCCTTGCTGAAGAGCCTGGGCGAGGCCAACTACCTGCAGAGCGCAGCGGGCGAGCTGGGCGAATCCTAGCCCTTCCGGCTCGCCAGCACATAGGCGAGCTTGTTCAGCGCCATCTGTTTCAGCACGTGCTCGCCCGCGGAGATCGGCCCGGCCAGGCTGACCTCGGTCCCGGTGTCCACATGGATCGCGCTGACCTTCACCGACCGGCCGATCGGGCGCAGCTCGAAGAGGATTTCGCCGGTGGGCGGCGGGATTGCAGCCATGGCCTCAGGCCGAAATCCACGGCAGGTCGGCCGGCGGGCAGTCCTCGGCGCCGACCGGCTTGCGTAGAGGCCCGCACACCGCATAGCCGCTGACGAAGGAGATCGGCTGCTTCAGGCAGTCGGTCAGTTCGGCCTTGGTGCAGACATTGGTGTAGGCGGCGCTGATCTGCAGCCGCTTGAAGGTCGGGCGCTTTTCCGCAAACCGCCGGATCGCCTGCGAGCGGACCATCTCGTTGCCGTCCGGCAGGCGCAGGGTGACGGTGTTGACCGCGCCCGCGGGCACGTTTTCCAGGTCGAAGCCCGGGTCGTTGATCTGCAGGTCGATCTGGGAAAAGTGCGGGTCCAGCATGTCGCGCAGGTTCACGAAGGCGTGGCGCCCGGGCATGCGCGGCACGTCATAGACCGCCGCCACCAGCTGGTAGCGCTTCTCGCGCGGCAGGCGGGCGAAGCCGGCCATGTAGGTGTCGCGCGTCGCCGGGCGCAGCACCGCGACGAAGCTGACCGGCACGAACAGGGCCCCGCTCCAGGGGCGCCCGGACAGGTGGTCGGCGGCGACCTTCAGGCAGGCCATGTCGAACTCGACGGCGGCTTCGCCCGGCAGTTGGTCGGCGTCGCCGAACAGGTTGAAATCCTCGACGGAGGAGGTGATCGGCGCCGAGACCCCGCTGCCGACGAAGCACTGGCTGACCTTGAAATAGACCCCGTGGAACCGCGGCCCGCCGCGGCGCCGGCGCCCCAGCGAGCCGCCGGCCCCCGGCTCGTTGTCGATCCGCTCCCAGCCGAGGTCGGCGCCGGAGCCGGCGAAGGCGGTGCTGAGCTTCAGCACCCGCCCGGCGAAGGGCAGGGGCTGGGACGGGTCGATCGTCACCCGACGCAGGGTCTGGTGGTCGATGGTCACGAACCGGGCGGTCGCGGATTCGTCGCCGTCGTGCAGCAGAAGGGTGACTTCGCCGGTGTCGCTGGAGCCGAACAGCTGCTGCTTCAGCTCGGCCGCCAATTGCTGCAGCCGCATGACGTCCAGCTCATGGGTCTGCGGGTCGGTCAGCATGAAGGAATAGGGGGTCAGGACCACGAACCGCTTAGGCGGCGCCCAGCGGGCCTGCAGGAAGGCGTTGGTGACCCGGGTGACCAGCGGCCCCAGGGCGTCGAGCCGGGCCAGCTTTTCGTCGCTGATGTCCAACAGGATACGCAGGCACGCCGACGCCGCCACTGACGATCCCTCCACTGGGGTCGCCCATCACCCGCAAAGTCGCCGTGCGGCCTATTCTTTGGCGGGGCTGAGCGAGTCCCGATCTAGCGCAGTCACCCCTTCTAGCTGAGTCTGCGAATGCTGATATCTGCTTAATACTGCGACCTGATCGCACGCCTTGTCTGCCTGATCCGGGCTTTCGGCTGGCCAAGCCGGAGTAGAGGCGCTCCGGCACAACCTGAAATACTGCGAAATACCCTTCCGGCGATAGTGTACCGCGTTCAGTTGCTCGGGCCCGGAAACCTCACGCGCGCAGGAAGTCGGTGATCGCCGCCGCCAGGCTGGGATCGGCCACGGCCGAGATGTGATCGCCCCGGACGATCTTCGCCTGGCCATGGGGCAGCAGCGCGGCCAGGTCTTCGGCCGAGCCGTTGTCGTGGTCCTCGGCCCCGCTGACCACCAGCGTCGGGACCGCCACGCCGGCGATGTCCTCGGCCGATGTGGCGACGAAGGACGCCAGCACCCCCAGCATGGCTGCGGGCTTCAGGCCGCGTTGCTGCATCATCGCCTGGACCCGGCGCCCGGAGCGGGGGTCGGCGGCGTCCGGGCCGTTGCGGATGGCGTCCTCGAACATGGCCGCCCGGGCGCCGGCCTCCATTACCCCGCTGGCCCCCATGCCGCCCAGCACCGCCTTGGCCGGCCGCGCGCCACGCACCATCATCCTCACCGCTGTGCGTGCGCCCAGCGAATAGCCGACGAGGTCGTAGTCAGTCAGGCCGAGTTCGGCGACCAGCGCCTCCTGGTCGCGCGCCAGCACGTCCGGCGGCCAGCCGTCCGCCGCCTCCGGCGCCGCAGAGGCGCCATGGCCGCGCAGGTCCGGGGCGATCACCTGGCGGCCCAGGCCAGCTACGGCCGCCGCCAATCCCGGCAGGAACCAGTTCAGTTCGGCGTCGGCCAGAAAGCCGTGGATCATCAGGGTCGGCCGGCCCTCGCCGAGGACGTGATAGGCGATCGGCTGGCGATCGAAACTGGCGAAGCTGCGCTGGACGGAATCGCTCAAGATCGTCTCGCCTTCGTGGAAGATCGGCGCCTCGCGCACCGCGACCTGGATTCTGTCACGTTCCGGCGCTAACCGGAAAGGCATGACCGATCGTATCCTCCCCCTCGAAGGCGTGCTCAACTTCCGTGACTATGGCGGCTACGCCACCACGTCCGGCGGGACCCTGCGCCGCGGCCGCCTCTACCGCTCCGCCCACCACGGCCGCGCCACCGACGCCGACCTCGCGGCCATGGCCGACCTCGGCATCGCCGTGATCGTCGATCTGCGCCGCCCGAACGAGCGTCGCCGCGAGCCCTCGCGCCGGCCGCAGGGCTTCGACGGCCAGGTCATCGAGAGCGATCTCGGCGATGTGGACGACGATCCCTGGTGGAGCTTTGTGCGCCAGTCGGACCTCAGCGAAGAGGCGTTCCGCCAATATCTGATGGACTACTATCGCAACGCCCCGTTCGAGCCGCGCCACGTCGACCTCTACGCCCGCTATTTCCAGGCCCTAGGCGAGGCGGACGGCGCCGTGCTGATCCACTGCGCCGCAGGCAAGGACCGCACCGGCCTGCTGGCCGCCCTCACCCACCACCTGACGGGGGTGAGCCGGGAGGATCTGATCGCCGATTACCTCCTGACCAATGTGGCGATCAGTTTCGAGCAACGCATGCCGCTGATGGTCCAGGCGATCTCGGAAGGCGCCGGGCGCGAGCCCTCGGAGGCCGCCGTGCGCGTGGCCATGGGGGTGGACGAAGCCTATCTGTTGCAGGCCCTGGCCGCGATCGAGGCTGCGCACGGCGACCTCGACGCCTATCTCGAGGCGGTGCTGGGGGTCGATCAGGCCCTGCGCGAGCGGATCAGCGCGCGGCTGGTGGGGTAGAGCGGGATGAGGAAAAGTGCGAAGCGGTTTTCCGCCCGCATCCCGCTCCAAACTTTCAGAATTGATCACGTTTCATGAATTCGAATCGATTCGATCCGAATTCATCGTGATCTAGGCGACGGCTTCCCGCGCCTAACCCGCCTGCAGCAGGAACTTCAGGATCCAGTCGCCGACCCGCTGGCGGTCGTTGGGCCGCGACAGGCTTTCGAGGCCGGCGTCGGCGGTCTCGTCGTCATAGGTCTTGCCGCGGCGCGCCTGGATCAGGGCGGCGGCATAGGCCGGGTCGAACTCCGGGTGACCCTGGAACGAGATCGAGCGGCCGTCGTCATAGGAAAGGCCCGCATAGGGGGTGAAGCCCGAGGCCAGGCTGACCCTGGCGCCGGGCGGCAGGCGCACGACCTGGTCCTGGTGCGAGGCGGGGATGGCGATGGTCGGGGCCTGGTCCATCCACGGCTCCGGCTCGGCCACATCGTAGCGATTGAGGCCGATCGCCCAGCCCTTGGGCGACTTGACCACCTGGCCGCCGAAGGCCTGGGCCATGGCCTGGTGGCCGAAGCAGATGCCGACCATGGGCGCCTGTCCCTTGGCCTCGCGCAGGAATTCCATCATCGGCCCGATCCAGGGCAGGGGATCATAGACCCCGGCCGCCGAGCCGGTGACCAGCCACGCCTGCTGTTCGCCCGCCGACTTCGGCAGGGCGCCGCGGGTCACGTCATAGGCGGTGACCTGCACGGTTTCGCCCAAGAGGCTGGCGAACATCGACGGATAGTCGCCGAACTGCTCGCGCAGCTTTTCGGGGGGCGCGCCGGTTTCGAGGATGCCGAGTTTCATGAGGCCTCCGATATCACGCCTCAGATAGGGGGGTGAGGCTCAGAACGGTAGCGGTTGCAGATTCGGCTCCACCCAGCCGCGCCGGGCCCCGACCGAGAACAGCAGATCCTTGGACCAGTAGGCCAGGATCCAGTCCGGCCGGCCGAGCGGGGTGAGCAGCATGGCGTTAACCGCCTCGTGCAGCGGGACACTGGACGAGAGGCCGTCCAGAAAGGCGCGGGTGGCGCGGACCGAGGCCTGGGTGATGGTCTCGTGATAGCCCTCCGTGTCAGTGTTCCTCCCCCCGCGGGATTCGTTGTAGGCCGCGATCAGCCGGGGCATGTCGCGGGCGGCGTCCAGGTCCGGGCGTCGGCGGATGATCCAGGCCGCCGTGGCGAAATGGGCCGCATGGGTCCACTTCTCCTTGGGCAGCACGCAGGCGATCATGCCCTCGGCCAGCTCGGCGATCTCGGCCTCGCTGTCGAAATGGGCGCTGTAGTCCTTGGTCATGTCGAACTCCTTTTCGGGTTGGGGTCCGGCGGGGCGCGCAATGCAAAGACCCCGCCGAAGGGGGCGGGGCTTGGCCTTGCGTTGAACTCGGTGATGGAACTGAACGGCGCCGGTCTGCGCGCCTGGCTCACCCCACCCCGACCGCATGCGCCAGCACCGCCAGGACCCGTTGGTCCTGTTGCTGCTGGGTTACGGTCATGGTGCGGGTTGCGGCCATGGGCGATGCATAGCGCAGGTCGGCTGCGACGGGAAGCCAGGCCCGGGCGGGTGACAGGCTGAAGCGAGGCGACACAAATCGCGCATGATCCCCAGTCGGCGCGAACCGCCGACCTTCACCGCCGGGGGCGGCCGTGACGGCGGGCGGGAGCGGTTATCGCCGGGGCGAGTGGGACTGCGAACAGCGGGTCGAGATCGAGATGACCGCCGATGCGGCCGCCTTCCATATCCGCGAGCGCCTGACCGCGCTGAAGGCCGGCGCGGTGGTGTTCGATCGCGAGCGGCGGGACACGGTTCCTCGCACGATCATGGAGTGACCTCGGTCATAGAGCCCGTCACAGCCCCGTGCGATCTCGCAGCGTCGCCGGCCGTCGGGGAACGCCGTCATGTTTCGCCATTTCGCAGCCACCGCCCTCGCATTAACCACCGGCCTTGCGGCGCCCGCAGCGGCCCAGACGGCCGTATCCTGCGGCGCCAAGGCCCCGGCCGCCGGCGCCCTGGTGCGCGGGCCGGTGCTGCAGGTGATCGACGCCCGGACCCTGTGCGTCGCGCTGGGCCCCCTGCCCCAGGAATGGCTGCGGTTGAAACTGAGGCCCGCCAATGGCCCTCATGGCGGCGCCCAGGCCCTGTTCGCCCAGACGGTCTCCTGCCGTGTCGCCGCCCACGAAGCGGGCGCGCCATTGGCCGCCTGCGACGTCGTGGAGTCGAACGGAGCGACCCGCTTTTAGCCGCCGTACAGCGCCGCGTGTTCCTCCGCATAGGGCGCGTAGGATTCCTTCATCGACGCCCCGTTCAGCAGCATCGTCGCCAGCACCCGATCGCTCCCTGGCGCATAGAGCCGGGTCTTGACCCACAGGCTCTCTGTGCGGCGGCTGCCGGACAGGGCGACGATCTCGCGCTCCAGTTCGTAGGCCTCGGCGACGAACAGCGGCCCTTCGACCAGACGGATCTCCTGGTCGGCGAACAGGCCCACCACCGGCCCGCGGGTCGGAAAGCCGTCCTGCCGAGCGGTGTGCTGGAGCAGTACGCTGATCATCTCCATCGGGATGATCGGCCGGCCGAAGGGCGAGCCCTCGCCGGTAGCGTAGAGCGGCGAAGGTTCGGTGATCACCTTCAGCTTGTCGGCCAGGCTGAAGGGGTAGAGGGCGCCCATGTGCTGGTCCATGCCCATGGCGACGCTCTGGCGCCCGGTCTTCATGCCGACGTGGACTTCGCGCAGGATCACCGGGTCGGCCAGGGGCTCCAGGCCCGCCAGCCGCACCTCCAGAGCGGTCGGCGCGGCGTCGGGGCCGACCGACGCCGTGCCGCGCAAAACCTCGGTCCCGTCGCGCTTTTCCATGCGGATCGCCACGTGGGCCGCGCCGGCCCGAGGCTTTTCCAGGATGGCGCGCACCTCTTCGCCCTCGAACACGGCGTTGCGATAGTGGGCCGAGATGCAGCCCTGCTCGAACCAGCGCTGGCCCCAGGCCGCCTCGCCCAAGGGCGCGAACTGGCTGAAATGGGTCGGCCCCTCGATCGTGCCGCCCTTGAAGCCCAGCTTCTGCGCCGTGGCGTCGTCATGGATCGAAGCGTGGTGGTCGTATTCCTGGGCCGCCAGCATCTGCCGCGGCGCCCGCCACGGCCCGGCCAGGGCCTCGCCCAGATCCTCGATGGCGCTGTCGAAATGGGTCTGGGTCATAGGTTTCTCCGTCGGGCAGGCAGGGACTTCATTCATTGTCCTTGATGCTGACGCAAGGGCGCCGGCTATGGTTCCGCAAAAGCCGGCCGACAGGAGAGACGCGCCATGAGCCTGACCAACCACCGCTGGGTGCTGCGCCATCGGCCGCACGGCGAGATCAAGCCCACCGACCTCGACTATGTGGCCGAGCCGGTGCGCGACCTGGCCGAGGGCGAGGTCTTGATCCGCAACGTCTATCTGTCGCTGGATCCGACCAACCGGATCTGGATGAGCGACATGGAGCAGTACATGCCGCCGGTGGAGATCGGCTCTCCCATGCGCGGCGGGACCATCGGGGTGGTCGAGGCCTCGCGCTCGGCCCACTTCAAGCCGGGCGACATCGCCTCGCCCGGCCTCGGCGCCTGGGAGGCCTACACCATCGCCCATGAAACCATGGCGCGGCCCATGGCCCCGCCGCCCGGCGCGCCCCTGACCGCCATGATGAGCGTTCTCGGCCTGACCGGGCTCACCGCCTATTGCGGCACGGTGTTCATCGGTGATCCCAAGCCCGGCGAGACCATGGTGGTCTCGGCCGCCGCCGGGGCGGTGGGCTCGATCGCAGGCCAGATCGGCAAGCTGCGCGGCGCGCGGGTGATCGGAATCGCCGGCGGGCCGAAGAAGTGCGCCTGGCTGACCGAGGAGCTCGGCTTCGATGGCGCCATCGACTACAAGGCCGGCGATGTCGGCGCGGCCCTCGACCGGCTGTGCCCGAATGGCGTCGACGTCAATTTCGAGAACGTCGGCGGCGAGATCATGGACGCGGTGTTCTCGCGCATGAACAAGTTCGGCCGCATGGCCCTTTGCGGCATGATCTCGGGCTACAATAGCCGGGAGACCATGCCGGGGCCGAGCGATTTCGGGCGCATCCTGATGCGCAGCCTGACGGTGAAGGGCTTCATCGTCATCGACTACATGCCGCGGTTCGGCGAAGCGATCGCCGAGCTGGCTCCGTGGGTGCTGCAGGGGCGCATCAAGTGGAAGGCGCACGTGGTCGACGGGCTGGAGAACGCGCTATCGGCCCTGAACCGGCTGTTCACCGGCGACCACGACGGCAAGCTTCTGGTGCGGATCTCACCCGAGCCCTGAGGCCACCGCGCCCCTGATCCGCATCACCGGAGCGAAGGCGCCGTCCAGCGGGCGGGCGAAGTCGAGCGCCAGGTCCGGCCCGGCCTGGACCAGTCGAACCGGCGCGCCGCTGTCCAGGCGCCTGACCTCGCCGGCCAGGGTCAGGTCGCGGATCAGGATGCGTTCGCCGGTCGGACGGCCGAGCAGGGTCAGGTAGAGGTCGCCGCTCTTGACCGTGAACCGGACCGGCATGCCCTGGTCGGTCACCGCCTCGGCCCGGACCCAGGGCTGCGAGCCATAGATCGCCTCGCCGTGCGCGCCCAGCCAGTCGCCGAAGGCCTTCAGCCGCCGCGCCTGGGGTTCCGGGATGGTCCCATCGGCCATCGGGCCGACGTTCAGCAGCAGGTTGCCGTTCTTGGCCACCCCGTCGATGAAGTCACTGATCAGGGTCTCGGACGAGGCGTAGTCGTCCTCGGTGTCGTTGCGGTTGAAGCCGAAGGAATGGCTCATGCCGCGCGTCGCCTCCCACTTCTTGGCCTGGATGTCGGGGAAGCGCGCATATTCCGGCGTGCGGAAGTCGCTGTGCGGCACGGGCGGGGGAATGATCCCCTGAACCGCGTCGGGACTTTCCAGCATCCTCTTCTTGATCCGAGCGTCCAGCGCCCGCCGCGCCGGCTTCAGGCGGAGCGCCAGGCTGGCCAGGTCGGCGGCGCGCCAGCGGTCGTTCACCACGCCCTCGGGGACGGCGTTGTAGTAGTCGGCGAACAGGGCGTTCAGCCGGGCCTGGTCGGTGGGCCAGGCGATGTCGTTCCACAGCACGCTGGGCTCGTAGCGCTCGATCAGCTCGCGGGTCTGCGCCTCGGCATAGGCCGGATAGCGGCCGCCGGGCAGAGAGCCCATGAAATCGGCCAGGGTCAGGATCGGGCGGCGGTTGAAGGTCCAGTCGATGCCGCCGGAATAATAGACCCCGAACCGCATCCCCTGGGCGCGGACCGCCGCGGCCAGCTCCCCGACGATGTCGCGCGTCGTGCTCCAGCCTGTCTGCTTGGGATTGCGCACGCCGCTGGGCCAGAGGCAGAAGCCGTCATGGTGCTTGGTCACCAGCACCACATAGAGCGCGCCGGCGTTCCGGAAGCTCTCGGCCCAGGCGGCCGGGTCCCACGCCTTCAGCCCCTCGATGAACGGCTCCCGGAACGCCTCGTAGGGCGCCGCGCCATAGGTCTTTGCATGGAACTCGGCCGAGGGCGTGCCGGGCACCTTGATCGCGTTGGCGTACCACTCGGTATAGGGGGTCATGGCCACCGCGCGGTCGTAGTCGGTCTTGAACGCGTCGGAGATCGAACCCAGCCTGGCGGCGAAGGCCGGAATGGCCCACAGGCCCCAGTGGATGAAGATCCCGAACTTGGCCTGGTCGTACCAGGCCGGCAGCGGCCGCGCGTTCAGCGACTCGAGCGTCGGCGCCCAAGGCCCCATTCTTCCCTCCCTTGCCCGTTCTCGGCCGCGTGAGGGGATTTCCCGCCGCGACGCATTGTGATCATCTGTAATCTTGCCGCCGCGGGGCCGAAAACGGGACCCCAGATCAAAAATGAGCGGCGCGGGGGAGGGGCGGTGATGAAGCGATCCTGGGCGCTGTTTCTGGCCGGCTGCGCGGCGATCCTGTCGGGCTGCTTTCTGGCCCATTTCACCCAGACCGCCGGCGGGGTGCGCATCGAGGACGTGCGCTTCACCGGGACCGGCGGCGCGCCGATGAGCGCCCTGCTCTACATCCCGCCCAACGCCACGCCGAAGACCCCGGCGCCAGGCGTCCTAGCGGTGCACGGCTACATCAATTCGCGCGAGACCCAAGATGGCTTCGCCATCGAGTTCGCCCGCCGCGGCTATGTGGTGCTGGCGCTAGACCAGACCGGCCACGGCTACAGCGGCGGCTTCGCCGGCCAGAACGGCTTCGGTGGGCCGGATGGGCTGAAATACCTGCGCGGGCTCGATGTCGTCGATCCAGCCAATATCGGGCTGGAAGGCCATTCGATGGGCGGCTGGACCATCCTCGCCGCCGCCAAGGCCATGCCGGACGGCTATCGCGCCGCGGTGCTGGAGGGCTCCTCGACCGGCCTGCCCTTCGCCGCCCCCGGAACGCCCGGCTGGCCGCGCAACCTGGCTGTGGTGTTCAGCCGCTATGACGAGTTCGGCTGGCTGATGTGGAACACCCTGCAGCCCGGCCGTGTCGGCGAAAGCCCCAAGCTGATGCAGCTGTTCGGGGCTACAGCGCCGGTTATCACAGGCCGTGACTATGGCGATCTGGCCGCCGGAACCGCGCGACGGCTCTACCAGCCCCGGACCACCCATCCGGGCGACCACTTCTCGCCCGAGGCGATCGGCGACGCCACCGACTGGTTCGCCCATACCCTGAAGGGCGGGACCCCGCGTCCGGCCAGCGACCAGATCTGGCTGTTGAAAGAGATCGGGACGGGAATCGCCCTTCTCGGCGTCGTCGCCCTGATGCTGGGGGCCTTCGACCTGCTCCTGGGCCTGCCGGCCTTCGCCGTCTTGGCCCAGCCGGCGGCCGGGGCGCGGGAGCGACGGGACGGGGCCTGGTGGGCCGCCTTCGTTTTGACCACCGCGATCCCGGCGATCAGCTTCTACGTTTTCATGTTCATCGGCGCCCAGGCTTTCAAGCCGAACGTGCTGTTCCCCCAGAGCATCACCAACCAGATCCTGACCTGGGCCTTGCTCAACGCCGCCATCACCCTGCTCTTGGGCCTGATGCTGCCGCGCGGGGATAAGAGCGCGCCGGACCGCTGGCCGGCGGCGATGGGGATCGCACTCGCCACGGTAGGGACCGGTTACGCAGCGCTCCTGGCCGCCGACTTCCTGTTCAAGCTCGACTTCCGCTTCTGGATCGTGGCGTTGAAGCTCTTGAGCCTCGCCCAGTTCAAGGCTTTCCTGGCCTATCTGGTCCCCTTCACCGCCTTCTTCCTCGTCAGCCTCAGCGCCCTGCAGCGCAGCCTGACCGTGCGCGGAGACGGGCGCCTCGCGACCTACGCCACGGCCATCGGGGCCATGAGCCTGGGCTTTTTGATCTTCGTCGTGGCGCAATACGTCCCGCTGTTTCTCACCGGACACCTGCCGGTCCCGATGGAGGCGCTGAATGCGATCATCTCGCTGCAGTTCCTGCCCGTCCTGGCCGTGGTCGGGCTGATCGCCGCCTTCACCGCCCGTCGTACGGGCTCGGCGCTCCCGGGCGCCCTGATCTGCAGCCTGTTCGTCACCTGGTACGTGGTCGCGGGCACGGCTACCCAATATGGCGGGCCGCTCTGACAGGTATTGCAGGGGAGAAATCCGAATCCGATTGCTTTGCCCAACTATTGAGCAAAACTGTCACACGAGATGACCCGGGCGCGCCGGCCACGAGGACCGGCGCGGACAAGTGGTCACCGATGGGAAGGAACGGTGGAGGGCGCCATGGAGACCACGCGCAGAGAAGCTATGAGTTTGGCGGCGGGAGCGGCGGCGGTCGCAGCTCTGGCGGGTGCAGGAACCGCCGCGGCGGCCCGTGATTTCGGCAGCCCGGTCAAGACCCTGTTCTGGACCGCGGCGATCACCCCCTGCGACAAGAACCTGAAGTTCGATCCCGGCGCCTTCCGCGACGTGCTGGCCTGGTTCAAGCACCAGGGCGCCGACGGCATCGTGGTCTTGGGCACCAGCGGCGAGTACCCGTCCTTCTCCGTGGCCGAGCGCAAGCTGATCGCCGAGACGGCGCTGAAGGATAAGCTGGGGATGAACATCATCGTCGGCCCCGGCACGCCGAACTTCCCTGAGACCCTGGAGCTGGCCCAGCACGCCCAGGACCACGGCGCCGACGGGCTTCTGGTGATCCCGCCGTTCTACTATCCGGACCCGCCGACCGAGGGCCTGGTCCGTTATTATTCGATGCTGTTCGACCAGGTACGGATCCCGATCAACCTCTACCACATCCCCGGCAACAGCCATGTGAAGATCTCACACGACCTGATCCGGGCGCTGATGCACTATCCGAACCTGGCGGGGATCAAGGATTCCACCGGGGATCCGGCCGGCTACGCCGCCTTTGTTGCGGCCTTCCCCGAGCTGAACATGCGCAGCGGCACCGGCAACAACCTGGAGATCGCCCTGGAGCACGGCATGGGCGCCATCCTGATGGAGGGCAATGTCTTCACCAAGCAGTGCGCCGACGTGTTCACCGCCTATAGGGCCAAGCAGGACTACAAGCCCGCCCTGGCGCGGCTTCGCGCCGCCGAGGCTTCCATGCGCGAGGCGGGGATCTATTCCTTCGGGCCGATGAAATACGCCCTCAGCGTCCAGATGGGCGCGCCGCAGTTCTACCAGCGCCCGCCGCACGCGGACGCCACCGACCAGCAGAAGACCATGCTGCGGGCCGCGCTCGACCAGATGAAGAACCTGGCCTGACCAAAGGCCCGGGTGAGCGGGATGAGGAAAAGTGCAATGCGGTTTTCCGCCCGCATCCCGCTCTCAACTCTAGATTCGATCACGCTTCGTGATCGAGGGGGAAGAAGCGTATGAAAGCGACCCTGTTCGGGGGCCTCGCGGCCGCCCTGTTCGCGACCACGGCCCTGGCCCAGACGGCTGCGCCAGCGACGGGAGATGTCGAGTGGACCACCTATGCCGGCGATCTCTCCGGCAGCCGCTACAAGCCGCTGGACCAGATCAACGCCGCCAACTTCTCCAAGCTGGAAGTGGCCTGGCGGTTCAAGACTGACAGCCTGGGCAACCGGCCGGAGTTCAAGCTGGAGGGCACGCCGCTGGAGGTGGGCGGGGTGCTCTACACCACCGCCGGCACCAGGCGCGCGGTGATCGCCCTCGATGCGGCCACCGGAGAGCTGCTCTGGGTCCACGGTGAGCATGAAGGCGCGCGCGGGGCCGCCGCGCCGCGGCAACTTTCCGGCCGCGGCCTCGCCTATTGGAGCGACGGCGACGAGAAGCGGATCCTCTACGTCACGCCGGGCTACCGGCTGATCGCCCTCGACGCCAAGACCGGCCAGCCGGTCCCGGGCTTCGGCGATCATGGCGTGGTGGATCTGAAGCTCGACTTCGACCAGACCATCCGCCCCGACATCACCACCGGCGAGGCGGGCCTGCATGCGACCCCGCTGGTGGTCGGCGACAAGGTGATCGTCGGGACCGCCTTCCGCGAAGGCTTCACGCCCGAGCACATGAACAACAACAAGGGCTATGTGCGCTGCTTCGACGTGCATACGGGCAAGCGGCTGTGGACCTTCCACACCATCCCGAAGAAGGGCGAGTTCGGCTACGACACCTGGCTGAAGGGTTCGGCGGACACCACCGGCAACACCGCGGTGTGGACCCAGATGTCGGCCGACCCGGCGCTGAACCTGGTCTATCTGCCGGTGGAATCGCCGACCAGCGACTTCTATGGCGGCCAGCGGCCGGGGGCAGGCCTGTTCGGCGACAGCATCGTCGCGGTCGACTTGACCACCGGCGAGCGCAAGTGGCACTTCCAGCAGATCCATCACGAGATCTGGGACTACGACAACTCCTCGGCTCCGCTGCTGATGGACATCACGGTCGGCGGCAAACCGATCAAGGCCCTGGCCCAGCCGACCAAGCAGGGCTTCCTCTATGTGTTTGACCGCACCACCGGCAAGCCGGTCTGGCCGATGCCGGAGACGGCGGTGCCGAAGGGCGACGTGCCGGGCGAGTGGTACGCCCCGACCCAGCCGATCCCGACCAAGCCCAAGGCCTATACCCGCAACGGCGTTTCCGAGGCCGACCTGATCGACTTCACCCCCGATCTGCACAAGAAGGCGATGGAGGTGGTCAAGAACTACAAAATGGGCCCCGTCTTCACCCCGCCGGTGGTTTCCAAGCTGCCGGGGCCGCTGGGGACCCTCAACATGTCCGCCTCCGGCGGCACCAACTGGCCGGGCGGGTCCTTCGACCCCGAAACCCACATCGCCTATGTCTACGCCTGCAATTCCTGCATCGAATCCATCGGCATGCAGAAGCCGCCGCCCGGCATGAGCGACATCGATTGGGTGGTGGGCGAGGCCGGCCAGGCGGTGCAGATGATCCGCGGGCCGGGCGAGAACGCCGGCGCCGACGCTCCGCCGCCATCCAAGATCCCCACCGGCGGCGGCTATCACACCCTGAACGTCGACGGCCTGCCGATCCTGAAGCCGCCCTATTCGACCATCAGCGCCATCAACCTCGATACCGGCGACATCCTCTGGCAGATCCCGCATGGGGAAACGCCGGATTTCGTGCGCAACAACCCGGTGCTGAAGGGGCTCAACGTCCCGCGCACCGGCCAGACCGGCTACACCATCGGCACGCTGGTGACCAAGTCGCTGGTGATCGCGGGCGACTCCATGGTCACCACCACGCCGGAGCATCCGCGCGGCGCCATGCTCAGGGCCTATGACAAGACCAACGGCAAGGAGGTCGGAACGGTGTGGATGCCCGCGCCCCAAAGCGGCTCGCCCATGACCTATACGGTGAACGGGCGGCAGTTCCTGGTGGTGGCGGTCTCGGGCGGCAACTATTCGGGCGAATATATCGCCTATGCCCTGCCGGCGGCCGACAAGTAGGACGGTGCGCATGAAACGCCTGGCGAAGGCCGTCGCGCTCGGCGGCGCGGCGGCGGCGGGGGTGCTGGCCCTGGTGGTGCGCGCGCCCCTGGCCGAGGACGGCTCCAAGACCACCTGGGACGGGATCTATACCGAGGCCCAGGCCCAGCGGGGTCAGGCCGCCTATACGGCCAGCTGCATGAAGTGCCATGGCCCGCAACTCACCGGCACCGGCGAGGCCAAGCCCCTGGCCGGGCCGGAGTTCCTGTCCAGCTGGAGCGGGCTCACCATGGGCGACCTGTTCGATCGGGTCCGCACCACCATGCCGCTGGACGCGCCCAAATCGCTGGACGCCCAGTCCTATGCCGACATCCTGGCCTATGTCCTGAAGTTCAACGGCTTTCCTGCCGGCCAGGGCGAGCTGGACCGCCGGGCCGAGGTGCTGGCTGGCGTTCGTATCGAGGCCTTCAAGCCCCAGGCGCGGGCGGCGCCGGCCTCGCCAGTCTCGGCCGCGGCGGCGGACACCCCTGCAGGCGCCAATGACGCGCCCAACCCCTACGTGACCGAGACCGGGTTTCTGCAACTGCCGCCTGGGCGGGCCATGGGCTCGACCAGCGCCGTGGCGGTGGACAGCCAGGGCCACATATGGGTCGCCGACCGCTGCGGGGCCAACGACTGCGCGGGGAGCACGCTCGACCCGATCATGGAGTTCGCCTCCGATGGCCGCTTCATCAGGGCTTTCGGCGGCGGCATGCTGCTGTTCCCGCACGGCCTGTTCATCGACGCCCAGGACCATATCTGGATCACCGACGGCCACGCCGCGCCTGGCAAGGGCGCGGACGTCCTGGAATTCGGCCAGGATGGAAAGCTGATCCGCACCCTCGGCAAGCCTGGGGTCTCGGTCGCCGGACCGGACAGTTTCGCCCAGCCCAATGCGGTGCTGGTGGCGCCCGACGGGACCATCTTCGTCGCCGACGGCCATGATGTAGAGCGGCACGTCGCCCGCATCGTCAAGTTCTCGCCCGATGGCCGCTTCTTGACGCAGTGGGGCGAACCCGGCGCCGCGGCCGGCCAGATGGACGTGCCGCACACCCTGGCCATGGATTCCAAGGGCCGCCTTTTCGTCGGCGACCGCTGGAACAACCGGGTCGACATC